>NZ_JBKHKK010000004.1:0-261878 GCF_046546555.1 Pedobacter sp. JCM 36344
ACAACTATTAAATTATATCTATTTGTTACTGAATTTTAACAGATGTGACCAAGTCATTTGCATTTGGTGAAAGCGTAGTAAAATTTGATTGATTACCATTCAGTACCCAAGATGTTCCTGTGGAATTATTATCAGCGTACATGGTAACAGTCCATCCTGCCGGAATGCGTACTGAAGAAGCCCAGTCATTTATAAACCCATATCCTTCCAGCTGCGTCAACGTATACGTTCCTTTTGGGATGCCATTGGAAGTTACACCACCATAATTGGCATTTTGATAAAAGTTTACACCTGTTGTTCCTTCACCACCGGAATTATAAAGCGAATTTGTATTATATAATACATTTGAGACACTCGAAAGGTAACTTTCCACATTAGTATTTGGCAAATTGTAATAAAGGTATACGCCGTAATTGTTATTTTTTGTTTGCGTAGCCAGGTTTGCGGCTGTTGAACTGCTGGTAGCCTGGATATCGATTGCCGCTGGACCCAGATTACTTATTGGCAACCCAGGCACATTTGGAACTGAGTAACTACCATACATGGCGTTCCAGCTATAATCTATCTTAGAACCTACAGTTACTCCGTTAAAAGAAAGCCTGGATGTCGCAGGACCATAAAAATAAAATGAGATCAGCTTTGTTGGCATAAGCTGCCGTAGAGCTGTAACAAGGTAAACAAATGAACTGGCGTTAGGCTGACCTGTTCCGTTAACTCCATAATCTGAATACTCATCGTCAAAATCAATCCCATCCAGTCCGTACGTAGTTACCGCATTACTAAGTTGTTGCGCAAATGCCTGTGCGTCTGCCTGACTAGCCAGATTGCAGATGCCCATTCCCTGGTGGTTTCCAAGTATAGAAAGAGTGACTTTAATACCTTTTGCTTGCAGCGGCTCAATATAAGTTGCTTTGTTGTTGAGGACATTCGCAACATTCGCATTGAAAAAGAGTTCCGCTTTTCCAGTGCTGGCATTGCGATTAATATTGGCTGCAAAAATAATCGCCATATCAAAAAGTCTTTTACCACCAGCGTTGAGTGTATATTTACCTACATTTCTGATATCGGCATTGTTCACTTCTACATAACAGATGCCTAATGGTCCATTTTTAACGCTGGGGATGGAGATTGCCGAGACCGCCTGATCCTTTGGTAACTTCAAAGCTGGCGATTCCTGGATCGTGCTTTCTTTTTTACAAGAAAACATGGAGAGGCAAATAGCAACGATTGCTATAAACCCATAGGGATAGTTTCGATTCATTGGATTTGATATTTGGTTAAGATTTAAATAATCAACAAGTTAAGAACAATTCCTTGAAAATTTATTGTCGCAAAGTTAACGCTCCATTTTTAACAAATCCTTTTGTGCCTGAAGTAGATAATATAGCATAGCAAGAGAATAGAAATCGCTCAGCCCAACCCTGCACCCTGCAATTCTCAAATAGTGTATTCCTTCGGGAGTTTTTTATTTAATAGCAACTAAGGCGATCATTTCTAACATTTCTTTTGCTGATTACCAAGAAGCGTACGTGCCGAATCCAAAGCCTCTTCAAGGCAGCTTATATAATTTTCAAGTGGCCATTCTTGTATGTATCCAGATGTTTTCAGGGTTTTAGAAGCGACAGTTACATTGGCGACCTTGGCGCTCAGGTCATTTTTAAGGGATTCTATATCTTTCATTCAGAGCTATAATGGTGCAAACAAATTATGTTATTTGTCATAAATGAAAAACTGGCAGCGAAGATAGTGTGGATCATTAATAGTAAGAATCCTTAATCATCATAGAACATACAAGTCAAACATTTATGAAATTATATTGGCATAAATATAAGCGATTTATTCATTCGAAAGTATTATGGCTTACTCAGTTCCTTAAACAAGCTTCTTATCACTGTAGTACGTTATTAAATAAGATAGAACTAAATCTTATCTTATTAGTAAATAAACTATCAGAACACCAAAATCACGGTCTAATCATGACCATGGGCAAAGGTGGTGTGGGTAAAAACACTTCCTGACAATTACAGGTCCGGCAGCACATATCCGGGATTATACACCAACGTAAAAAACAAGGAGATGTTTGTGTAAAATAAAGCGTTAAGTTTACAAATCTAATCGTTGAAACAATGAGATTTCCTTTTCAAATACCATCTTTTAAACAATCAAACCTCATTCGAATGAGTATGAAAGTAAAACTATACTTCATTATCTTAATCACTATTAGTTTTAATGCTTGTCAAAATAATAAGCAAAAAAACAATCAAACAACCACAGAAAAAGACAGTTTAGTAGCATTAAAAATAGACTCAGCTGAAAATATTCAGCCTAAAGAAATGCAGTTTGCTTTAGCACTCAGTGCAAACGCCATTCAAATTATCAATCCAAACAATGGTTCTACCAAAGAAATTGGTTTCGATATACCCTTCAATCAGACCATAGAAATAGTTGAAAAAGTGTTAAAATCAAAACCAACCATTAACATCAATAGGGAATGTGGGGCTGGTCCGTTAAAAATGGCAACATGGGATAATGGCTTGACCTTACTTTTTAAAGAAAATAAGAATGATGAATGGCTATTTGTTGGTTGGGCTGCAAACCAAGCTAAAAACCCTCAATCTAAATTAAACACCATAGCAAGTATTGGCATTGGCAGTACCAGAAAAGAAATGGAAAGTGCTTATGTAGTTAAAGTTGTTAAAACAACCCTGGGTTATGAATTCTCTACCAAATCCAATGATCTTTTTGGAATATTTGATGGAGCTAATGAAAATGCAAAAATCACCAATTTATGGAGTGGTGTAAGCTGTAACTTTAGATAATTGAAATTCCCTACCGAAGACTCTATTTAGAGCGCGACATCTTAGTATAGATCTCTACTGATCATTTAGTACTTTTGTTCCATGTACTCCACTTACGTGATTTATGAATTGCTGATCAGATTGCAAGCTCTGGATCCAGCGGTAGGGGATTATGTCTCTTTCAAGAAAATTAAGGCCGGTATTTGTGTTATGACGACAACCGGACCATTAGAAATCCCAGACATACTTCTGGATTTGCAATTCAACAATCCGGCAAAGATCAACAATGAAGACTTACTCAAAGTCTTAAGATCCCTGCCCTAATTCGAATTAAGCACTGATATGCTACCTGGCATTGTTATAAAAGCATTTGGATATTCCTCTTTCACCCTACTATTTTTTGACTGTGGTTATTCTTTATTTTATTGTTGCAATTCCACTGTAAGCAATAAAATTCTTATTGGTTGTACCCTAACGATAGAGAAATAATAATTCCGATTTAAAAAGTTTCCGTGGAAACTCCAATAACATATTAATGCTGGCTGTAAAATTGATACTTCTTATTTAGCAAACTTGCTTTCTGTAGAACTCATTTTAATAAAATAAAAAAGGATTATCATCACAACAAAAACACCAAAGAAAAAATTACCCCAAAGCGTAATAAATTACTTAAATGCTGTACCGGAATTTAAGGCTTTGACGAAATTACCGAAGGCGGGCTTCCGCAGAACGGAACCACTTTAGTTTCCGGAAATGCCGGCTCCGGGGAAACGCTTTTTGGGATAGATTTAAATAAAGGTGTAAAAGTGAGGAAATAATAATCTAAAATCAATTTGAATATGCAGGTAGAATAATTGAGTATCATATCGCAGAAAGATTTAAAAAAGAAGAAAAATCAGGTAAGTAATAAAAACTTAAAACTATGGCAGCAAGTAATGATAAAACATATCCAATAAAAGATGCTCATTCAACAAATGTTGACGACCTAGCAAAGCTGCTAGACGTAAATTTAAAAGCTGGTTTGAAGGAAAGTAGTATTGAAGAAAGGATTACGAAATATGGGTTAAATAGTTATGCAGAGCAAAAGCAAAAAAGTATTTGGGTCATTTTATTTGAGCAATTTAAAAGCCCAATCATAGCGTTGCTGGTGGTAGCCGCCGGCTTTTCTTTTTTCTTTCAAGATTGGCTTGAAGGATTTGCTATTGTTGGCGTAATAGCTATTACTGCAGCACTTGGGTTTTTTATGGAGTTGCAAGCCCGTAATTCTCTGAAGGCACTAAAGGAATTGGACGTCAGCGTTTCAAAAGTATGGAGAGACAATGCCCTTAAAGAAATCCCATCTGAAAAAATTTTACCCGGTGATGTATTGGTTTTAGAAGCTGGTGATATGGTGTTAGCAGATGCAAGGTTAATTGAAGTAAATCAATTTGAGGTGGATGAATCGGCACTTACAGGGGAGTCATTAGCGGTTGAAAAAAATATAAAAATTCTAAAAAAAGATGTTTCCCTTGCTGATAAAATTAATTTAATATTTAAAGGCACATCTGTTGTAAAAGGCAATGCCAAAGCCATTGTAATTGGTACAGGATTACAAACCGAATTAGGGAAAATTACAGCTTTGGTAGAAACGTCAAAGCAAAACGATACCCCATTAGAAAAAAAGCTCCAAGGACTTACAAAAATATTAATGTGGATTACGGCTGCATTTGCTAGCATATTTATTATAACAGGATTGTTCCAAGGCAAACCCTTTTACCTAATTGTAGAAACAGCATTAGCATTGGCCGTAGCGGCCATCCCCGAAGGGCTGCCTGTGGTAAGTATTATTGCACTTACTTATGGCATGTTGCGACTTGCGCGAAAGAAGGTGCTTATTAAAAGACTGACATCGGTGGAAACACTTGGGGGTATAAATACCATTTTTACAGACAAAACCGGGACGTTAACAGAAAATAAAATTGATGTAAACAGCTTGATCTTTTTTGATGAAGACGTAGCAATAGACAAAAATAACGAGGACAGTAGTGCCAAGATTACTAAAAATAAGTCTGCGTTTGAAAAGTTGCTAATTATAGCCGCTTTATGCAATAACGCTGTAACCAAAAAAATAAAAAATAAGCAAAAACATTTAGGTGATCCCATTGAAATTGCCCTGTTACAATTCATAAATTCAGGCGAAACAAAAGCGGCAAAAATAAACGCCTTGTATCCCCGAGTGTCAGAAGAACCTTTTAATTCTGAAACAAAATTAATGGCTACTTTACATAAAAAAGATAATGGCAATTTTGTAGCGGCCAAAGGAGCTGTAGAGGAATTAATACATAGATGCAGTTCGTATTGTGAAGGCGATAAAATAGTGCCTTTAACAGATGCTAATAAAAAAATATTTCTGAAAAAAGCAGATGCTATTCAGGCACAGGGCTCAAAAGTATTGGCTTTTGCTTTTAAGGAAGCGAAAAATATCTCCACAGATAATTTTTCATCGGACTTAACACTTGCAGGGCTTATAGGATTTTTAGATCCACCCCGAATGGAAGTGGTAGCTGCTTTGCAGTCATGCAGAGATGCTGGAATTAAGGTAATTATGATAACAGGCGACCATCCGGCAACTGCACTCAATATTGCCGAAAAAATAAAGCTATCAGAAAAGGATAACGTGGTAATTAATGGTAAAGAGTTAGATTCAAAATTATCCGATAAAAAATTATTTGCCGCTACTATTTTCGCAAGGGTTACGCCAAAGCAAAAGTTAGATATGGTAAGCCTATATCAAAAAAAGGGCAATATCGTAGCCATGACAGGTGATGGTATAAATGATGCCCCTGCGCTAAAAAAAGCAGATATTGGGATTGCCATGGGCATACGGGGCACGCAGGTGGCCAAAGAAACGGCAGCAATGATTTTAAAAGACGATTCGTTTAATTCCATTGTGGCAGCTATTATGCAGGGCAGGGTAATTTTTAAAAACATAAAAAACTTTTTAATATATCTTCTTTCTTGTAACCTTAGTGAAATATTTATTGTATTTCTTTATGGATTATTAAATCTTCCATTCTTCGTACTTCCTTTACAAATACTTTTCCTCAATTTGGTTACAGATATTTTTCCCGCCTTGGCATTAGGGCTTGGCAAAGGCAATAAACTCATTATGACAATCCCGCCACGAAATCCACAGGAGCCTATTGTAATGAAAAAAGATTGGTTTACTATAACAACCTATTCGCTGTTGTTAGCAATACCCATTATAGCGGTGACATGGTACTGTAATATTTATTTAATGTACGATGCAAAAGTGTGTAACAACATTACCTTTTTCAGCCTTGCTTTGTCACAATTGTGGCATGTACTAAATTTATCCTCACGTAAAATTTCATTTTTTAATAATGAAATTACCCGTAACAAATTTATTTGGGGAGCATTACTGCTATGTATAGCTATAATAGCGGTATTCTATTCCATTAAACCACTTAGTGAAACTATTGGGCTTCAAGTACTAAGTTCGAGCACTTGGCTTATAATAGTTGCTACCAGTATTACGCCTGTTGTTTTAATCCAATTATTTAAGCGGGTTTTTAAAATCATTGATTAGGATGATGAAAAAAAATCCACGTTTGCCACTTTACTAAGGATCGACGTTATCAAAACAATTATTTTGATTTTTCGTTATATTAAATGAGCAATTATTATTAAAGAAAAGACCCTTTGGTTTACTATTCTTGAGCAATTAAAAAAATAATAAATTTTATTTACATGGCTAAGGACAAAAAAAGCACAGATCAACAGAAAGATTTGAACAAAAAAGTTAAGCAGGTAATTATAGCGCCTGTTAATGATGGCATGAACACACCTGTGCCAGATAGATCCGATGTTCCTGTTATCTCTGAAAGTGAAGCAGCACTCTTCAAACAAGCGGAAAACCCGTTAGGTGATCCTGACAAAATTTAATTCGATGTTTATGTTTGACACTCAACGCCTTGAAGCGTATATGTTCCCTGCCTAAGTCTTATTAGCCCTGTTATAAAGTTTTTGGTAATATTCTGTCACCATTCTAGCAGATTCAAACTCAGGCACGACATCTTCAACAGCATTTTTTACCATTTTGCCCCAACCTATTACATCCTCATAATAAAGCGGTAAAATTAAATGCTGCAAGCTGTCCATCAAGTTAAGATTTTCCTGTCTATTAATTTCTTCTTGCGAATAATCACCCGTAGCTGGAGTGATCAAAAAGCAATTCAGCCTATCCTTTGCAAATTCCGGCACCCAACCATCTGGGATGGAAAGATTGATCGCACCGTTCATTGCTGCCGTCATACCACTGGTCCCCGATGCTTCCCTATACATCATCGGGTTGTTGAGCCAAATGTCTGCTCCTTTTTTTAACAATGCCGAAAGATCTAGTTCGTGACCTGTTAGTACTGCGCAGTTGCCGAAAGACTTCGTACGCTCGGTAATTTCGTTGAATAATTGTGTAGCCGAATGATCTTCAGGATACGGTTTCCCAGCCCAAATTACCTGCACTGGTTTTACATTATCTGTAATAAGTTGAATGAATCTTCCCCAGTCCTGCAGCAAAAGATCCGCGCGTTTATATTCCGCAAAACGTCTTGCCCAGACAATGGTTAACACATCAGGATTAAACTTTTTACCAGTTCTCTTTTCTACCTCTCGAAAAAGATCAACTTTCATTTCCTTCTTTCTTCCGGCTAAATTGTCATCATCAACTTTCAAAATGTATTTTCTGAATGCCTCATCCTGCCAATATTTTTGGTTTTGTGCGTTGGTAATGGAGATTATCTCGCAAACGCCTGAGTTAGCACTCCACATCCTCTTGGCAACCTCAGCATGTATCTTGGAAACCGCATTTGCAATACCTGAAAACTTCAATGCCGCTAGCGTGTAATTAAATTGGTCACCTTCCATGTCCAATAAGTACTTTACCTCATGTACCTGCAGATGATAGAAAAACGACATTTCCTTCAGCAATTCAAAATGATGAACCTCATTGCCAGCCGCTTCCGGGGTATGGGTGGTAAACACCATTTTCATTTTGATCTCAGCCAAATCTTTAAATTTAGAATAAAGAAAAAAATTAAGCGGAATAGCATGACCCTCATTCATATGGTAACGGTCAGGTACTATTTTCAATAGATCCAGCAACATGCCACCACCGATGCCTAAAAGTATAGACTGAGCAACCCTAATTTGTTCATCATTATCGTAAAGACGCCCTGAGATAGATCTTCCAAAATCATCATTTTCTGGCAAATCCGTACTTAAAAGGTAAAGTGGAGTGGTTCCGAAAGTTGATGGCTTAAGAAGAAATGCCTTTACAGCAACATCATAGTTTCGGATTGGAACTTGAAATACTATTCCCGTATCTTCTAGAAAAGGATAACTTTTTGCTGTAAACTCGACCCGCATACTCCCATCCTCATTGCTGCACTGGTCGTAATATCCATATTTCCATAGGATACCGATACCGATCAGATTTTGTTTAAGTTCATACGCACTGCGAAGATGAGAACCGGCCAAAAAACCTAAACCACCGCTATAAATAGGCAACTGTTGGTCAATGGCAAATTCCATAGAAAAATAAGCAACTGAGGTATCGAATGCAGGACTTGGAGTATAACCTAAGATGTTTGTGTTCATATAGAATTGGAAGTCAGTAAAAAGTGTAAATTCAAAACTCAAATTTAGAATGGTAGTGGTCAGAAATATATGATTCGGCAACGGAAAGCCAATGATGTCCGTCATATTCTACCTAAAGCTATGATAAAATTTAGATCGGATTGATACAGGTTTCCTTATCTTTAAATAAAATCCTGCGCCAAGGCTTATGAAGAACGAGAGAGACCTGAAACTTGCTGTATTAATAGACGCCGACAATGTCCCTTATGCCAATGTAAAAGAAATGTTTGAGGAAATCGCCAAGTATGGTACGCCTACTTTCAAAAGAATCTATGCTGATTGGACCAAGCCAACAGTTTCCGGATGGAAAAAAGTACTGCTGGAAAATGCCATCACACCCATTCAGCAGTACAGCTACTCCAGCGGCAAAAATTCGAGCGACAGTGCACTTATTATTGACGCTATGGATATCCTTTATACAGGGAACGTGGACGGCTTCTGTATTGTCTCGAGTGATAGTGACTTTACCAGATTGGCTACAAGGCTTCGAGAAGCAGGAATGAAAGTAATTGGGATCGGTGAAAAGAAAACACTTGCCCCTTTTATTACTGCCTGTGATAAATTCATCTACATTGAGATCCTGAAACCTAACCTACAAGCTTCAGAAGACAATAACGTTCAGCAGACCGCTACAACTGCGAAATCTTCGGAAATGCAGCCTTTAAATAAAGTCGATCCCGGAATTATCAGGCTCTTCACAGATAGCATTACCGACTTGGCAGATGAAGACGGATGGGCCTACTTAGGAGATCTAGGCAATTTGATGATGAAGAAAAAGCCAGATTTTGATTCCAGGAATTATGGATTCTCTAAGTTGCTGCCCATGATAAAAAGCACCAATCGCTTCGAAGTGGATGAAAGAGAAAGTGGTAAAGCGAGCGTTAAACACATTTATATTAGAAAAATGAGCCAACCGGCTCCCGCAGCTACCATCACGAAATCTGATACCAAAAGAAAATCGACCAAACAAAAGGGTCATCGGGAAAGAGAGGTTTAAAGCTTAATTTTTCGTCAAATTTAGCGATTCGGTGTTCTCTGAAACATTCCACACTAGTATTTTCGCTCTAATTGACTCCTCAATCTTAGCTTAGACATAGTTTTTGTTGTACTGAACGCAAGGTATGCCTCTAAACTCCTAAAATTGCACGAATAAAATCCAGTTTTATTAATTGATTATCCCTGACTAACAGCACGTTAACAGCACATTAACTTGGGTACTACTTTGCCTGGAAACAACTAAAAAACACCTTAAAACCATATCAAAAACAGAGTTGCTGTATCCTTGCCGTATAGTTGCCATATTATTGACGTATCGTTGACGTATTTAATTAGATACCGCAACCATACAGCAAAGATATTTTAAGGATATAGCAATGATACGGCAACCCAGTTTTTAACTTGATGTTAATATGATTTTTACATGATTTTATATGTACTCCTTTCCAAGTTAATGTCACACTTAATGTTAACTTGCTAAAAACAAAATATTACGGGAATTTTAAAGAATGGCCTTAATGGCCCCGTTAAAGGAAGAGTGGGTAAAATAGTTTATCTCCAAAAAATTATCAATTTCCTTCTGGTTATTTTCATTTATAAATGTATTGGGACTTACAGCTTTAAAGTGTAAAAATTCACCGTCACTACCGTTGCTTTCTAAAAAAACCTGGCCATGCTGCTCATCATATGGTACAAAATGTGGCAATGGAAAAACTAATTAATATTGAGAAACATTTTCATAATAGCGCTACTTAAAATCTACACTATTTCCTTACTTTTAGCATGCTTGCATTTATAGCCACAATAACAGTACTCAAACTCATCAATACTGCGCCCGCTGCAGGGCTTAACAGGATGTCCCAATTATATAAAACCCCTGCTGCTAATGGCAAGGCTATCACATTATAACCCGTTGCCCAGGCCAGATTCTGTATCATTTTACGGTACGTTGCTTTCCCAAATAGAATTAAATTAACCACATCTTTCGGGTTGCTGTTTACCAAGATAATTCCAGCGGTTTCTGCTGCAATGTCGCTTCCTGAGCCCACTGCAATACCAATATTTGCCTGTGCCAATGCCGGGGCATCGTTTACACCATCGCCAGTCATTGCCACAAATTCACCTTTGTTTTGTAGCTCCTTAATTTTTTCGAGTTTTTGATGGGGTAATACCTCCGCAAAAAAACCATCCATATGTAAAGTGTCGCTTACGCTTTTCGCTACCCGCGAATTATCACCAGTTAACAAGTAAGATTTAATGCCGTTTTCTTTAAGTGTTTTTATCGCTTCTGCAGATTCTGGACGAAGCTGGTCTGACAGGGCAATGTAACCGGCTAATTTCTCATCCAACAGCAAAAAAACAACTGTTTCCGTATCGTTGGGCTTAAAGTTTTCCGGCAAATCAATGTTTGCATCTTTAAGATAACCTGGACTCACCACTTTTACATGTTTACCGTTTATTTTTGCTTCGACCCCTTTACCAGTGATGGCATTAAATTCCTGATTTTCTGGTATGGATATTTTCTTATCAGCAACTAACTGCAAAATACCGGTAGCTATCGGGTGCTCTGAATTTTTCTCTAGTGAACCGGCAAAGCCCAATAGTTCCTCTTCATTTATCTCCGGAGTAAGCACTACTACTTTTGAAACTTCAAATTTACCGACGGTTAACGTACCTGTTTTGTCAAATATCAACGTCGTAATTTTTCGTGAATCTTCAAAGGCAGTCCGATTTTTAATAAGCAACCCACTTTTTGCAGATAATGCAGTAGATTTGGCTACAACCAATGGAACTGCTAACCCTAAAGCATGGGGGCAACAGATCACGATCACTGTTACCATCCGTTCAATAGAGAAGGCAAGCGATTGTCCACCGATCCACCAGAACAAGAAGGTGCCGATGCCGGACACCAGCGCAATAATTGTCAGGATTTTTGCCGCACGATCTGCCAGGAGTTGCGTTTTAGACTTAGATTTTTGGGCATCGTCTACCAGTTTAATCACCTGGGATAAATAAGAATCTTTACTGCCATGGGAAACGGAAACCCGTAATGCACCACTGCCATTTAAAGATCCGGCAATTACTTTTTCACCCGTTTTCTTTTCTACCGGTTTAGATTCACCGGTCAGCATAGATTCGTTTAAATAGCTATTACCTTCTTGAATAATACCATCCGCCGGGACTTTTTCTCCGGGTTTTACTAAAATTAGATCTTCAGGCTTTAACGTATCGGTCTTTACGTCTTGTTCATGCTCGCCACTTATTAAATGTGCATCTGAAGGCATTAACTGTACTAAAAGCTCCAATTCTTTGGATGCCCCTGCCACAGACTTCATTTCGATCCAATGCCCCAATAACATTATCAAAATTAAGGTGGCCAGTTCCCAAAAGAAATCCATGCCTTTTAAGCCGAAAACCGTTGCAACGCTATACACGTATGCAACGCTTATGGCAAAGCCGATGAGGGTCATCATCCCAGGATTTTTTGCTTTCATTTCATCCAACCATCCTTTTAGAAAAGGCCATCCCCCATAAAAGAAAACTACGGTTGAAAGGGCAAATAAAATATACATGGATCCTGTAAATTGCCAATCAACTCCGGCAAATTTCTGGATCATGGGTGAAAGCAAAACGATTGGCAGGGTTAGGATCAATATGATATAAAATCGCTTTTTAAAGTCTGCTATCATCATGGCGTGATGGTCGTGGCCTTCTTGAGAATGATGTTGTGCGTGATCCATAATTTAATATTTTAGAAGAATTAGGTGATTTTTGTTATAAAGGTTGTAAGTCATCATAGCTTGCGACAATCAATTTATCAGCTCACATTTTCATTCCGTCCATCGGGTTTGCGCCATTTTGGAAGATAAATTCACTGTTTATCAGGTATGCCCCCGTAAGCACTACAATATCGCCAGCTTTCAGTCCTGATTTTATTTCAATCAGGTTGCCTGTTTCCATACCTGTTTCAACCATTTTGCTTTTATAGGTATTTTTTCCTGTTTGTATCCAAACTGTAGCACCTTTCCCGTCCCGTATTACGGCATCAATAGGCAATGAAAGCATGGAATGTTGGCTATTTTTTAAAATTACGTATGCCACCATACCTGGCTTCAGCTTATTGTCAGGATTAGCTATATTTACTCTCAACAAATTAGTCCGTGTATTTGTTACCACTTCCGGGTTTACAAATTCAATTTTACCCGTAATTGATCTGTCGGAAACATCAGGTATCTCCACTTGAACTGCGGCATTTGTATTAATTTGCGATAACTGTGAGGTGTAAATTTGAGCTTCTGCCCATATAGAAGATAGATCAGACAGCTTCATTATTGTTCCTCCTTCCATTGTATAATCACCTTCAATCAATTCAAGGGTGTTTATGTAACCGCTAACAGCACTATAGAAAGGAGTAGTTGAAGTTGCCTTTCTGGTTTTTACCAGCTGGTTTATTTGTGATTTACTCATACCCCAGAGCAGCAATTTATATTGGGAGCTTGTTACAATTTGATTGAAATCAATAAGAGAATTATCCAACTTATTTTTTTGTTCCAAAGCCAAAATTAGTTCCTGTTTAGCATTATTGAGCTCTTCGCTGTATAAATCGTAGATTCTGTCGCCCTTTTTAACATAATCCCCTTCATTTTTAAAATAAAGCTTTTCGATTCTTCCCATCACCCTGGCACTAATGGAAGTAGTTTTAGTTTCGTCTACAGTTAAAGTTCCCGTTAAAACAATTCGGTCTCCTAGCATACCGCTTTTTATGGTATCTGTCTGGATGTTTGCCAATTGTATTTGCTGATCGCTTAATGTTAAACCTTTTTCATCAACTGGAAGATTTTTGTTACCTGAAGCCATATCCTTCATTCCTTCATGCCCGGCACTTTCTTTTAGCTCTCGATTCTTTTCGTCTTTACAGGAAAACAACAACAGTGTAATAATCAGTATCCAGATTGCTTTCATAACTTGCTAATTAACCTTAATAAAACTTTCACTATCCATTAAGTATGCTCCGTTTTTGGCCACACTGTCTGTGACCGCTAATCCGCTCAATATTTCTGTTTTTTGCTTAACAGCTAATCCAGTTTTTACCATGTGGGGCATAAATCCGGTACTTGCTCTTACAAAAACCACTTTATTCAATCCCAGAGATACAATGGATTCGGTAGGCAGCCAATCAGCAGTGTGTGAACCACTAAGAATGGTTGCTTTCACCTGACTTCCTATCGGAATATTTAGCTTAGAATTGTCAAAATATACCCTGACCGAAAGCGTTTTACTTCCGTTTCGGAAGAAAGGCTCAATAAAATTGATCTTTCCGCTGAAGGGCTTATCAGGGGCTGTTTCTGCAACTATCCTCACATTGTCGCCTTTCTTTACCGAACTTTGATTTTCCGCATAGATGTTTATCAATGCCCATACCAGGGTAGGGTTATAAACAGAAAAAATGCTTTGTCCTTTTTTAATGTACATGCCTTCTTTTAACGACAGTTCTTCTGTAACGCCACTCGCATCATTCATTCCGGCAGGGCTATTTTTTTGGTTAGTCATGCCGGAAGTTTCATGGATGTGTCCGCTGTATTTACTGTAGACAGCTACAGTAAAGGATGGTTTTTGAGTTTTAATTACCTGCCTCAGTTGCTGGCTGCTCATCCCTAGTAATACTAATTTTTCTTTTGCTGTCTTTATAAAACTGGTATTGCCTGCATCATTGCTTAAAAGAAACAACAAATTTTGCTGTGCGGTCAATAATTCTGGACTATAAAGATCCATTATTTTTTGACCGGCATTTACTTTTTGATAACGAAAGCGGACATAAAGCTTTTCTATACGGCCAGATACCCTTGCAGAAATAGCACCCACCTGCCGGGTGTCGTACGCTACAGACCCTAAAGCCTCTATCTCCATATCCTCAGTGCTTCTTTTCAGTGTTATCACAGGAATTGTTGAAATAACAAAACGATCGGTAGGTTTTAAGAGGGTCGTGAGATTTATACCTGAAATTTTCTTATCGCCGGTGGTTTTCTTTACCAAATCCATACTGCAAATGGGGCATTTGCCAGGCTGGTCGCGTATAATTTGAGGATGCATTGAACAGGTGTAAACTTCAATACCAGCCTCTTCATTGTGTTCATGTTGTGAATGCGCAACGGTATCCTGTTTGGTGTCTTCATGCTGCGAGTGGTTTGTTACTTTCTTTTCGCTACATGCACTAAAAAAAACGGCAACTAATAGTAGCAGGGAAAGTATTACCTGGTGTGTGTATATTCTGACGATAGACATCTTATTTACAATATGTTTTTGCTTTCGCCTCATTATGGGTTTCGGTTTTCGATGAGTTGATCAAGCTGCGCCTGCATTTGCAATAATTGCTGTACCTGATTCATGTACTCCAGTTGTGTCATGTTAAGCGTTTCCCAGGCATCAAAAAGCATAAACAGTTCTTCGGTATTTTGCCCATAGCCCAACTGCATGCTTTGGTAATTTTTACGCAAGGCCGGAATTATATTTTGTTCATACAGTTTTATCTGATTTTTCTTTAGTTCAAATTCAGTACGCATTCCGTAAGCCATACCACTGTATTCGTTCAGCATCATTTCTTTTTGAGCTTGCATTGCGCTGGCTTTCCATTTAAGGCTTTCAATATTTGCTTTGTTCATTTTAGCTGACCACCCGGCCATGGGCAGCTTCACCATTCCCATTAAAGAATATTGCATAGGTAAACCCCCGAAACCAAACATGTGCTCGTACCGAATGGCGAACTGAGGCTTCAAACTTTGCTTCTCGGTTTCCTGCTTTAGTAAGTTAACATTGATATTGCGGTCTATGGCTTTCAGATCGCTTCGATTGGCATTAAATAGTGTACTGTCGAACACTAAGTCGGAATAATCTTTCAGAACGTAGCTTGTATCAATATCAAAATCGATCATCGCATTTCTACCCATCAAAGCATTAATACGGATGCGATTAGATTTGATTTCGTTTTTAAACATCAGCTGCATGTTATTGATATTGCCTAAGGCCGCTTTGGCTTTGTAATAGGCACTCATTTTCTCCATCCCGTTTTTATACCGTATCTCTGCGTTTTTAATCATGAAATCTAAAAGCTTTTCGTTTTTATTAACGATATCTAATTTCTTTTTCAGGATGATCCAGTCGTAATAAAACTCTTTGGCATTATTTACCAAATCGTTTAATGAGGCGTTTTTATTTTCTTTTTCTACGGATGACATGGCTTCCATATAAGCCGCATCAGCATTTTGCTTCTTTCTGTTAGGAAGCATTTGCTGTCCACCTATCATATACTGTCCCATCCCGGTGCCTCCCATATCTCCTTTTTTCCAAAGCCTGGTGTTGTATGGAACCATCCATAATCCGGTGGTTACCTCTGGCGGCATCCAGCTTTTTGCACCCTTGGCGGCTTCATCCATTGAACGGATTTCATTGTTGTACATCTTTACAACAGGATGCGAATGTGTGATGCTGTCAATAATAGCATCCAGTTTCAGGGTCTGCGCATTACCGGCAGAAGCGGTAGTTACTGCAAAAAGGAATATGACAATTTTATTCTTTAACATCGATGAGTTTAATTTTGCCTTTGTGTTTTAATTCATGTTCTTTTACCATTTCAAAAACTACCGGCGTTACAAACAATACATAAACAATGGCGGTTAATGTCCCCCCTATCAATGGAATAGTAATCGGAAGCATTACATCGCTCCCGGTACCTGTTGCCCATAATATGGGAATAAGGCCAAACAGGGATACAGAAACGGTCATTACCACTGGACGTAATCGTTTAGTAGCCCCCTCAATAATATAATTCCGTATATCTTCGGGTTCAATAGTTTCCTTGGAGTTGCCTTTGTCTTTTACTAATTTCTGCATTGCTTCGTTTAAGTAAATGGTTAGTATCATCACCGTCTCTATAGCCATACCAAATAGTGCGATAAAACCGACCGCTACCGCTACAGATAAATTTACGCCGTAGAAATAGACCATATAAACACCGCCGATTAATGCGAAAGGAACGGTAATCATACTTATTAAAGCTTCTTTCACGGAGTGATAGGTAAAATACAAAACCATAAAAATGATAACCAAAACAATGGGTATTACAATTTTCAAGGTCTTGTTTGCCCTTATCTGATTTTCCCATTGACCGCTCCAATCGATAAAATATCCTTTCGGCATCTGCTTCAGCATCGTATTCAATTTCTGCTGGGCTTCGGTAACGGTGCTGCCCAAATCTCTGTCGCGGACGTTGAATAAAACGGTGCCCCGAAGCAAAGCATTTTCAGAATTGATCATTGGCGGCCCGTTGGTAATTTTTACATCGGCAACAGCTTCTAAAGGAACAGGGCCGAAACCCATCGTTTGCACCTGTAGCCGCTTTAAATCCTGAATATTATTTCTAAAATCTTGACCAAATCGTGCATTCACAGAAAAACGTCGTCGTCCTTCAACCGTTGTGGTTAATTGCATACCGCCCAAGGCAATTTCAACTACTGCATTTACATCATCCACACTTAAACCGTATCGACCTATCTCCTCACGTTTTATAATAATATCAATGTATTTTCCACCTGTTATCGGTTCTACGTACAAATCTTTTACGCCGGGTATTCCTACCAATGCTTTTTTTAATTTTTGGGAAAAGGCATAAATAGTGTCCAGGTTTTGCCCGTATACTTTTAAACCGACATCGGTACGGATACCGGTAGAAAGCATGTTGATACGGTTGATAATGGGCTGCGTCCAGCCATTGGTAACACCGGGTATCTGTAGTTTGGCGTTGAGTTCGTTAATGATTTTATTCTTTGTAAAACCTTTTCGCCATTCGCTTTTAGGTTTAAGCATGATAATAGTTTCCACCATGCTGATCGGCGAATTGTCGGTAGCGGTATACGCCCTGCCTGCTTTACCTAAAACATTATGTACTTCGGGCACGGTTTTGATAAGCCTATCCTGGAGTTGCAATAGTCGCTTTATCTCACTGTTAGAAACATCCGGCATGGTGATCGGCATAAAAAGAATGGAGCCTTCATCCAATGGAGGCATAAATTCTGAGCCAATTTTAGTCATCATAAATACTCCCGCAGCCAGTGCAACAATATTAACTGCGATAATAGTTTTTCGCCAGTTAAGGCAAAACTCTAAAGCGGGCCGGTAAATTTTCTCAAGTAACCTAGTCACCGGATTTTTTGCATCTGGTCGAAGCCTGCCTTTTAATATAAATGAAATTAACACGGGGGTTAGTGTGATGGCTAAAAAGGCATCTACCAGTAAAATGAATGTTTTTGTCCAGGCTAATGGGCTAAATAATTTGCCTTCCATACCCGTCAATAGAAAAACCGGCAGAAAGGAAGCAACTACAATAATAGTAGAAAAAAACACGCCCGGCCCAACCTGCTTAGAGGAACGTTCGATAATTACTAGCTTATCTGCGGAGGTAAGCGGGTCTTTTTTACTGATGAACAAATCTTTAAAGTAAACCCATATCATTTTTCTCTTTGTCATTTGCTGTCTATGTTTTTGTCTTCGGGGAGAGCAGCATCTGCGGCTTCCTGCGCATCAGAAATATGCCGGTACGAATTTTCAACCATCACAATGCTGTCGTCCACTACTACTCCTATGGCCAGCGCTATACCAGTAAGCGACATGATGTTGGAAGAAATACCGAATGCCTGTAATAATATAAACCCGATTGCTACAGAAATAGGAAGTTGGATAAGAATGATTAAGGCACTACGCCAGTGAAAAAGAAAAAGAATGACCACAATAGATACGGTGATCAACTCTTCGATCAACGTTCCTCTTACAGATTCAATGGCCTCCTCAATTAGTACACTCCGGTCATAATCATAATGAAAAGTTACGCCTTCGGGCAAACCTTTCTGTACTTCTTTTATTTTTTGTTTGACAGCCTGTATCACGTTATTGGCATTTTCACCGTAACGCATCACTACAATTCCGCCCACTGCTTCTCCTTCGCCGTTCCGGTCAAATATCCCTAACCGTAAATCGCCACCCATTTGTACACGGGCTATGTCTTTTACCCTTACGGGGATGCCATTATTATTTGTTATCGCAATACTTTCCAGATCTTCTTTACTCTTTACATACCCCAATCCACGGATAATGTATGCCATATCGGCCATCTCAAATTTCCTACCACCAACATCATTATTGTTGGCTTTTACCTTATTCATTACATCCATTAATGAAACCTTGTAATACTGTAGTTTGATCGGGTCAACCACGAGTTGGTATTGCTTTTCAAAACCGCCAAACGAGGCAACTTCGGCAACGCCATTTACGGTTTGCAGGGCAAATTTGATGTACCAATCCTGCAAAGCCCGCTGCTCGCCCAAATCCATATCTTTAGCTTTAAGCGTGTACCAGAATATATGTCCTACACCAGTTCCGTCTGGCCCTAGAGAAGGGGTTATTCCTTGCGGTAAAAGCCGCTGGGCATAATTAAGTCTTTCCAATACCCTTGTTCTTGCCCAGTAAACATCTACGTCATCATTAAAAATAATGTACACAAAGCTCATCCCGAACATGGAGGTTGCCCTTATATTTTTGATCTTGGGAATGCCTTGCAAATTGGAAACTAGCGGATAAGTTACCTGATCTTCGATTACCTGCGGACTGCGACCCATCCATTCAGTAAAAACTATTACCTGATTTTCGCTTAGGTCGGGTATAGCATCAATTGGATTTTGCTTGATGCTGTAAATACCCCAGGCAAACAATACTCCGGATATTAGCAATACCACAAAACGGTTTCGAAGTGATACAGAAATGAGTTTTTCGATCATATGATGAAGTACTTTAGCGCTAAATGAATTCGCTTATTTTATTTTTTTAGCCTTTTCCTTTATCGCTAAACAATGGGCGGCACACGCATGGAGCTTATAGTTTTTGTGTACCGTCCCCATATTTGGTAGAAAGTGCCAGTGTTAGGATAAGTAGATAGTTTATTTTTTTCATGATTTCTTTTTTTATTCAATCAAAGATCCTAAATCATAGGTATTGCCATGTGACAGCCATTGTGTTAGGTAGTGATCTTAGTCATATACTTGCAGAAAAAGGACCAACATTTAAACTGTAAGTTTAATAAGTGATTGTAACCCCTGCCCCATAACCCATATCACTATCGTAATGCGTTGAGAAAGAGAAGTATTTGGTAACAATATATCTCAATCCTCCCATATACTCCCTATCGGTATTGGCCATAAAGTTCATTCGTAACCGGCTGGTCAAGGGAACATCCTCTCGCTTAAGCTGAAAACGTAATTTGCCTTTGCTATCAAGCCTAACTTCGGCATTTACGAGCATTGGGAGTATGTACTGAACCCCTATCACAGCAGCCTTCCGGTTCTTTTGGTTACTGAGCTGACCGAATAAATTGTTTTCTCTTCCATTGTTTATACTGTTGTAGTGATAATCAAAACCAATAAAGGGAAACAGCCATTGCATCCTGCCGATGTACCGGCCAAAATAGGTTTCGCTTTCAGTGCCATGATCTGCCTTTAAGCCAACTCTCCACTCTGTGGAAAAGCGGTAGCGGGTATTGGCCAGCATAAATTCACCATCGCTTCCGTTACTTTCCAGCCCAACTGTGGCCATTGGATGATATGCCCTGTCATCAGAATTTAATCCGCGCTTAGCAACTTTAGGGTCGGTAATATCAGTTTTATCAACAAGGGCGTTCTCATAACTAAAAACCCTGCCCATGCCACTCATCATATGGTACAAAATATGGCAATGGAAGAACCAATCGCCACCCGCTTCATTAGCGGCGAATTCAATAGTATCCCGTTCCATCGGCATGATGTCAAGCACATTTTTCATAGGTGCGTTTTCGCCTTGCTCGTTGAGTACCCTAAAATCGTGCCCATGCAGGTGCATTGGATGGCGCATCATGCTATTGTTGAACATGATAATCCTTACATTCTCCCCCTTTTTGATGAGGATATTGTCGCTTTCGGAAACGGTCTTATTGTCCAGAGTCCAAACATAGCGGTTCATATTTCCCGTCAGGTCGAATTTTAATTCTTTCCAGGGTCCTTTAGGCAGCGTAGTTTTCTTGGGGTCACGGAGCATATTGTAATTAAGGGTTATAATATCCGTGCTTTCGGCAGCCATATTCATTCCCGCCATGCTTTTATCATTAGGCATTTGCATGCCAGGCATATCGGTTTTTTTGTTGTCAGCTTTTGTGTTTTTCGAGCCTGTTATCTCAGGGTACATGACCGTGTTCATATCCATGATCTGATTCTGCATTTTCATGCCTTCCATCTCAATCATATTGCCCTGCATATCCATCATCTCATTCATCATTTTCATCCCGGCAAAGTATTTCAACTTAGGCATCTTCCCGGCCGGCACCTTTTCTCCCTTCCCTAACCATAAAGAAGCAGATTTAGTACGGTCTTCGGGAGTTACCAAGAATTCGTAGCTTTTATTTTCAGGAATAGTCACCACCACATCGTAGGTTTCGGATACAGCTATGATCAACCTGTCTACTTCTACCGGTTCCACATCATTTCCGTCTGTAGCTACCACGGTGATCTTACCGCCAGCATATTTCAACCAGAAATAATCCGACGCGCCACCATTAGCTATACGCAATCTTACCTTATCGCCAGCTTTAAATTGTGGCTGCTCGTTTTGGTTTTTACCATTAATCAGAAATGCATCATAGAAGACATCACTCACATCCATAGCATTCATGCGCTTCCACTCATTATTAACTTTAGTTTTGAAATGACCTGTTTTGATCGCTTCGGCATAACTTTGGGTAGTACCCTTTTGTATAGCGAACCAATCTGTCGCATTCTTTAGACTTCGGTGAACTTCTTCAGGTTTCATGTCGGTCCATTCACTTAATACTATTGGGATGGTTGGTATGTCCCATTCCTTTCTTTTATTCATAATGAAAGCACCGTACATTCCAATCTGTTCCTGCAACCCACTATGACTGTGGTACCAGTGTGTTCCATGCTGAACGATAGGAAACTTATAGATGTAGGTACTGTGTGGCTTTATTGGCATCTGCGTAAGAAATGGAACACCATCCATCCTGTTTGGTAAAAATAATCCATGCCAGTGCAAGGACGTTTCTTCATCGAGGTTATTGTGTACATAAATTAACGCCGTGTCGCCTTCGGTAAAGGTTAGTGTAGGCATTGGAATTTGCCCATTTACGGCAATTGCCCGTTTTGATTTATTTCCATAAGTCACAGTCGTATCGGCTATGTAAAGATCGTAACGAACAGTACGAGGCGCTGCACTACTTGTAATGGTTTTGATCGGACCTAAATTTGTTTTTGCCTTTTTGATATTTTCCATCGTTGGATTGTCATCTCCCATCTGCATCCCCTCCATGTTGTCCGTCTTTTTAGACTTTTCTTTCATTGGCATGTCCATACCATCATGCTTGATGGGGGATGGCTTAGGAGTTTCCTTCACCAGTTTCATTCCGCATTTAGGACAGTTACCAGGTTTGGAAGCATGAATTTCCGGATGCATTGGACAGGTGTAGGTTACAGGTTGCTGCTTCGCTTGGCCAGGCATTTTATGACCCTCATGCTGTGCAGAAGCGAACACATAGAGACCCATGAATAAGATATATAATATTAGTTTTTTCATTTTATTTATTTTATAAAAGACTGTATCTCATTTGTTCCACCCAATTGGTTACTAGGTCTCGTTCAGTTTGGGAGAGTTTTGCACTCCTGTGGATTAATGTGTACGAGCTTAATGGCATAGTTTCATCTTTAATGCTGTTACCAATTGATTTTAGTTTGCTTTGCTGTATACGCCTAGAGTAACTGCCAAACTCATTAAAATTCAGTTCTTGTTTTCCTTTTTTAATGTGTGAGGCCAAAAGCCAGCCTCCCGGCTGTAACATGGCATACCAGGGATATCGGGTATTGTTACTGTGGCAGTCATAACAGGAATTTTTCAATATTCCATTTATCTTTTCTGGAACGGGGAAAACCCTCGTTATATCCATTCGGGACGCCTGCCTGCTTTTATTGCGTGTGGGCTGAATGAACTGTATAGTAATAAGAACCAGTAACAGAAACATAAATCCCTTTGTTACCCAGCTCATGACTTAGTTCAATTCTTCTTTAACACTTCCACAGTTAAGCATTGCTTTACCCAAATAAGGGTTTTGTATATCCTTAGTTTCACTAATCCAATTACCCCCTTTACCACCATTGTACATCGGGCAGTTAACATAATAAAGCTTTTGGCCAGTTTTGTCTCCGGCCTTAACCAATTCATAAATCTCCGGGCTGAGCATTTCGAAATGCTCCCGCTGGTGATTTATATTTCCGGCATTGGAACCGATATGTTCCGCGTGTTCTTTGGCATCATCAGAAATATCCTTAAATACTTTGGATTGCTGAGCGGTCAAGGAAGCTTGATCTACATTACCTATTGCCTTCACCAGGTTATTCCCACTTTCTGCGGCATCCTTATCGTTGTCGTTAGCTAATGCATTTTTTAATTGTAGGTATGCAGAGATAACTTCTTTGGTCGAAGCTGTGCTAATGCCTGCTTCAGTATGCGCAACCTCAGTTTTAGCGCTATCAATTCCGCCAACGGAATTATTGGTTGTCTTTGAACCGTTATTGCAGGCTGTGAATAAAAGAATGGACACAGCCATGCTCAATATTGTGAGTTTCATATTGTTTTTTTTAAAATATTAAATTAATTAATACTTGTAGAATTTATTAAAGCCCTAAGCGAAATACTTAGGGCTCTTGAAATGGCAAGAATTACTTTATAGTTTCTACTACCTTCCCGCAAGTCAGCATAGAGCTGCCGTAATACGGGTTTTTAACTACTTTCTCACTGCTTAGCCAATTGCTCTTTTTCATGGGGCAATACATTTGATAAACAGGTTCGGTGGATAGTTTTGATCCTTTAGCAAGGACGATCATGGCAGTCGAAAGACCGGCAAAATGTTCACGCTGACTATTAAGATCTTTGCTTCCGGCAATCTTTCCTGCATGTTCAAGCAGTTTGTCGCGGTTAGTAGCACTCAGTGTCTTGGTATCTGCGCCGTTAAGGGCTTTTACCAGCTCTCCGGCTTTCGAGGCGGCAAGCTTTGCGTTTCCGCCTACTAAGGCATCTTTGACATTGTAATATAAGGGAAGCAAGGCAGATCCTTGAACTTGTTGTGCAAATCCGATTTGTGTAAAGGCAGTCGCCATGATAGCAACCATTAAAAATATCTTTTTCATAATATTGATTTTAAAAGTTAAATAATTATTATTCCGAATAGTCACCTACCCGATCAAACTTAAAACTCTAAATCAAATCTGAAAACTTTGAATGGCTATACGTACATCTGGGACGGGTGCTCGGAAGTGCCGGACGAAATACACATTAGGAGTGTTTACCGGAAATCTTTTTAACCCGCCTATAGGATATGTCGTAACTGGCAGATTAAAAACAGAAATGGTTAGCAAACTGTAGTCGAAATTGCGCTGGGCCACTTTTTCAGCATTTGTGATTCTAGCCACTTCATCTTTACAGCAATCGTCTTTCGATCCTTTGGAAGAATGATGATCGGATGTAGCTTTATCATGCCTATGAGGCTCCATATGCTTATGTGCATGGTGGCTATCAAAAGTTCCATTATCTTCCTGGTGATGATCAGAATTAAACCCCATGTTGACACCAACAGCACAAGCAAATCCAACTAGGGTATTCAAAAGGAACACTGTAGTTAAAAATGCAGCTTTAAACTGTGTGGATCTACGGATTTTCATTTGAGATAAAAGTAAACTATTATTTTTAATTACATTCTAATATCTAAATATAGCCGAATGCCTGTTCCAAAACTTACATAATTTTGTAAAAAACATACAAAATTCATGCCTACCCGAAACCAGTAGACTAGAATTTTCCAGCTTATTTAGGCGGCTGTTGCTATTTGCTCACAGGCCTCAGCACATTTACGGCAAGCTTCAGCACATTCTTTGCAATGTTGGATGCCCATTTGTCCATGCTTTTCACATTCTTCAGCGCAAGCGCTACAAACATCAGCGCAAACTCTGCACAAATGAGCACTGTATTCGCTTCCCAAACTCATGAGTTCTGTAGCTGAGCGGCAGATCGCCGCACATTCCAGGTCTAATTGAATACATCGGACCATCATTTTTACATTTTCTTCTTTTAAACATTCGGTAGCACAGTGGCTACAGGCTACTGCACATGCTACACAGGCATCAATGCAATCTTGAAATCTTTGATGTGACATAATCTTTTGTTTATAAATAGTTTTATACTTTGTCAAGTGGTTTACGACTGTTATTCTCTAATGCTTTAAATTCTCTGGGCGACTGGCCGGTAACTGCCTTAAACTGGTTGGATAGATGGGAACTGCTGCTATATCCCATTTTCCAGGCAATTTCGTTCAGATTTAGTTCACCGTATTGAAGCAGTTCTTTTACTTTTTCAATTTTTTGCTGAATGATGAACTTTTCAATGGTAAGATCCTCCTTGTCGGAAAATAACCTACTTAGATAGCTATAATCTTTATTAAGCCGCTCTGACAGAACCTGGCTAAAGATAACGTGTTCTGGTAGATCTGAATGATGCACCAATTCAATAATGATGTTGCGGATACGCTCAATAAGCTTATCCTTGTCTTTATCAATCAGTTCAAAACCGAGTACCTTAAGGGAAGCAGCAATTTCACTCAGTTTGTTTTCCGAAGGTTCCGGATCTACAAGTGCTGTGCCTAGAGAAATCTCGGAGACCTGCATATCGAGGTGTTCCAATTGTTGGCGTACAACAGTAATACACCGGTCGCAAACCATATTTTTTATATGTAATAACATTGTTTAAAATCAAGTTAAAATAAAAAAAAAGCCAGGGGGATTAATTTTTTGCAAGGTTTCCTCATCATTCTAGATGGCTTAACAACAGGTGAAATCCAATTTTGTTCTGATTAGACTTTTTCTGCTTTGTAACCAGCTTTTGCAAGTGTATCGATCACTTTCTGCTCATCTATTCCTGCTGTGCCCTCAACGGTCAATATCTTATCCGGATTTTGCGTATCAACTTCCCATTTTTCGATATCAGAAAGCTTATTTAAATGAGGGGTAACGGCAGCTATACATCCGCCGCATTTGATATTTGTTTTGAATTTTAGTGTTTCCATGATTTGTTATTATTTAATTTGATAATAATTGAGAAAATTTAAGACGGAGACTGTTACTAACCACTGATACCGAGCTTAAGGCCATTGCCGCTCCGGCAATCATTGGGTTTAATAAGAACCCGTTTATTGGATACAAAATACCAGCAGCAATTGGAATACCGATCAGGTTATAAATGAATGCCCAGAACAAGTTTTGACGGATGGTTCGAACCGTTAGCTTGGATAAGCGCAGGGCTTTGGGCACCTGCATCAGGTCGGAAGACACCAATGTGATTTTGGCTACGTCAATGGCGATATCGGACCCTTTACCCATAGCAATGGAAACGTCGGCCTGTGCCAATGCCTGGCTGTCGTTGATACCATCACCGATCATAGCTACAACCTTACCTTGCAATTGTAGTTGCTTTACAAATTCTGCCTTATCTGTTGGAAGTACCTCAGCCTTGAAATTAGTGATACCAGCTTGGGCAGCTACCGCAGCAGCCGTCTGTTGATTATCTCCGGTAAGCATATAAACTACTATTCCCTGGCTTTTTAATTCATTTACAGCATTTGCAGAATTTTCTTTGATCTGGTCTGTTATCGCCACAATAGCCAGTACATTGGTTTGATCAGTAAAATAGATGACCGTCTTTGCCTGTTCTTGCAGGGCAAGTACCTGTTGCTTTAAATCCCCGGGAACATCGATCTGCTGATCCGTTAATATCTTATGGCTTCCCGCCCGATAGGTCTGTCCTTCGTAAACTGCCTGCACGCCTTTTCCAGTCAGGCTTTCAAACATGGTTAGCTCCGCAGAACTACCATTTTCTTGTTTCAGGTAACGGGTAATGGCTTCTGCAAGGGGATGTTCGGATTGCTGCTCCAAGGCAAAAAATATTTTCGAAAGTTTTTGCTTGTCCTGTTTTAATCCCTGTTGCCAGATCAGATCCGTTACTTCGGGTTTGCCTTTAGTTAGGGTTCCTGTTTTATCTAGAACAACGGCATTGACTTTATAACCCAGTTCCAATGCTTCTGCGTCTTTGATCAGAATGCCGCTTTCTGCGCCCTTGCCAATACCAACCATGATTGCGGTAGGTGTGGCCAGACCCAGTGCACAAGGACAGGCGATTACCAGTACGGTTACCATTGCGATCATTCCCTGCGTAAAAGCATTCTCACCGCCAGTCAGCACCCAGATCAATAAGGTGAGCAGGGCAATGCCGATGACCACAGGCACAAATATCCCGGCGATCTTATCCACCAGTTTCTGCACTGGAGCCTTAGATCCCTGCGCATCCTGAACCATTTGGATGATCTGCGCTAGCATGGTTTCCCCGCCTACTTTCTCGGCGATAAAACGAAAGCTACCTTTTTGATTGATCGTTCCCGCAAAAACTTTGTCGCCCTTATTTTTGGCTACTGCCACAGGCTCGCCGGAAATCATACTTTCATCAACATACGAACTGCCCTGGTAAACCTCCCCGTCTACGGGTATTTTTTCACCCGAACGCACCATGATTTTATCGCCGATATGCACATCAGAAAGAGGCGTCTCTTTTTCGCCGCTTTCGGTAACGATAAGTACTGTCTTAGGTTGCAACCCTATCAATTTTTTAATGGCAGACGAAGTGTTGGACTTCGCCCGTTCTTCTAGTAGCTTTCCGAGCATGATAAAAACAATCACAACTGCAGCAGCTTCAAAATAAACATGTGAATGCAGCCCCCTGAGATGCCAGAATTCGGGATTTAATGTATTAAATACGCTGAACAGGTAGGCAATACCTGTGCTTAAGGCAACCAGCGTATCCATGTTTGCTCTACCATGACGGGCCTGTTTAAAGGCACCGATAAAAAAGTTATTTCCAAACACAAACAATACAGGGGTGGTCAGTCCCCACATATAATAGTTTGCATTGGGGATATTCATAAAAAACATCCCTATTACAACAATAGGCAGTGTCAACAACGCTGCTGCTATCATTCGGGCTTTCAATGCCTGGTAATTGCTGCGCTGTACTTCTTCCTGTTTTTCTTTCCCGCTCTCTGTGTCTAGTATAAGATCATAGCCTATGGCCTGAACGGCTTTTTGAAAAGCAGATGGAAGAACCTGGTCAGGGTGGTAAGAAACTTTCAGGGACTGGGTCGCGTAGTTTACTTCTGCCCTGTCTACGCCGGGTTGTGAACCGATTATGCTTTCTACGCTGACTGCGCAGGCTGCGCATGACATCCCCAAAACGGGTAGCGACAGGGTTTCTATATTTTCTGATGATGTCATCTCTCTTGTATTTATCTTATACAAAAGTAGGCTTTAGCAGGGCGGATATTTTACATGATTTTGGGAAAAAGTTATACTATTCCGTCAGAAATTTGGAGTATCAGACTTACAGATTTTACAATCTAAATTTTGAAGTTACCAAAGGGCATTTACGCTCCTCTTTTAAGTTATATTTGCTATCAGCGTAAGAATAAAAATGCTTGGTGGATTACCTACCTATTTTCTTAAATTTATTACCTGAACAAAGTCCGATACCAATGAACAAAAAATCCCCGATAGAAAAAATCATCGCCCCGGTAAGCAGGTTCATACATTTAGAGTACACCAGTGGAATTGTTTTGCTGATTAGTGTCATTGCCGCCATCATCTGGGCCAATTCTGCCTGGCGTGAAATGTACCATCACATTTGGGAGATTAACTTCTCTATAGGCTTTAATACTAATGTGCTTAGTCATCCTCTGCACATCTGGATTAACGATGGGCTGATGGCAATTTTCTTTTTTGTAATCGGACTAGAGCTCAAAAGAGAATTTATGAATGGCGAGCTCTCCTCCTTCAAAAAAGCATCGTTACCAATGAGTGCGGCCTTTGGCGGGATGATCGTTCCAGCGCTGATTTACTTTGTAATTAATAAGGGCACCGATGCCGATCATGGCTGGGGTATTCCCATGGCCACTGACATTGCTTTTGCACTGGCTTTACTCTCTGTGGCTGGCAGGCATATCCCCTCTTCCATAAAAGTATTTCTGTCTGCCCTTGCCGTAGCTGATGACCTGGGCGCAGTACTGGTGATTGCATTTTTTTACACTGCTGATGTTAATTTTACTGCTTTGGGCATTGCCGGAGCTTTTCTGCTGGTATTGATTGTAGGAAATCGCCTAGGAATAAGAAGCAGCATGTTCTATTTAATAATTGGATTCGGAGTATGGATTGGTTTCCTGCTCTCAGGAGTACACGCCACGATTGCGGGTGTTCTGGTTGCTTTTACCATTCCTGCAGTCACCAAAATTAACGAAGTTGTATATTCGAGTAATCTCAAAAAACTTACCGATGAATTCGAAAAAGAAATACCAAGCAATAGCACGCTAACAACACCACAACAGCACAAAACGATACAGCACGTAAAAAAATTGAGCATGGAGGCCGAAACTCCTTTACAAAAGATTGAGCATGCGCTTCACCCCTGGGTGGCTTTTGGCATTATGCCCCTGTTTGCCTTAGCCAATTCCGGAATCGTGATTGGTTCTGATTTCCTGACCTCAGTGATCAACCCGGTTTCCATCGGCGTTACGGCAGGGTTAGTACTGGGTAAATTTATTGGTATCCTGTTTTTCACTTGGCTAATGGTAAAAACAGGAATGGGTATCCTGCCAGAAGGCGCCAATTGGAGGCACATCACAGGTGTTGCCTTGCTTGGAGGAATCGGTTTTACCATGTCATTGTTCATTAGTGGACTGGCCTTCAAAAATCCAGAATTTGTAAACCAGGCTAAATACGGGATTCTGATCGCTTCCATACTAGCAGGCTTATTAGGCACTTTAGTTCTAAAAGGCGGACTAAAAAAGAGTAATATTGAATGAATTGTTAAATGAACTGTTCTTCCTGATATAAAGTCGCTTATGATAATCTCAACTCAGTCTCCAAAACTTCCTGGAACTGTGACTTTGATATGGGCTTGATCAGATATCCTTTTAATTTGGGATAAGTTAGAAATTTATCACGGTCATATTTACTGTCGGAAGAAGTGGAAATGTAGATTGTAATCAATTCCTTCTTAAAGGTATTAGTGGTGAATTCGTCCAGAAATTGCCATCCATCCATGTAGGGCATATTTAAGTCCAGAAACACGAGATCCGGCAACATCGCTTCTTCATCCTTATGCGCTAAAAAGTATTGAATAGCAACTTCCCCATCAGAAAATTCAATTAAATTTTCTACCAAATTGGTAGCCTCTACAATCTTTCTGGTTGAAAACTGAAAAAACCTGTCATCATCAATAACACTAACTAAAGCGATCTTCTTAATCATAAAATAATTTTAAACTCTGTCCCAACGTTTGGCTCGCTTTTAACTGTTATGTTACCTCCAAATGTTTCTATTTGATTCTTCGTCATAAACAGCCCAACCCCTTTACTATCAAACCCCCGGTGAAATACTTTATTTAATTTAAACATATTGTTCCCATGCCTTTTTAAATCTATACCGAGGCCATTATCCATAAAGGTTAGCTCGGTGCGGCCATGACTCATTTTGGACGTAATAGTAATTTCAGGCGGCACATCTGGCCTTGCATACTTCAGTGAATTGCTAATCATATTGTAAAAAATGCTTTCCAAATAAATCTTAGGATAGCTAATCTTTGCACTCTCAAAATAGTGCGAAATAACTGCTCCTTTTAAAAAGATTTCACCTTTCAGCATGTTTTCTACACCTTTCAATATAGTAGCTGAGTCGCATTCCTCGAAAGAGATATCCTTATTTAATCTTATTTCTAAAACCTGCATGAGTTCCTCAAGCGTTTGGTTGAGGCTTAAACTTGATTGCTTTAACATCGACAACAATTCTACCCGTTCGGTTTCTATATCTGTGGTTTCGAGCATGGTGATTATCATACCCATACTTCCCGCGGGACCCCGGAGATTGTGTGCGACTATTAGATTATAATCTTCAAAATGGCCGATCTTACGTTCCAAATCAAGAGCTCTTTTGTATTCGTCAATATCGGTGCAGGAGCCAAACCATTTTATCACCTCACCCTTTTCATTTTTCATCGGATGTGCACGGCCTAAGTGCCAACGATAGAAACCATCTGAAGCCCTTTTGAATCGATATTCGACATTATATGGATTTCCTGTTTCGAGAGATTCTGTCCAGGCCTTAACACAATCATTCAAATCTTCCGGGTGCAACACCCGTTCCCATCCCCAACCTTGAGTTTGTTCTAAAGTCATTCCTGTATAGTCAAACCAATGTTGATTGTAATAATCTATATGTCCATCAGGTTGAGATGTCCATATAATCAGCGGAATTGAATTTGCTAGAAACTTGAACTCTTGTATTTTTTGGATGGTTTGATCCTGTAGCTCAACAATTGCGATCTTTTCCTTAAGCATATTATTCAATTCTTCCTTTGTAGCAATCGATGCTTGTAAAGAAAGTTGAAGAAGCTTATAATCATCTATATTTTGAAACGTTCCGAACAGCCGTTTACAAATACCATCCATAAATTCCGCATTACCAATCGCTCGTACCCAAATCTCTTTACCATTCGCGTCTATCAATTGTAATTCTTCATCCCAACTGACACCTTCACTAATTGCTTTATTCAGCACCTTGGTAACGGTATCTCGGCTTTTCCCCTCTTTATAAAAATTAATGCTCGATGCAAGTTCTGGTTGATAGTTCAATTCCACCCCGTGAATATCCTTGGTTATCGAAGTCCATCTTATTTTCTGCGATTGAACATCAAACTCCCATCCACCAACCCTTGCCACTTTATTGGTTTGTTCCAATATTTCCTTTAGGTGTTCCAGTTTTTTTTCAAGAAAATGCCGCTGGGTAATATCTATAGCATTTCCGATAACATAAACCTTATTTTCAAGAATGTTATTGAATAACCATATCATGGTTGATCCGTCCTTATGCTTGGTCAACATTTGACCTTTAGAATAGCCTTGTTCTATAATTTCAGATAAGTAGGATTTTAATTGAGTTTGAAGATTTTCAGGGACGATATCGACAAGATTAAGCTTTAAAAGCTCTTCTGTACTGTAACCTAATATCGCCGCCCCGGCACTGTTAACAGATAAAAAATTACCGTCTAGATCATGAGTACACATTAAACCTTGAGAATTCTCAAAAAACACCCGAAGTTTGTTTTCACTATCTTTCAGTTGCTGCTCCCTTAACTTTTCTAAAGAAATATCGCGCCCAATACAAAATAACTCACCGTTGGATTTGTCCAGGGTTATTCTCCATTGTATAGTTTTATATGCTCCCGACTTTGTCCTAACCCCATAAACTGGAAAAATCTGGTCATTTCCATCAGCAAATTGATGTAGATCATTTTCGACAGTTTGTCGATCATCTAAGTGAACGAGGTTTATTAAGCAGGTTGATAAGAGAAAAGCTTTGTCCCAGCCCAAAACTTTTTCAAAAGCAGGATTTATTTTTTTAAAGCAGCCCTCGGCGTCTGAAATGCAGATGAGGTCATCCGATAAAGTAAATAAGCGGTCAAAGTGTTTGAGCTCTTGTTTTTTTCTACGTTCGATAATTAGCGTTATAACTTCTTTTGCCAATATAGCTAACGCTTCTTTTTGATTTGTGTTCAGCGACCTGGGTTTTCGGTCGATTACGCATAGGGTCCCTAAAGCATAACCATTATCATCAATTAATGGGCACCCGGCATAAAACCGGATATCAGGGCGACCGGTCACTAAAATATTGTTTTTAAACCGTTCGTCTTTTGAGGCATCTTCCACCTCTAGTATGCCGCTACCGGCGATAGCATACAGGCAAAAAGCTAGTTCTTTAGGCGTTTCTTTCACCTCAAGTCCCAGTTTTGATTTGAACCATTGTCTTTCTTCGTCGATAAGCGAGATCAGCGAAATTGGCATATCGCAAATTAGTGACGCAAGTTTAGTGACCCGGTCAAAATCCTCTTCAGGGCTGGAATCTAGTATAGCATAATTATGAAGGGCTTTTAACCGTTCGGCTTCCATCATTTCGTTTTTCGATATTCAACCGCAATAAAAATTCTGTGGCACTAATATGAATAAAATTATTTTTAGTATTAAGTTTATTTCTGACAATTAAAACACCTTCATTTTCTTTTACTCTTTTAACAGATTTAATCCGCTTCCAAATGGGACAAAAGAAAAATGTAAGAATTCTGAATTTAACTTTAAAGGATTGAAACCCATTTCTCCAAAATCTTAGCCTTATGCAGCTGAAATGTTATTAGTTTTATACCAAAGGTTGATCATACTAGGCAACACAATTAACAATAATGGTATAGCTACTACAAACCCTCCAATTACTGCGATGGCAAGTGGTTGGTGCAACTGTGCTCCGGCGCCTATTCCTAAGGCGAGCGGGAACAACGCGATGATTGCGCCAAGAGCGGTCATCAGTTTTGGCCTCAGCCTGGTGGAGATCGCATAGGTAATGGCTTGATCTACGTCCTTATCATGCGATGAAGCCCTGAACTGCAGGAAGGTGAATATGGCATTCTCCGCAATAATTCCCACAATCATGATCAGGCCAGTGTAACTTCCCACATTCAGCGGTGTTCCGGTGAAAAATAAAGCTAGATAGCTTCCTGATATGCCAAGTACTGATATTAGGAGAATTAAAAGTGCAATTCTGAAATCTTTAAACAAAAATAGTATGACACTGAACACCAGTAGACTTGAAGCAATCAGAATCGTTAATAGCTCCTTAAATGATTGCTGCTGTTCCCCATAAGCACCACCGTATTCTATATTATATCCCGGAGGCAGACTGATTTTAGCTGATATCTGTTGCTGCACATCGTTCATCACACTTCCTAAATCTCGGTTGTCCAGCCTACTGGTGATGACGCCGATGGACTGTAGGTTTTCACGCTGTACTTGCGCACTCCCACCCTTCATGATAATTTTAGCAAGCCCTGCTATTGGAATAACTTTACCATTGGGCGAAAAAATTTTCAGGTTTTGAATACTTGCGGTTTCAAAGTTTGAACTGCCTGGGTATACCAATCTAATGGGAGATAAATATTTATCGTATAAGTTGCCTGTGACGTTACCTTGCATTGCGGTTTGCACTTGAAACTGGAAACTTGCGGGTGTAATGCCATACCTGGCCATGGCAGAAAAATCAGGCAGAATTTCCATTGTTGGTCCTGAGCGCACAATGCCATCAAACACATCTGCAGTACCTTTAATTCCAGTAAGAATTGAAGCTATTTTTCTGGATAGTTCCTGCAGTTTCAACTCATCATTACCAAATACTTTTACTTCTATGGGCTGCGTTGAGCTCATCAAATCTCCAAGCATGTCCCCAATCACCTGCCCAAAATCCACCTTTAAAGACGGCTGGGAGCTCTCAATAATTTTACGAATTTCAGAGATCACTTGTTCTGTTGTTTTGGTTCGTTTTACTTTGAGTTGAATCAAGTAGTCTCCGGTATTTGGTTCAGTGATGAAAAAGCCCATTTGGGTTCCTGTTCTCCTGGAATAGGCTTGTACTTCAGGGATTTTTACTATATCATTTTCTACCTCTTTTAGAATCCTATCCGTTTCCTCAAGGGAAGTTCCTGGCGGGCTACTATAATCAATTACAATACTACCTTCATCCATTTCTGGTAAAAAGCCTGTCTTCAATCTGGGAAAAATTAAAATAATAGACATAGTTAGCACCAGAATCATACCAATGCTAATGTATGGTCGATGAAGAAAATATCCAACCCAGGATTGATTCTGCACATGCTGAACTTGTCGTTTTCCTGTTTGGGAAGCAATAGCTGCGTGCTTTGTGAGTAATAGGTAAACGACAGGAAGACCAATCCAGGTAACTAAAAATGAGCAAATTAGGGTAATAATCATGGTATTGGTCATCACCTGAAAATAGGAACCTGCCACCCCAGTCATTAGTACAAATGGAACAAAAATCACAATGGTACTTATGGAACTACCAAGCATTGCGGGAAATAGGTAATCAATTGCCTTTTTTAATAGGCTGGTCGTCGGTTCTTCCGGGTGCTCTTCGTGCGTCCGGTGGATTTGTTCCGCCACCACAATAGCATCATCAATAATCAACCCCATTGCTGCGGCTATTGCTCCGAGGGTCATGATATTTAAGGAATATCCTACTGAATAAAGCACAATAATCGTTAGGCAAAGCGTGATTGGGATAACGATCAGGATGGTTGCGCTCGCCTTTAAAGACCTTAAAAAAATGATCGCCACAATAATGGCCAATGCAAGCCCAACTAACAAGCTGTCACTCACACTCTTTATGGATTCATTTACAAAATCTGCCTGCAGGTAATAGGGTTTAATAGCTACCCCGGATGGCAGTATTTTTCTCAGCTGCGCAATCTTTGTCGACATCTCTTTCGATAAGTCGATCAGATTGGAATTGGGTTGCTTGATAACGGCTACAAGAATTCCATCTTTTCCGTTCGCATTAATTTTGGTGTACTCCAAACCCTCCCTGATCTTAACATTAGCAATGTCTTTGATAGTTAGTATCCGGTTGCTATTTTTGCCAACAACCAGGTTCTCCAGTTCTGTCTTTGTTTTCACAGTAGCGTCAGTAACAGATAAGTAAAGGTGGCTGTAATCCGAAAGATAACCATTGGATCTGATAAAATTAGTTTGACCAATCGCGGTATTTATCTGCTCAGGAGAAACTTTTAAAGCCATCATGTTTGCTAAATCCAGTTCCAACCAATATTCCTTTGTCTTACCACCGATGATCCTAATTTCGGATACACCATCTACTTGCGATAAGAAAGGCTTGACAATAGTGGTGGCAATTTGCTTAAGTTCAATTGCAGATTTACTTTTACTTTCCAGGCTGTACCCGCTTACCGGAAGTATGGATGGGTTCATCTTTTCCACAGATATGTTCAACCCTGTAGGCAAGCTAGCACTAATTTTTGCGATCTGAGCTTCGATGCGTTGCTGGCTTAAATCAATATCTGCACCAGGACTCATATAGGCAGAAATTTCTGCGCTTCCACGGCTAGTCGTACTACGTATTAATCTCAGATCCGGAACTTTCTTCACGACATTCTCTAGTGGACGAGTAATAGTCAGCACCATTTTATCCACAGGCTGTAATTCCGCTTCGACTATAATTTTGATTTTTGGAAAAGTGATCTCTGGAAAAAGTGATGTTTTCAATTGTTGGAAACTGTAAACCCCAGCTGCAACTAATAGCACCAGTAAAATAAGCAAAGGGTTTTTATAGGCAACAAAAAAGTTCTTCATGGTTTGAAGCCTTTAACAATTTTGACCCTTGCTGTATCAGGAATACCATAATTTCCTACCACTATGATGCGGTCATTTTTATTAAATATCGGACTAATGACCTCAACTCTTTGACCATAGGATATTCCTTTGATAACTGGTATTTTAATAGCAGTCGAATCATTTATCAACTTCATTACCCAAAACTTATCCTCAGTTTCGTTAGCTAGAACTGTAGATTTTGGAAGCGTTTGAGCAGCTGGCTTAAAGTTTTTCACCAGTTGAACTTTTGCAACCAGGCCTTCTGGAATAACAGCATTACCATCCACAATAATGATCAGGCGTTTAGTTTGAGCCAGGGAATCAACCGAGGGCAGTGTATTGCCAATGGTGCCATTGATCTGCAACCCGTCAGGTAAAGTTATCTTTACTCTTTTATTCATTTGAATCATCCCATTAAGTTCATAGGGGAGATCAAGCAAAAAAATCAAACTGCTTTGATTGGTGATCACTGCCATTGGTTCCCCGTCTTGAACATAGTCTCCCGTTTGATGGTTTACTACAGTAACAAAACCAGTTTGATCTGCTCTCAAGGAGGATATGCCAGAAAATTTCAAAGAAGGATCAAGGTCATTTATCCCATTACCGATGGCCCGGGCTTCTTTAGTTATCAGACGAAAAAGCAACATACCCGAACTAACATGCTGACCAACACTGGCATTAACAGACTGCACATAACCGTTGATCCCTGCCTTGATATAGCTTTTACGAGGATAAGACGATACCGCAGTAAGCTCAATATATTCCGAAAGTGGAGCAATTTGAGTGGTTGTTACCTCAACGGGTGTTACAACTACTGAACTAATCTCGTCTGCCGGATCCGCAGCTGGAGAGCAATAGATATTCAGCATCAACATGGCGAGAAATACTAATTTACATGCTTTATTATTCAATGGGTCGTTTGTCATGTTATCTATTCCAGTAATTAAGTTGACCGATCAGTTTCCAGCGATTGATGTTATTTTGTTTCAATAAATTTTGTGCAGACAGGTAATTGCTGATAGCAATGATAAAGTCTGCAATTTTTACATTGCCGGTATGGAGTAATTTGGCATCAACGGAAATTAGTCCACGAATTAATTGAATTTGACTCCGAATCTGCTGAGATATGTCCGAAGTAGCAACTATTTGTTGTTTCAGCTGGCTTAACTGCTGCTGCTGCTGCAGGGAAAAGAACCTGTGATATTGTGCCGTAGTTTCTAATTGAAGGTTGATCTGATCATGTCGCATTTTACGCTGACCTCCATCGTAAAGTGGTAAAGCGAGTGTAAACCCTAAACTTGTTCCGAAATTTTTATAGGGCTGCAACATCAGTGAGGAATTGTATCCACCATTGACATAGATGGTTGCCTTAGGCTTATAATAATCCAGGTCTAGAGCCTTACTTTCATTTACAGCCTTTAAACTGTCGATTTTAAACCTGGTATTAAAAAAACTATTTACGGGCATTAGTGCCATACTATCTTTTAACAGCGGTTCTGTAAGAAGCACTATTTTAGTATCTAGAATTCCTGAGAGGTAATTCAAACTAAACAAATCATTTTCGTATTGTGTCTCTGCTTGTTTTAAAGAAAGCTGCTGTTGTTTAAAAGTAACAGAAAATGTGAGGTATTCCACCTGGGTGTATACGTTGGACCTTGTCAAAGACTTTAATACCTTTTCTTCTTCGGATAGCAACTTAAACACTTCTTTGTTAAAGGCTACCTGCTGCTGACTCGAATAAGCCGTAATGTACTGTTCAACGATTGCCCTTTGTAAGTCAAGAACGGATAATTTGTTGGCATAGTTGATTGAGTCGCGCTGCAAACGTATTGCTTGAAACTGGTTCGATCTCCTGGCTTTTCCTGTGATAGTATAATTCAGCGTAAGCAGGGCATCCAAATTCTGTCCATTGGTAATAACCTCGTCAAACCCATATCCGTGTATCCTGGGCGCATAGACAGCACTTGAACTGGCAATGAGTTGTGGTCCAAGTCCTGCAACAAGCCTCAGACTGTCGATTTCTGCTATTCTGAGTTGATTGGTATAGTCCTTAAGAAGTGGACTAGCCTTCAACCCTTTGTCTATAAAATAATCCAATGTTTTCTCTGGTAGGGTTTGTTGCGCTATTGCCGGTAAATTCAAAGCCCAAAGAAGGAATATGACAAATAATTTAAATTTAAAATGCCCCATTTAAAGAAAATCCAAAATGATTACCCTGATAAGTGGGCATCAAGTTATAATTCATATTACCCTTGCCTACCACAAGCCGTTTCAGCTTAGGGTAAATAATGTATGCAAGTTTTGTGGATAGGATTCCAAACCCGGCGCCAGCGACAACGTCGCTTAGCCAATGCCTATTGTTGTACATTCTAAAAATCCCAGTTGCTGTTGCCACCGTGTAGCCTGCATACCCATACCAGGGCGATAAGTCCTTATATTCTTGATTCAAAAATTCAGCAGTAGCGAAAGCGTTGGCTGTGTGTCCGGAGGGAAAGGAATTGAAGCCAGAATGATCAGGCCGCTCACGATTGGTGATAGTTTTTAGTACATGTACTGTTCCGTTCATAATAACTTCAGATACAAGAAAAAAACCAGTGGCATCCCCCAAATTGTGCCTTCCCTTGATGCCTGCCAGATTCAGCCCATATACTGCAACAGCAGGAACAAATTGAAGATAATCGTCGACATGGGAAGCAAATAATGGATGGTCTTCCTGGAGTTCCTCTTTGGTGGTCCTGTCTAACTCCCGGATTACATTGTTTCCTGCCAGGGATACCGCACCATATCCTATTAGTGCAGCTGGAATAATAAAAGACGAGACCTTGGGATGAAAGGCGGCGGTATCCTTTACCTGAGCCCTAGTGGGGGCAATGATTGACAAATAAGACCCAATAAGGCAGAACCAAAACAATTTACGATACATAATAGTAATTTTGATCAAAACTTTTGTAAACTACGTAGAAAATCTGGATTTCAGTTGAGCAGCTTGAGGCTAGTTGATAGGATTTCCTTTCTCGTCAAACAGAAAATCCTTACCTCCGATTTCTGCTTCATACTGTATCTGTCCATTGGCTTTTGTAATTTTTGCGGCCTCTTTGACTTTCAAACCTTTGTGATGAATGGCAAGAAAGTCAAGCACTGATTTGGGCAGTTCTGTAATGGCAAGTCCTTTCTCAGACTCAAGAAGATTACCGGAAGCGGCATAATTTTCAGACATTTTTCTTCCATTTAGCTTGAATACAGCTTCATAAGCACCTTTCTCTTTCTCCCAATTCACGTCCTTCACTTCCGGATGTTGACCGGAAAATTTATTCTTCACTGCTACAGGCACTCTCGAGAGCGGTAACTTTTGGGCTTCGACCAAGGAAACATAACTTACTAACCCTACCACAAGAATGATTGCTTTTTTCATAATTTTCATGTTTTTATGGTAAGTTAAAATTGAAGTATGAAGAAATTCTGAATTTTGTTACCTTTTATGAATCTCATTGTGTAGGGTTTTTTAAACCAAGGTAAATATACCCGAGGATGAACAGATAAACAATACCTAATATGAAACCTCCTAAGACGTCGGTGAACCAATGCGCGCCCAGATAAACCCTTGATATCGGGATCAAAAAAATCATTCCTGCCGAAAACGATATGACTGCAAACTTAAGCACTTTATTTACATGCTTTAAGTTACCCATGGCTATGATCAGAAAGCCAAAAAAAACCGTGTAAAAAAGAGTGTGACCGCTTGGATAGCTTTGTTGTTTTGCCTTTTCGATAATCCTCACTAGATTCTCAGTTGGGCGAGGTCTCCCAATAAGTAGTTTAAGCGATGAACTAAAAACTCCTGATAGTAAGGTTAATAGCGTGAAAATGGCTTCCCTTTTTAACTTGAATAAGAAAAAGAGGATGGCTGCAAAGATTACAATGATTAGAGATTGCGGCAAGTTTCCAAACCAACTGACCAATTTCATTATAACTTCAAGTGTCCCGTTGTGCCGCTCCTGAATCTCCTCAGAGATGTGCATATCAACATAAGATGGCGGAGTAATTAGTACAAAATAACTCAGGCTGATGAAACCAACAATCAGGGTTGTAATAATGCCAAACAGCATTCGTGTCTTATTTTTAAGAAAATCATTTAACACAGACATATCAAGAAATTATTGCTCGAAATTAAAGGAAAATAATGTAGAAATTCTGGATTTAGCTGAACCGGATCTATTTCCCATCAATGTTAAATATTAAGATTCCTTAGACTAATCCCAACTCCGCCTCCAGAACTTCCTGGAACTGTGACTTTGATATGGGCTTGATCAGATATCCCTTTAATTTGGGATAAGTTAGAAATTTATCACGATCATATTTACTGTCGGAAGAAGTGGAAATGTAGATCGTAATCAATTCCTTTTTAAAGGTATTAGTGGTGAATTCGTCTAGAAATTGCCATCCATCCATGTAGGGCATATTTAAGTCCAGAAACACAAGATCCGGCAACTTCGCTTCTTCATCCTTATGCGCTAAAAAGTATTGAATTGCAATTTCCCCATCAGAAAATTCAATCAAATTTTCTACCAAATTGGTAGCCTCTACAATTTTTCTGGTTGAAAACTGAAAAAACCTGTCATCATCAATAACACTAACTAAAGCGATCTTCTTCATCATAAAATAATTTTAAACTTTGTCCAAATGTCTGGCTGGCAATTAACAGTTATGGCCCCACAAATGTTTCTAGTTAATTCTTAGTCATAAAAAGCCCAACCCCTTTACTATCAAACCCCCGGTGAAATACTTTATCTAATTTAAATATATTGTTCCCATGCCATTTCAAATCTATACCTAGGCCGTTGTCCATAAAGCTTAGCTCTATGACCTTTTAGGCATAAGTGGCTTGCTGACAATGAAAAAGGTTTTGAATTGATAGAATACAACCCTTCACTAGCTCAGGAAATTGGAAAAGAAGAACGTTATCGGTAAACAAAATTCCAATTAATCATTGATTCAAAAAAACGCTAAACAAGGAGCGAGAATGTTTTAAACTAAAGTTGCCATTCGAGTTATTTTTTATCCATCCTGTATAATCGACCCTGATCTGTAATGGCATACAAGGCGCCATCAGTTCCTTGAGTGATATCCCTAAAGCGTTGGCGCTCGCTTGCAAGCAATCTCTCCTCCCCCACAACCTTATCATTTTCGAATGCCAGGCGAATAATATGCATTCCACTAAGAGCGCCTATAAAGAGATTATTCTGCCACTCAGACACACGGTTGCCGCTGTAAAAAGTCATTCCGCTCGGTGAGACTACTGGATCCCAATAATACGCCGGTTGTTGCAATCCGCTACGCTGTTGAATACCCTCTCCAACCCGCTCACCACTATATTCTATTCCGTAAGTGATGATCGGCCAACCAAAATTACCTCCCGCCTGTAATTTATTGATTTCATCACCACCACGCGGACCGTGCTCAGCCTGCCAGATGGCTCCGGTAACCGGATGGATGGCCAGTCCCTGTGGATTTCTATGTCCCAAAGAATATATCTCTGGACGAGCATCTGCCTGTCCAATAAAAGGATTGCCTGCTGCGGGCTGTCCGTCTTTTGTAATCCTAACAACTTTACCCAATCCTGAATTCAATGATTGTGCCTGTGGACGGGTAACTAAATCCGATCGTTCTCCAGTACTTGCCATCAGGTTTCCAGTTCGATCAAATAATATCCTCCCACCATAGTGATTGGTTCCTGAATATCCAGGAGTTGCCCGGTAAATTACAGTTACACCTTCCAGGCTTCGCTCGTCAATAGATAGTTTTCCTTTAGCAATCGCGGTGACATTCCCATCTGCCGATGGCTGAGAAAATGACCAGTATACCATTCTGTTAGTAGTAAACTCGGGGTCGAGACATAGTCCTAGTAATCCACCTTGTCCGGCCGCATTAACAGCAGGCAGACCCGAAATTGGCTCACCAATTGCCCCCGTTGCTGTTACAACCCGCATCTTACCGGCTTTCTCATTCACAAGAAATTTACCACCGGGTAGTGATGCTATTCCCCATGGACTTTGAAGGGCGCTTGTTATAATTGCTGAACTATAGGACGTAGTTGTTTTGATACCGCTAACCCTGGTTTGCCCTGTAAATTCTGGCTTATAATTGGCGTTAGGAGGCATCGTTTCTACAGGAGCAGTTTGGGTACCTGGAGATGGCGTTTCAGGTTCTTCCGCGGGGTTTTTATCTCCAGAACAGCTGTTCAATGTAAAGACCGATAAAATTATTACAATTATATTTTTGAGTTGATGATACTTGGTTTTCATAAGCTTTCTTTTAACTGACTTTGGCGGAGCTTCACTTTTTACTACAATAACGAACCTGTTCCCAATTCTCTTTCCATTTTTTTCGCTACGCAAAAAGACACTGGCAGAATAGACAATTTTTTGTTGGTAAATCCTGCATTTTAAGGTGCTTCATCCTGATAGTAAAACACATCCGAGTGCAAATAGTTTCATAGTACGAGCTTCAATCACTCTAAACTGCCCCTTAACTATGAGCAGCCACTTTATGTTACAGAGATGGGATTAAGGATATTCTGTTGAAACCAATGGAAGACGAAGACAAAACAAAACCAACCTGCGTATGGGCTCATTGGGAACTCGGAGGGAACTCAGAGCAAGCTCGTTGGGATAACACCCCCCATTTGTGCTAGTAACTAGCTCCAATCCCGCTTTCATACCTCTTTAAGCCTAGGCGATGATCAATATTAAGTTGAATAACCTAGATACAATATCCTAAGAAGCGCATTTTTATTAGTAAGCGTGTATTTATTCAGGCTTAATCCTTAAAACGGCATCAGGCGAATTGGTTAGTACGTATAACGCACCATCCGGTCCCATACAAACATCCCTTACCCGACCATAGCCTTTCAGCAAAATCTCCTGTTCTTTGACTTGATCGCCCTCAACCACCAATCTCCTCAGCTCTTCAAACTTAAGGGCTCCTACCAGCAGGTTATTCTGCCATTTAGGAAACAACTTTCCTCCGGTGAATGCAATCGCACTAACGGCAATTGATGGTGTCCAATAAGTGATTGGTTGCTCCATTCCTTCTTTTTGAGTCAAATCAGAAACCTTACTGCCATTGTAATCAATACCATACGTGATCACTGGCCAGCCATAATTTGCACCTTTTTTAATGATGTTTAGCTCGTCGCCTCCCTGCGGACCGTGTTCAGTCCCATAAATGACGCCTGTTAAGGGATGCTGGGCGATGCCCTGAACATTTCGATTTCCGTAACTATAAATCCCTTCTAAAACACCGGGCTGACCGTAAAAAGGGTTGTCTTTTGGTATCGTTCCGTCTTTATTAATCCTATAAATTTTCCCGGCGGGTCTGGAAAGAATCTGTGCATCTTTAGCCCGATCCATGTCGCCAATTGTAAAATAAAGGTAGCCTGCCTTATCAAATAGGAAGCGACATCCCCAGCGTGATCCCCCTTTAACTAATAAGGAATCATTTACCTGAAACAACACTTGTTCTTCCAGCCAACGGTGGTCTTTTACTTTTCCCCGAACAATTTTAGTCATTCCGGGCGTTCGCTTGTCTGGACTGTTCGCAGGGTTATGACTATATGCAAGGTACACCCATCCATTTTTAGCATAATCGGGATCAATAATTACATCTAACATACCCCCCACCTGATCAGACGCGTACGACTTTGGGATTCCATCAACCTTTTGGGTATCCAATTTTCCATTCAGCATCCAGCGTAATTCTCCTTTGTTACCTGTAATTAAAGCCTTTTTTGAATCTACAAAAGCGATTCCCCATGGCCGCTCTATCCCTTGAGTTATTAATCTTTCGATCTTAAGCTTATAGTGTTTAGTTTGAACTTGCAGCGGCTTCTCCGTTTTCGTTTTAGCAAGGTCAGGCGACTTCCTCACTGCCAAAATATAGTCAGTAACTGCATCAATTTGCTTGTCTGTGATAACCCCAGACCATTTGATCATTTCAGTCCCAGGAATGCCGTTGCGTATACTGCTGATTATAGAATTGCGGTCTCCTCCATGTTTAAGCTCCTTACTGAGGAGTGAAGGTGCCGATGCACCTTCCAATTGTTTGCCATGACAACCCGCACAATTGGATTGATAAACCAGGGCTCCATCTTTACTGATAACCTCTTTACTTTGCGTGTAGCCAGACTGTTGGAAGGCTATTACAAGCAGCAAAGAGGGCAAACAACTGAGTTTTATTTTCATTTTAGACATTATTTGTTTTCTGCCGGAACTAACATGCAGTGAGCGCAATAGTTTTGTTAAGATAGTAATTAAATTTAAGCACCAAGCTTTGGGATTGATCGCCACCAGACAATCAATTTTTCACTCAATTGCGCTGTCATCTTTGGTTCAGTAGTCATGAGGTTATTCGTTTCCTTCGAATCCTTTACAATATTATAAAGCTCAATTTTACTTTTATCGCTATCCATCAAAAGTTTCCAGTCGCCCGATCTGATCGCCAATCTTGGGCTTCGATCCCTTCCCTTGGGAAAATTATATGCAATATCATTTCTACCATACTCCCAGTAAAGATCTCTATTTCTTGAAGCAGGTTTGCCAAGCAACAATTCAGATTGGTCAAGACCATCACCGCTATAATTTTTGGGGAGCGTGATACCAGCGATCTTAGCGAGAGAAGGCAGTAAGTCCGTAGTATGCAACACGGAACGATCATCAATTTTACCAGCTGGAATATGTCCCGGCCAGCTCACTAGGAAGGGCATGCGGATTCCACCTTCATATAAAGATGCTTTCGCCCCGCGAAACCCTCCACTCCTACTACCTCGAAAACTTGGTGCCGGACCATTATCGCTAGTAAAAATGATGATGGTATTCTCTGATAGTCCCATTTCCTGAAGCCCGTCTAGTAAGCGCCCGATTTGAACATCGTATTCTTCAAGCACCCCTTTAAAAGCTGTCTCCTCCTCCGGATTCATTGGGAATTTTCCATTAAATTCTGTTTCACTTCTAGGCACCCATGGTGTGTGAACATCATCAGACCAGAGGTTTACAAAACAAGGCTTCCCTTTGTGACGTTTCATAAAATCAAGGGTTTTATCTACAAAATACCTTGCTCTATCCCATCTCTTGATACTGTCTTTATCAGACCAGATCCAATTGGTAGCGGTAAGCGCGGGATCGGGCTCTGGAGGGCGAACAGATTGGAGCACCACAATAGTATTGGGTAAATTTCAATCCCTTAGATGCAATCCTATCAATGTTAGGGGTTTTCACAAACTTGCCCCCAAATGTACTCACATCGCCATATCCCATATCGTCTGTTAATATAATAATGATATTAGGCGGCGTATTTGGCTTTACAGAACTTTGGCTTGAAAAAAGGAGATAGGTCGAGGCGAGTTCAGCGCAAATTAGGAGGTTTTTTAGTTTGATCTTCATTTGGGGCGTATCATTTTGTCAAAATGTACAAAAATAAATACTAAAAATGCGATATTAGAATCAGATACTGACCCATTGCTTAAGTAGTTTGACCCCCTCCCCAAAAATTGGCCAATTAAAATTAGAGAATCGGGTGTTAAATTTAAGATTTCAATAAACTAATTCGGACTCAGACATTAACCATCAACGTTAAAAAGTATTACATTTAAACATCATCAAAGCAACATAATAAAATAGATTTATGAAATGACGATAGTGTAAATATCCAATTGATAAGCACAACAGGCTGAAGCCTTGTTAAGAATTTACAAATCCCGGAGCAAACTTATGAGCATAATACTAGGCATAGAAACACTAATTGATAATCTTGACTCTGATAAACTGGAACAATTAGATAAAGCTGCGGCAATACTTAAAAGTCAATCAAATATTGAATTTCGCATCCTTAGCGTTGATGAAACGAATATTTCGATTGAAACTGCACAGTCTGAAACTCGCTCAGGCAAATATGCCAACCAGGCTACACTCGTAAAACGCACGCTGGAAATCTTTGAAAAGATCCTTTCGGGGTTCAACATTGACGTAGAGCCTGTCCCCTACCTTCCTACCCCAACTTCAGTAGTTAATCCCGCTTGGCTTAATAAGAAAATGAAGGAAAAAGGAGTCCGCATTAAACAAATCGCCTTCGAAACAGGCGTTGACAGAGAAAGTATTTCCGATTGGATAACCGGTAAAAGGGCGATGAGCCAGATTGTTAAAGCAATGTTTTACTTCTACTTATCATGATAGTCATTTGAAACAAATTTATAGTGTGATTGATGTTGCCATGGACCTCCAAGGTATTCCCACACATCCATGCCCCTCAGCAGTTATTGTAAATGCCTCGAAGCTTGCCAACAGTACCTTCAGAAGTTCCCTTGCCCGCTCTGGAGTAGTCTTGTTTTGCACTGTAATATGAACTTTAAATCTGTGTTTATCCTGAGGAATAAGGTGGTTTTCAAAAGCTTGGCAAAGTTGTTATCGAAGGTTTTCAAGTTCAAAACTTTCCAATTTATACGCCACCCCCGCACCGAGATTGATTAGCCTAATTGTTTTTATTTTAAAGGGCTTCCATTCAATGTCAATAAAATTCTAAAGGTTTCTAAACTGAAAGGCAACTGATGAAACAACGTAAGATGCGCTTTCAAAAGATTAAGTTCAGGAAGGAAGTACCGACTCCTCATCTCATTAAAAAATTGCTGACTCTTTTCGTCCAGTCTTACTATTAAAATCAGAGGATTTCCTGTTTCCATTTATCAATGCTAAAGTAATTCATTTTTAATCAAGTCGGAGTTAAAAAACACCTTCTGTTCCAGACATCATTGATCTTTTAGCGTTGCCAGTCCAAATTATCGAACCCTACCAAAATGACAATTACCGCTTCATTTTGGTAGCTTTAACTTATCTAAAATACTAATGGGAAAAATAAAACATTATTTTAAAGCCGTCAAACAGTTCTTTTTACCAAGTTATTTTTTGGGGCATGCACTTTGCAATACTATCTAAATTACTTAAACCGAAATATATGTTTCTCATTATCCTGGGCCTACTAATCACTATTGTAAGCTTTTTTATTGCCAAAGGCGATAGCCCCTTAACAAGTTACAGCGTTGTTATACGCATAACTGGAATTTTATTTATGCTATTAGGTACTGCCCTTTCCATGTTTAAAGTCATCGACGCGGGCCAAGTCGGTGTCAAAACTCTTTACGGCAAGGTTGATAATGAGGTGCTTTACAGTGGGTTGAATGTAATCAATCCATTAGTTGAGGTGACAACTTTTGATGTTAAAACCCAAAATTACACCATGTCTGCGATCCATGATGAAGGAAATAAGGTTGGCGACGATGCCATAAGGATCCTTACATCCGATGGGCTGGAAGTTACCATTGACTTGTCGGTATTGTTCAGTGTTAAGCCGAAAGATGCACCACGAATCCTGAAGGAAATTGGCGATGATTACCTTGACAAAATCGTCCGTCCGATAGCCCGAACTGCTATACGGGACAATGCAGTGTCTTATGAGGCTGTAGCACTGTATTCTACTAAGCGTCAGGAATTTCAGAACAAAATATTTGCTGCTATCGACTTAAGCTTTGCTAAACGCGGATTGAAATTAGAACAACTGCTTGTTAGGAATGTCACCCTTCCAGAATCGGTAAGGAAAGCTATTGAATCCAAGATTAATGCAGAACAAGACGCCCAGAAAATGCAATTTGTGCTTCAGAAAGAAAGGCAATTGGCAGAGCGTAAGCGTATAGAAGCTCAGGGTATTGCAGACTACCAACGCATACTTTCTACAGGCCTCAGCGATAAGCAGCTTCAATACGAGTCTATTCTTGCTCAAAAGGACATTGCACTTTCACAAAATACGAAGATTATAATTATGGGGAATAGCAAAACTCCGGTAATATTAAGCTCCAATTAAAGAACTTTAAGCGATTCTATTACTGAATTATAGAAGCGCTTAAAGTTAATTTCTAGTCATCTTAAGAACCAACACATTTTCATTCTAAACAGCGTATTGGCGGAGACGATTTTATAGGCTATTTCATTTTTCGGAGATGATGATGCAGAATTTTCCATAGGATCATCGGTGACAAATTACCTACCCCGACTTGCCAAATCTATTGCAATACCCTCTAAATGATCTGTAAACATCGATTATCTGCTAGTTTTATTAAAAACGTTTGCTTCACTTTACGAAAGGTTAATTATCCCATTCCTGGTAGAAAAGAAACACTTTAGAACTGCTGTAATAGCGCTAAACAGCTCAATGAACGAACTACAAAACTCAACTTACAACGGGAAGCAGAAAACAAAATCTGCTTCCCTCACCTATAGCACTTTCTACCCAAATTTTCCCACCTTGTGCATTAATAAAATCTTTGGAAATGGCGAGACCGAGTCCCGATCCCGATTTATTATTGCCATCAGTAGGTACTTGAAAATACCGGTCAAACAAACGCTTCTGATATTGTTCATCTATCCCTTTTCCAAAATCACGGACTGAGAATTCAATGTTATTTCCTGATTCTATAATTTGAATAACCACTCTGGATTTTTGAGGACTATATCGAAGGGCATTCGAAAGAAAATTGACCAAGACCCAAGCCGTTTTTTCAGTATCTACGTTTACTTTAGGCAAGTCATTTTTGGAGATAAGTTCAAGTTCTACTTCTTTCTGCTCCGCCTGAAACCTAACGGCATCCATAGCATAGATCGCTATTTTACGAGGATCAGACTTCACAAAATTCAATTGAAGATTTCCAGTTTCAACTTGCGCCAGATCAAGTAATTCGCTGGTAATCTTTAAAAGCCGGCCACAATCCTCTTTCATATGCTGAACAAGTTCCTTCTGCTCAGGATTCATGCTGCCGACACGTTCATCATCCATTAATTTTAAACTCATTTTTATAGAAGATATGGGTGTTTTTAACTCATGAGAAACGGTAGCGATGAAATTTGTCTTTGCTTCATCGAGTTCTTTGTACTTAGTAATATTTTTAAGAATATAGACCTCTCCTGCGGTTTTCCTGCTGGCTTTGATTACTAAATCTTGTTGGTCTTCCCAAACCGGTACCGTAATCTCTCTACGCTCAAGCTGAAAGTAAGATTCTTTACTGTCTGCGTAAATTTTCATTGGCTTGTCAGTACTATTGATCTGCAATATCTTGTTGAGGAGGTCATTTTTCTTCATCAGCTCACGCGCGTTTGCACCTAGCACTTCTTTTTCATTTAAATTGAGTAGCTGTGCTGCAACGGTATTCATAAACAATACTTCATTTTTTTCATTTAACCCGATGATCGCATCCTGCATTTGCTCAATAATAGCCTCTATCCTTAATTTTTCCGATTGAAGTTTTGCCAGGTTACTGTTTTCCCATTTATTTAATTGAGCAGTCATCAAATTAAATTCTTCCGCAAGTTCGGAAAACTCGTCACTACCGTTAAATTCCAGGCGCTGCTTATAATTCTTACGGCTAATTTCCTTAAGAGCAGCGGAAAACTCCCTTAATGGATTAGCAACGAATCCTGGGAAGTTTATAACAAACGAAAACAGGATCAGGAAAGACATTGAAGCGGCAAAAATAAGATAGGTGGCAGCCTGTTTAACACCACGCTGTGCAGCATCGTTCTTTCTTACAATAGCATTCATATTCAAATCATCGATAGATCTGAGTAGCTGGCGTGCGTTATTCAGCGCCAATTGAACTTCTGCCCGACTGCTGGATGGATTGGAAAACTGCAGGTAAGCGTTTTTAAGCATTTCTACAGCTTTTGCTTCACCAAGCTCGGTGATGTTTTTTTCTTCGAGCATCAGTTGTGAAACAAACTCTTTATTGATTGCGGGAGACAAGGGAAGACTGTGGTCTTCCAAGATAGATCTCATTTTTCCGCTGAATTTTAAGCTCTTATAATTATCCTTCAATACTACCTTCGCACTTTCAGAAATCCGATTCATAAAGAACATGGACATTCCTCCAAAAACCAGGATTACCAGAAATAGGAACCCGAAGCCCAGGCGTAATTTTGTTTTTATTTTCATTTCTATTGAAATTTACATAATAAGGTTTAAGACAGAATCACAAGATCGGTCTCTGTGTCGGCAATACTTTTTAATAATTTACTGAATATAGCTGTCCGCATGATAACCTGGAATAAGTTCAAATGTGGCTTACCAATGCAAATTGTAGTAATCTCTTTTTCAGCAGCAACTCTGGTAATCGTTTCTGTTATATCATCGCTTTTAATCTTGAGCACTTCCCCTCCTAGTTCAGTGGCTAGCTTTAAGTTATTGATTAAATGCCGCTGCAAATCAAGCTTTATCCGATCTCCATTTTCAGCACTTCGCTGTACATAAAGTACAATCCATGGAGAGCGATAGTAGGACGCTAGTCTTGCAGTTTTACGAATGATAATCTTAGCAGTCTGGTGATTGGTAGAAATACAGGCCATAAACTTCTCCGGGCGAAGTTTTATCTGTTTTGGTACTTCAATATTGATCTTCCTTTCCAAATGATGGGCTACTTCTTTCAATGCCAGTTCTCTCAATTGAAGTATCCGTTCAGGTTGAAAAAAGTTATTCAATGCCCTTTCGATTTTTGTCTGATCGTAAATCTTCCCGGCTTTTAAGCGTTCAATAAGCTCATCAGCTGTCAAATCTATATTTACAATCTCATCCGCAGATTCCAATATTTTATCAGGGATGCGTTCGGTTATTGGTATTCCAGTGATGGTCTCAATTTCCTCATTCATACTTTCCAGATGCTGAATATTTACTGCGGAAATGACACTGATGCCGGCTTCCAGGATATCAGAAACATCCTGCCAACGTTTCGCGTTCTTACTTCCCTCCACATTACTATGAGCCAATTCATCCACAATCACTACTTCAGGGTGAATATTTATAATGGCATTGACATCCATTTCCTCCAGCTCTTTTCCTTTGTAGAAAATTTTACGTCTTGGTATGGTATTGATCCCATCTAGTAGTGCATGTGTCTCGGCCCTATTGTGCGTCTCGATATAACCAATTCTTATGTCTATGCCGTTTTTTCTCAAGGCATGGGCTTCCTGGAGCATTCGATAAGTTTTCCCAACTCCAGCACTCATACCAATGTAGACCTTGAACTTCCCCCTCCTTGATTTTTTTACCAATTCTAGGAATTTCTTTACTGAGCCAGATTTATTTTCATCTTCCATTGTATAACGTTACCATTTTAAATAGATATAACATTCTTTATTTAGATACCAAATTATAGCAACAATTACTCCTATGAATGTTCACAGGAGTAATTTTGCAAGCGGATTTTTAAAGAACTCCGGTGCCATTGTTGTCGTTTTAAAATGAGACTGCAAAACTTGCTGTAAGTGCTGCGTTATGATTAACAGCGTTCAAATCTCTCGTAAATATCCTATCCTTACTATCATATAATTTACCTTCCAACCTAATAACTGCGTTACTAATTGGAGCGTAATCAAGGTTTAAAGAATACCCTGTAGTTTTAAATCCATTAGCGGTGCCAGTTGATATAAAGACACCATTCTTATCTTCATAATATTCTACTCTTCCGGCAACAGCCCAATTTCCAGAAATTTTATATTGAGCAATAGCCACTGGGGACAATACCACATTAATTTCATTGCTGCCTTTTTCCTTTTCCTGGGTACCATAGTCGAATCCAACTGTAACTCCAAACTTCTCAGTTAGTTGAAAGATCCCGTATACATTGTGATAAAATCTTTGCACACGAACCGAATCTGCACCCTCTGTACCCAAATAATTGCTGTAGTTTACGGTGATTGTAGCGGTTGGCTTCCAGGTCAACTGCAGTCCTCCCGCAGGCTGACTATTTCCGTCTTGACGGGTCATTCTTTGCCATCCGTTTAAGTAAAATCCGGCAACGGTAAATTTCCCATCGTTAGTTCCGTACGTAAGTTTAGTGCCCGATTCATAATAAGGCGTATTTTCCGAAGAAATATTACGGGTTAGTACCCAGCAGTCTTTAGAGATCGCACTTTCGAAACCTATATGCGATGAGAAGATGCCGGCATCTAACCATAAGTTCGCGTTCCTGGATAATTTTAGCCCCGCATTTGCTTCAAAAACATTTTTTAATACTCCGGGCTCAGCTGCAAGATTGGCATTGGCATAAGTACCTGCCATTACCGCTAGGTTTGCTCTGATTCTTCCGTTCTCATAATTCCCCTTTATAAAGCCAAGGTTCAGGTTCATCTCATTATGTCGGTTATGAGAGTAGACAAAGCCCGGTCTGTTGTTATCAGTCGGCTTGTTAAAATCATATCCAAAGTAAGTTTCCAAATAGCCTGTCACTCTAATTTTAGGTTTTTCCTGGCCATAAGCAATCGATCCTGTAGTTAATGCAGCAGCTAGTAATAATAGTTTTTTCATGTAAGTAGTGTACTTATTTATTCGTATATGATATTCCGATTCCGTTGAGCTGCCTGTTCCTGAGGTCGGCAAACGCTAATGGATCAGGCAGCGGATCGGAATTTATGTTTTTTAACCTTCTATTTTTTTAACTCGTCTAAAGCAAGGTTAAGCGTCAATACGTTCACAGATGTAGGCCCAAACAACCCTAACAAAGGCTCCTGTGTGTTTTTTACAACTAATTCTGCTACTTTTTTCTCGTCTACATTACGGGCTGCAGCGATTCGTTTAATTTGTATAATAGCGCCTTGTTCAGAAATATTAGGGTCAAGTCCGCTTCCTGAGGCAGTTACCATATCAGCAGGTATATCTGCTTTACGCAAACCAGGATTGTACTTTAAAAGCGTGTCAATTCTGTCGGAAACCTGTTTCAAATAGTCTGCATTTGAAGGCCCCTTATTGGATCCGGCAGAGCCGGCAGCATTATAGCCTACAGCAGATGGTCTACCCCAGAAATATTCTGATTTTGTAAAAGACTGACCCAGTAGCGCATAACCAACTACTTTTCCGTCTTTTGTTATTTTTTCACCACCGCCATTGCCTTTGGAAAAACCACCGGCAAAAGCTACAATTAGTGGATATACTACGCAAAGCAATACCATTAAGACTGCAGTTAAGCGTATAGATTGTAAGATGTACTTTTTCATGATTATTGATTTTAATGCTTATACAAATAAGCCTACAAGTAAATCGATTAATTTAATGCCAATAAACGGCGCAATTACACCCCCAAGACCGTAGATCAGAAGGTTTCTGCGCAAGAGTGCACTTGCTCCGATCGGTTTGTATTCTACTCCTTTCAGCGCAAGCGGGATAAGGATAGGTATGATGATCGCATTGAAAATTACGGCCGACATAATTGCACTTTCCGGACTATGTAAACCCATTATATTAAGGCTCTGCAATGCAGGGATGGATGCAATAAACAATGCTGGTACAATTGCAAAGTATTTAGCCACATCATTCGCAATGGAGAAAGTAGTTAGCGTACCACGTGTAATCAATAGCTGTTTACCAATTTCAACAATTTCGATCAATTTGGTCGGGTCATTATCTAAGTCGACCATGTTACCAGCTTCTTTGGCTGCCTGAGTACCACTGTTCATCGCTACACCTACATCTGCCTGTGCAAGGGCCGGTGCATCATTAGTACCGTCGCCCATCATAGCAACTAGTTTGCCCAATGCCTGCTCGTCTTTAATGTAATTCATTTTATCTTCAGGCTTAGCCTCGGCAATAAAATCATCTACGCCTGCCTTTTCGGCGATAAACTTAGCTGTTAATGGATTGTCTCCTGTAACCATCACTGTTTTTACGCCCATCTTTCTAAGGCGCTCAAAACGTTCGCTGATACCAGGTTTGATAATATCCTGCAATTCGATTACGCCCATGATTTTTTCGTTGACAGCAACAACGAGCGGTGTCCCTCCATTATTAGAGATTGCTTTAACCTGATCTTCGGTTTCTATTGGGAAAGGATTACCTGCCTTCAATACCATATTACGGATGGAATCAAATGCACCTTTACGAGTTCTTTTGCCATCAGTTGTATCCAGACCGCTGGAACGGGTCTCAGCAGTGAATTTGATGAATGTTGACTCCACTGGAGCTTCCATTACTTTAAAATCTTGAGCGATAGCAAGTTCCAATATCGATTTACCTTCTGGGGTTTCGTCAGCGAGTGAGCTCATCACACAAGCTTCTATAAATTCCAGGCTTCTTACTCCTGGAGCAGGATAAAAATGAGTTGCTTTACGATTACCGATTGTGATGGTACCTGTTTTGTCCAAAAGAAGTACGTCAATATCACCTGCAGTTTCTACAGCTTTACCTGACTTGGTAATTACGTTTGCGCGTAATGCCCTATCCATTCCAGCGATACCAATTGCAGATAAAAGTCCTCCAATGGTTGTGGGAATTAAACACACAAACAAAGAGATCAGTGCAGCAACTGTAATAGGCGTATTTGCATAGTCTGCGAATGGTTTTAATGTTACACAAACAATGATAAATACTAAGGTAAAACTGGCGAGCAAAATTGTTAAGGCGATTTCATTAGGGGTCTTTTGTCTGGATGCACCTTCTACCAATGCAATCATCTTATCTAAAAAACTTTCACCTGGTTGGGTATTAACTTGTACCTTGATTTGATCTGAAAGCACCTTAGTACCCCCGGTTACTGAGGATTTATCACCCCCAGATTCACGGATTACCGGCGCAGACTCTCCTGTGATGGCAGACTCATCGATGGTTGCAATACCTTCGATAATTTCACCATCTGTTGGAATCGTGTCACCCGCTTCGCAGATAAATACGTCACCTTTTTTTAACAGTGCAGAAGAACGGGTTTCAATCGTACCATTTTCCAACATCACTTTTGCAGGCGTTTCTTCACGGGTTTTGCGCAAGGAATCCGCTTGAGCTTTACCTCTTGCTTCGGCGATTGCTTCGGCAAAATTGGCAAAAAGCACCGTAAGTAAAAGGATAAGAAATATAAAGAAATTGTATAAAGGTGATCCCTGACCTTCATGGCTGATGGAGTATACGGTCATATAAGCCATGACTAAAGTTCCGATCTCGACGGTAAACATGACCGGGTTTTTAATCATCACTCTTGGATCAAGCTTGATGAAAGACTGTTTCAGTGCAGTTTGCACTAAAGCAGGTTCAAATAATTTATTTGATGAAGTTTTCATGTCTGGAAAATTCTATTTAAGCATAGTAAAATATTCTGCAAGTGGACCCAAAGCCAGAGCAGGGAAGTAAGAAAGTGCATTTAAGACAACAATTACTGCGAAGGTCATCAGACCGAAAGTAAGTGTATCTGTTTTTAAGGTCCCTGCAGATTCTGGGATGTATTTCTTTGCACCCAATAAACCGGCGATAGCAACAGGACCAATGATTGGAATGAAACGACCAATCAGCATTACGAAACCTGTTAGTACGTTCCAGAATACGTTGTTATCTCCCAATCCTTCAAATCCAGAACCATTGTTGGCATTGGAAGAAGTGACCTCGTATAACATTTCGGAAAAGCCATGGAAGCCTGGGTTATTCAACCAGTTCTGCGGTTGCACTGCCCAAGCAGCGTCTCCGTGGTTTGTAAAGGTGTAACTCGCGATTGCTGTTCCTGCCAATATTAAGAAAGGACTTAGAAGCGTGATGATCGCTGCTATTTTCACCTCTCGTGCTTCAACCTTATGACCGAGGAATTCTGGTGTTCTTCCTACCATCAAACCGGATATAAATACAGCGATGATCAGGTAAATAAAGTAGTTTAAGACACCAACACCGCAACCTCCGTAAAAGGAATTAACCATCATACCTAATAGTTGCCATGCACCTGTCAATGGCATGGTACTATCGTGCATATTGTTTACGGATCCCGTAGAAATAATAGTAGTAACCGTACTCCAGTATCCGGAAATAGCCGGGCCAAAGCGAACCTCTTTACCTTCCATCGCTCCAGTGGATTGAGAAATCCCAAGTTTTTCAAGGGCAGGACTACCACCAAGTTCTGAACGCATAGTTGGAATGAGCAGTAAAAACATTCCAACGGTCATTACACCAAAGATGATCCAGCCAAGTTTTCTTTTCCTTATAAAGATACCAAAAGCAATAACCATGGCAATTGGGATAATCACCTGCGCAATCAGCTCTACCATGTTTGTAACGTAATTAGGATTTTCAAGTGGATGCGTTGAGTTTGCACCAAACCAGCCACCACCATTTGTACCCAGGTGTTTAATGGCAATCATGCCAGCTGCAGGTCCTCTTGATACATTGACTGTATCTCCCTGTAGCGAAATAAATTGGTCTTTAGCTTCGTAGCTGGTCGGGGTACCATTAAATGCAAGTATTAACGCTACAATTAGAGATAATGGCAATAACAACCTGGTGATTGATTTCACAAAGAACTCCCAGAAGTTTCCTAATTTCTCACTCGTCTTATCGCGGAAAGCTTTAAAAAATACCACCGCAGCTGCAATACCGGTTGCACAGCTTACGAACATCAAAAACATCATAACGACGTGTTGAGTCAAATAAGTCACACCACTTTCACCAGAATAATGCTGCAAATTGCAATTCACTACGAAACTGATGATGGTATTAAAGGAAAGATCAGGCGTCATACCTGGATTTCCGTCCGGATTAAGAGGTAGCTTATCCTGAAATATCAATATAAAAAAGCCGTATACTAACCACACAAGGTTTATAGTAAGAAGCGCTTTCATATGCTGCTTCCAGTTCATTTCCTCTTTGGGATTAATTCCCGAAAGTTTATAGATTCCTGATTCAAAAGGTTTAAGAAAGTCTGTCCAAACTTTTTCACCGGCAAATACCTTTGCCAGGTACTTCCCCAGCGGAATAGCGATCAAGAGCGTGAGCCCGTAAGTGGCTATGACTCCTAGTAATTCTGTGTTCATGGCGTTCAATTAAAATTTTTCAGGTTTAATCAGCACGTAGATCATGTAAATGAAAACGGCGACTGCGATAATGAATAATGCGATCATAATTTTTAGATTTTTTCGAACCAGTCGATGGATTTGTAAACTACCCAGCAGAGAATCAGCAAGGCTAAGAATAATGAGATTGTGAGCATAATATGTTTATTTGTTAATAGCCCTATGCCAATATAGATGCCATAATTACGAATTCAATCACAATAAACTAATTGTCAGTGTCTTACATTATAAAAAATCAGCAATTGGTATCATTCAAATGACAAAAACCCTTCCATAATGGAAGGGTTTTTGTCATAGTGGGGTGAGCAACCAGAAGGCTGCGTTTCTAAGCTTCTAATTTATACTCATCAATTTTTCGATACAGTGTTGTTAGTCCGATACCAAGTAAACGGGATGTCTCTGTTTTGTTCCCTCTTGTAAATTTTAAGACCTTTATGATGTGTTGCTTTTCCACTGTCTGCATATTCATAGGATCAGCAGATTTGGTTTGATGGTGAAATTCATAGGGCAGCAGGCTAGAGGTAATAAAGGCATCATCCGCAAGAATTACAACGCGTTCCATGACGTTTTTCAGCTCTCGGATGTTTCCTTTCCAATTGTGACCAGTCAACAGTTTTGTAAATTCTTTATCAACGGTAAAATCAGGCTTATTAACTTTCAATGTAAATTCAGCAAGATAATACATTGCTATGGGCAGGATATCTTCCCTTCGATGCGACAACGGCGGGAGTTCTATTGAAAAGATAGAGAGTCGGTAAAAAAGATCTAATCTAAACTTGCCGGCTTCAGCTTCAGTTTTCAGATCTCTGTTGGTGGCTGCGATAATCCGAACGTTGACCAGGCTAGTCTGTGTATCTCCCACTTTGATATAAGTCTGATTCTCTAACACCCGCAGGAGTTTAGCTTGCAGGTCAAGGCTCATTTCTCCAATCTCATCCAGAAATATGGTGCCCTCATTTGCTTCTTCAAGCAAACCCTTCTTGTCTTTGGCCGCACCGGTAAATGCCCCCGCTTTGTAACCAAACAATTCACTCTCGAGTAATTCTGAATTAAGTCCACTACAGTTTACTGCTACAAAAGGCTTTAGTTTTCTTGGACCTTCGTAGTGAATAGCTTGGGCAAACACCTCTTTTCCAGTACCCGTCTCTCCCAGTAAAAGAACCGTTGTACTGGTAGCAGCAACTTTTTGTGCCAGTGCAATAGCTTCCTTTATCGACTTTGAATTACCAAGGATAGCATCGAAATTATACTTCTTTACGATCCGCTTCTCCAATTCATAAACACGGGCGCTGAGCTTGGCTTTATCCATTGCTTTGTAAACAAGGGGAATAATTTTGTCATTATCGTCCCCTTTTGTGATGTAGTCAAAAGCACCATTCCGCATGGCCATTACGCCATCTGCTATTGTACCAAAAGCCGTGAGATTAATAACTTCTATGATCGGATTAATTTTCTTAATTTCAGATACCAGCTCTACTCCATTGTAGTCCGGAAGCTTCACATCACTTAAAACAACAAGAACTTCTTCCATTTTAATTATTTTAAGCCCTTCTTTGCCTGTTGAAGCTTGAAAAACTTTAAAGCCTTCCAATTCAATAATGCGGGCCAAAAGACTACATATTTTTTTCTCATCATCGATGATCAGAACTGTATCTTGCATTGGTGAAATTCTATTGGTGTTGTGATTCATATACTTTTAAATCCACTAAATTATCTTTCGCAAGATAGGGAATTATAGAATCTAATAAATCTATATAAATAGTGATGCCATCACTGATTTCCGATAAGTATATATGCTCATCTGCGCTGTGAGATCTTGCAGAATCTCCCGGTCCATTTTTTATTGAAGGCATATTAAAACAGCCTTGATCTGAACTATTGGGGGATAAATACGTTTTTCTTCCAAGATCAATCCCAGCTCGTTTACTAATTCCTGTTCCCCTGGCGATAGCTGAAGCTTCTGTTTAACGCACCGCTTCAAAATGGCGGGGTAATTTCCGTTTTGAAGCGTATTTGTTTCAATTAGATTGAAAGTTTAAAACTTGTAACTATATCCTATACGGAAGACTTGAGTCTCCAGATAATCTGTACTTCTTAATACAAAATTGTTTCCAAAGATTTCCCGACGGGTGTATAAGGTATTGAGAATATCTGTTCCATTGAAAAAGAGTTCTCCTTTGCCTTTCTGGATTTGAATCTTGTAACCCATATCTACCGAGAATCTTGAGCCAATTTTACCCTGCGGAATAATATCTGGCGCTAAATAGATAGCAGAAACCTGTAAGTTGGATTGATTGCTCAATTTAACGGAGCTATTCAATTTCGCATTCCAGGATGTAATTGCATCCTCATTCATATGATAGGTTGTTGGAACGGGATATTTATTAGTCACCGTAAACCTATCAATTGTGTTTCGGTAGATGGATGCACTAATATTCAATTTATACCAGGATGTCAATTGTTGATCTAACGTAACCTCTCCCCCCCTATTGTTACTTTTGTCTGCATTCTGAAAAATGTTATAAATCAAACTACTTCCAGAAACGGTAGTGGCAATCCTCGTAATTGTAGCATCAACATTCTTCAGGAACAATGCAGAGTAAATGCTCCCTTTCTGCCAGGTTGCTCTGTGTCCAAGTTCTATGCTTTTCGTGAACTGTGGCCGTAATGTTGGATTTCCAACCTTTATCACCTCAGGTTCATCATACTTTGGAAATATCCTGATGTCGACTTCGTTGGGTCTATCTACTCGCTCATTATAAAACACGGAGATTTTATGTTTATCACCAAGCTTGTAAGCAATCCTTAAATTAGGAAAAGGTCTAGAGTAATCATAACCATCGCTAGTGTAGGTGTTGTGCCCTGGGTTTACATCGTAATTAACTTTAACGTACTCCAGCCTTAAACCAGCTTCTATTTCAAATTTTACATTTTCGTAAACATAATTTCCATAGAGTGCAGGGATGGTCTCTTTATAGTCTGCCCAGCCACCCGCATTGACATCCAGAGGAGAATTTAATCCTGGAAAAAACTGCATGTTGGTAGGAATCGTACGCCGTCTGAATTTTACGCCAGTTTCCAGGCGACCGTGTTTTAAAGGTTTGATGTAATCAAAATTCAAGTCAGCAACATGTTCATCAGAGAGTAGTTTAAATGCGTCTTCGCCGGCAAAAGTGGGTAGTATGTTAGTAAAGAAGTATTTTTCATCCTCCCGATGGAAAGTGTAGTTGAATCCAGCATTAATAACATGACCAGGCTGTTGAAATTTATGTTGGTACAATGCCGAGGCAGTTGCAGTGTACTTCACCTCATCTTCTAAAAATTGCCAAAGTCTGCTCCTCACACTTAAGTCTGCATTGAAGTATGGAATATCCCCACGATCCAGAATTCTTTCTTTGTTTAAATATCCAGAAAAAGTAAAGCTATTCTGATCTTCCGGATTCCAATCGACCCCCATCTTCAACGTCGAAAAGGTAGTCGTCCTATTTCTTTTAACCTGTTGTCGGATTACTGTTCCATCATCGTAAATCCTTTCTCCGAAATCATTTCTGTTTAGCGTCTGGGTAGATAGAACGTCTGCCTGTAAAAAGGTGTTGACCTTATTTTTCCGATAATTCAAAGAAAGGAAAGGGTTTACCTTCGGAGTTGCTTGATACTGAGGCCTGATACCTGGAAGGTTTTCCTTTCGAACCCACAGCGCGCCCAAACCAGATGTTAGTCCCACTTTACCGTTAAATCCCTCTTGTTTATTTTTTTTATAGATGATGTTTATAATTCCCGCATTGCCATTTGCATCATACCTGGCAGAGGGGTTGTTTATAATTTCTATTCTTTCAATTGCTGATGCAGGTATATTGTCCAAACCTGTTTGTGATCCAAATCCTGTCACTGCATTTTGTTTGCCGTCAATCAAAACAGCCACCTTATCATTGCCACGCAGTTGTACCTTTCCATCTTGTATGGTGATGCCTGGAAGGTTTTGCATAGCTTGTAGCACAGATCCCCCTATCTGCGTAACGTTGTTGGACAAATTGAATGTCTTTTTATCCATCTTTTCAGATACTCCATCGCGTGCTTCGGCAACGATCGAAACTTCCGTCAGAATCCTCGCATCCGCTTCCAATTCTACTACACCCAAATTAAGAAAGGGGCTCAATAACCCTACTGTATAATTTTGCTTGTGAGTAACAAAACCAACCATGCTAACTTCAAGGATATAAATGCTACTCTTCAAGTTTTCAATCTTAAAACCTCCATTCTCGTTGGTTATCGTTCCAACGACAAATAAACTGTCTTTTTGAGTTTTTAGAACGACGTTTGCATAAGGTAGGGGCGCTTTTTTTGCGTCTTGCACATAGCCTGATAGTGTAATAGTTTGCAAGGTCTGGCCAGACACAAAAAAGGGAAAGAGCAGTAAGCCAACTAATAAGTGTTTGATATATTTTAAGAAATCATTCATATTTCGAATTTGAATGCGAATTCTGAATATATTTTGAATTAAGCAGAATTAAATGTAATTGTAAAGCTATGCGTGCGCTCGGTAAAGTTATAAGAAACTATCCAACCGTGACGGTCACAAATCTCTTTTACAATCGAAAGCCCCAAACCACTACCAGGAGTTTGAACAGATGTGGAACCGAATCTTAAAAATAACTTTTGTTCTTCCAGGGAATAAGTTCCAGCGTTGGAAACCACTAACTTATCCGAGAACAGGGAAATATCGAGTTTTGCATCATTGCATGTATACCTTATTGCATTCATCAATAAATTTGTCAGCATGATTTCTGTTAAAGTTGAATTTGCCTCAACTTGGCATTCTGCATGTACCTGAAAGGCAATCTCCCTGGTTTCAATTAGATTAGTTAATAATTCAAGCATCACACTTAATTTCAAAGACATGTTGATGGACTGCTTTGCTAAAAATTGTTGGTTTTCAATTTTCGCTAATAACAATAAATTTTTATTAATTCTTGACACCCTGGACAATGCGTTGTTGGTTTCCTCGATCAGCCGGGATTGATCAGCAGTAATGGAATCGTCCTGGATCAGCAAATCCAACTTTGACTGAACAATTGCCAGTGGAGTTTGCAGTTCATGAGAGGCGTTCTCTGTAAATTCCTTCTGGCGTTTAAAAGTCGAGAGATTACCTTCCATCAACCTGGCTATGCTGTCATTGAGTTCTTGAAACTCGATGATAGTGTTTGGAGCGAACTGTACTACCTGGTCATCACTTAAATTAAAGGCTTTTATTTGCTGGAGGGTATGATAGAAAGGGGCCCAAAGCCTTTTGGAAATATTCTTATTTAACTTGATAAAGCCTACAAGCAGAATGATAAAGAACAAGATGGTAATTGCAGTGATTGCGATGATTGTTTCATAGCTTTCTTCCACATTCGCTTCCACGATAAGGCTGTAGGGCTGACGGTTGATTTCAACATAGGTGACCAGGCCCTGAAAACGATCATATCCCCCATCAGCATTGTAATTGTCCTTCCTGTAAACATTGTAGGTACTGTCATTTTTTAAAGCCCTAACAGGCTGTATTTTAGTTTCGGGCTGCAGGGTATTCCATAAACTAATCGCAGCCAATAACTGCGTCTGGTCTGAGTTTAAGCGAACCAGGTTTTTCTTTGTAGCCTCCGCTACGAGCTGATTATGTTCATTGATTTCATGGACCCAAATCAGATCGATGATTATAAAATAGACTGGTATACTACACAAAAGGACGATCATTGAGTAAGTGGTGAAAGCTCTTAATGGCTTATCCAGTAACTTAATCATATGTCCCATTTATACCCGTTGCCGTAAAGCGTTTTCAAATAACTTCCGCATCCTGCATCCGACAATTTCTTCTTGAGGTTTTTGACGTGAGCATAAATGAAATCGTGGCTATCCAGCATATCTGCCAGATCACCAGAAAGGTGTTCAGCAATGGCGCTTTTTGAAATCACCCTTCCACGGTTGCCTATAAAAAAGATGAGCAGCTCAAATTCCTTTTTTGTCAATACAACGGTTTTTCCACAAACCTCTACAATTTTTGCAGGCAAGTTTACCGTCAACTCTCCGTGTTGGATGATATTTGCATTAGCGAAACTACGTCTCCTAATTACAGAAAAAACACGTGCTGACAATTCAGATAAATGGAAAGGCTTAGCTAGGTAGTCATCCGCGCCGAGTTCTAGTCCCGAGATTTTGTCTTCCAGAGCATTTTTTGCCGAAATGATAATGACGCCATCCTCCTTTTTTAAACGCTTAAGCTCTTCTAGAATACTTAGCCCGTTGCCGCCAGGCAACATGAGGTCCAACAAGATGCAGTCGTACCGATAAGAACTTATCTTAGCTAATGCCTGGCTGTAATCGGAGGCAAGTTCGCAGACATAGTTTTGACCGGAGAGGTAGCTTACCATATTGGCAGCAAGTTGGAGCTCATCCTCAATAATTAACACCTTCATTTAAATTTCTTTAATTATGTTTAAATTCACACTTACGCTTTGATAACTACTGATTATTAAAATGGCAAATTTCCCATGCAGCAATTTTTGGCTATTGATGCAGACTTCCGTTTTTAAACAATTCATGTGCGGTCTGATGATTCGCTTTCTTCATTAATCAACTTTAAGGGTAATAAACTAGGCGTTTGGATGTTAACATTGATATTGTATAGGAATGTCTCTGCTTTACCTTGTGGACCAAGAATCACGAGGCTGTCTGATTTTAGATAGGCACGCTTTTGATAGGTACCTAACAAAGTCCTTGGCTCGAAAGCGGAATTCTTGTCAGCACCTCGGATAACTGCATTAAATAAATCCTCGTCATTGATATCCCAGGCATTTTCAAAGTACACTAATCTATCCGGAATGACGGTTCTTCTCGTTAAATAGGTGTCATTGATTTTTAGGTTTCTTCCCCGATCAGTAATGTCAAATCCACTACTACCAAAATATTTCTTCATGTTATCGAAATAGCCATCTCCTCCATGATAAAATGTTCGGCTATAGCATACCTGTTTAAAAATATTTCCCACAGTTGTCAGGTTTTGATTATGCTGACGTCTTACTATACTATTTTCTGGAGTGGGCGGGATAGATAAACTTAAAGCTTCCATCCCCCTGACAGTTGTAGTACCCTTAGCATACCTATTGTTAAAAAGCAGACCTTGATCTGCTAAAGAATTCAAGGTTGGAGTCAACTGTTGCTTACTACCAAAATGAGCTAAGAAATCGCCGCTTAAACTTTCGACGGCAATCACGATCACATTCGGCCTAGAGGGTTTTCCAGCGACTATAATCCTTCTTCGCATAGAATTGTCTAAACTAACAAAGTGACTATTGTGATTAATTAGTTGATCTCGCATTATTTTATAAGACTCGCTTTCTAAAACTAAGGAATAGAAATCATGATAATTGAGCTCATTATTCTTGAAAGCAAAAAAGAAAGAATAGATACCCCCCTTCCAAAGTTCATTCTGATAGCGATTATCACTTGATTCAGCATAACTGTTGCTCAATAGAAACGGATAAGAAATTGAAGCTACTAACATCAATCCTGAAATCTTCAAACGATTTTTGAAAGACATTTTTGTGTCAAAAGTTATAGCTGAAAGCAATGCTACACCTAAATCATAGGTTAAACCGAGAACAAAAATATTAACTATACCGCTGGCTGTAAAGGTATTTTTTGAATGTGAAAGAATTAAAAGCGTAATCCTGACCAGCAACGAGCTGGAAATAAAAACTAATATAAAAGAAAAAAGTATAGCGTATCTAGTCTTGAATATCTGTTTAAACATAAGTTTGGTGAATTACCAAGTCTAATATTAAATTTTGTAGGAATTCTGAGTTTCACTAAATCGTTGGATTTTGGAGATAGATAATCCATTGTTGCTCGCTTGAATTTTTCTTCTTTGCCAATACGATCGCTGAATTTGTACTACCATCAGCATCCGCCGGAGTCAGATAAAGTTCAGTTGCCTTGAGGCGGATTAAATAAGTATCCTTTTTAACCTTAATAAATTCATATTGCTGATTTACAGCATCTACTAAAAGCGGCTGTTCTTCAAGAGCCACCGTCTCCTTTGCTTCACCTAAGGGCTGAAAGGTTTTTTTTGTGAAAAGATTTTTCAGTTGATAAGTGTTATCTCCCATAGACTGGAAATCCCAGGTCATGCATTTCCAATTTTGTGGACCATAAGCAACTAAAGGCGTTCCATTTTTACCATTGGCATCTTTTATTCGAAGGAGCATGCCTGTCTTCACATTTTTAATCGCGTAGGTACCTTTTATGTCTTGGGAATACGAATAACTGAATAATAAAAGCAGACAAAAGAAAGAAGTTATGATTTTCATATTAAGCTATTTAGGAAATGAATTGGTTATCATTTCAATTTTTTTTTACTAAGCTAAAAATAATATCTTTAGGAAAATCATAATCATGTCCAGATGCTAAATATCCAAATTAAGGGTTGTAAACAACCTTCCCTGTTTATCGTGTTGGGTATGAAATAATTTCCTGCCTTAGTGCCTAAGCTCTCTACCTATGCAATACATCAACTAATTTAAGTACCTACAACATCATTCAGGCCACTTGGCACCTTTGCAATAATCACAAATATCCTTATGGAAATTCTATACTTTGTAGAAGTAAAGTATCTTCAGGCAGTTGAAGAACTAAAATACGGTAGATTGTCGAAAGCACTGCACTATTTTAACACGATCCTTGACATAGACGCTGGTTATGCTAGAGCATATTAACCGATAGGTTGTTTTCACCACTATCATTTTAAGAACTATCAAACAGCGGGGTATTATTTCAAAAAGCGCATCAATTTGGAACCAAGCTTCCCTGACATTTACCCGCATTATTTGAAGATGTTGATTGTCTTAGAAATGCATAAAGCAATAATGGGCACTGCTGAAAATGCATTATTAATCCTTGGGGTTTGTCAAACGGATATCTATGAGCTCCTAGGCAATTATTTAGAAGCACAACAACATTTTACTGAAGCGGCAGCAAATTACAATATGGCAATGTTAGCAACGGTTGACCAAGCTGGTCATGTAAATTTTCAGGAACATTTAAAATGTATCGCTATGAAGACCGATGCGAAAAAGAGAATAGTATACATTTATCAGGCTTAATTTTTATCGAATTAACATTGGTAGGAATCCATGAGTAATAATTTTCCTTGGGGATTTTTTTGATATGTTGAAAATTTTATCTGTTCGACTCTATAGTAATCTTGTTTAATCCTTGAATTGAAATCGGAATAAATGTTTACAGGAGATTAACATTTTGTTCATATTGCGTTTGCATATTTATGGTGAATAGAAATACAAACCATATGAAATTCAATTATCCCATTCTACTTTTTGTTCTGGTCGCAATTGCAGCGGCAGTATATGACTTGTTTCGCAGAAACAAAAACCTAAAAACTTAGATAGAAAGCATTTTGTTGTCAGATTCTTCATTGTTTAACAACGTCTTTGCCACCCCTTTTATAAAGAAGTAATTAACTGTCCCACCTACTAATCCACCAACTATGGGAACTAGCCTCTGAGAAGTTTTTGAACCTAAAGTTAGCACAAGCTTTTCTGCTACTTCTTCCATAATATTTTTGCTTAGGGCTAGTTTGGTATCAGCTTTAACAGTTGAGGCAACAATTCTGAAGAAATCTTCAAAATTGATCTTATAACTACCTGTTTGATGGTAAGAGATAGCCAGGGTTACCCTAAACTGCTGCGTGATGAGGTTAATGATGTCTAAAGGAACGCCGATAAGCAGAGAGCTCAATCCTCCTAGTCCAGTCACCAGCCCTGACCCCGCTGCCATGTAAGCACATTGATTGATAAACCTATCAATACCCAATTTATCTACACCCTTCTTGATTCCCAACTGATCAATTCTGGAGAAGATCTGCTTAAATCCTCCAGTTGAAAGGCGCTTGATACCTTTCCTGAGTTCGGAACTAATATTTTTCGGACTAAATGAACTCATTAATAATTTTCGCATTTGGCTTAGTTTAATTAAACAGCACTAACGCTACAACCATGCCAGATCGTTTATCTATTTTTGTCTATCTGCCCAGGCATTCATTTTAGATTCGAATACTGATAAGGGCAAAGATCCGTCTTTCAGCACCTCTGTATGAAATGCAGCAATTTTGAATTGACCTCCAAGCTGCTTCATGTACTTCGCGCGAAGCTCTCTAATCTTCATTGCACCAGTCTTGTACCCTAAAGCTTGTCCCGGAATACCCATATAACGCTCTATTTCTGCAGTAGCTCCTTCAGTACTGATTGCCTCATTGTCGGTCATGTATTTTATCGCGTCCTCCCTGCTCATGTTTTTTGTATGAATTGCTACGTCGACTACCAAACGGACGGCTCTGTGCATTTCATCACCTAATGCACCCATATGCTGGTAAGGATCCTGATATAGGCCAAGCTCCTTACCCAGCGACTCACAGTATAATGCCCAGCCTTCTACGTATGCATTATGACCTCCAAAACGACGGAAGTTAGGGAGTGAGGTATTCTCCTGCGTCAATGAAATTTGATAATGGTGACTAGGGATTGCTTCATGGAGAAATAAGGATTCCATTCCTGAAGTGGTATTGAATGTTTTTGCATCAAGTATCGGAACGTAAAATATTCCAGGGCGCTTACCGTCGGCGGAACCCGAATTGTATTCTGCACTCGCTGATGCGGCGCGAAAAGCTTCCGTCTGACGAATCTCAAAGGGCGTTTTGGGTTCCCTTTCAAACATCTTTTTCAGGTTAGGCTTCATCCGTTGATGAATGTTTTCAAAAGCAGTAAGAATTTCGTTAGCGTTTTTATAAGGCATGAACTTCTTATCCGTCTTCATGTATTCAAAGAATGCTTTTAGATCTCCTTTGAAACCAACTAGGTTTTTGATACTATCCATTTCAGATTTAATTCTTGAAACTTCTTTTAATCCAGTTTGATAAACTTCCTCAGGAGTTTTATTTGTGGTGGTTTGTTGTCTAACAAGGTAAGCATACCATTCTGCACCTCCAGGCATAGCGGAATAACCCGAAGTAGTTCTTGCTTTAGATAAATATTCATTCTGCAGAAAGTCACCCAATCGTTTATAGGTTGGTATAATTACCGTAGAAATTGCATTAATATAGTCTTGGGTAAGCTTCTGTTTTTCAGCTGCGCTGAAAGTTTTCGGCATCAGGTTGATCGGTCCATAAAACAAACTCGCTTTTGGATCAGTTACAACCAGCGCCTGCATTTGAGGGATCATTTTAACTACCAAAGCCTTAGGAAGCACAATTCCCGAAGCCTCGCCCTTTCTGAAATTCGCAATCGCAGTATCAGCCCAAACTGAAAATGCAGATACACGCTTCAACCAGTCTTCATAGTTTTTGACTGTTTTAAAGGGTTGGGCACCAGTTCCGGATCCAAGTTGTCCAATGGTTAATGGCAAAGCAAACATTTGGTTGAAAGGAAGATATTCAGAATGGTATTTCAAACCTTCAATATTCATGTCCAATTGATCCTTCAAATAATCGAACGATAATTTATCATTGGCATCCAAGCTCTCCCTGTCGTAAACCTTCAAACTGTCTAGGTACCTTTCATTAAAATTTTTGTAGTCCTGAATATAAGTAACTGAACCATCATTCGCCAACAGGTCGTTATAGCGCTCATCACCAATATATGTAGCGGCCAATGGATTGATTTTTAAACCCTCCTGATAATATTGCTCACACATTGCTGAAAATTGTTTATTCGCTACAGTCGGGTATGTTTTGGCGACTTGCTTGCAAGACATTATTGTCAAAATGCATGCTGGAATTAGAAAAATTTTATTCATTTTTTTTGGTCTTACGGTTGACCAAAAATAGCAAATTATCTGACATTAGGAGTTGAGTGAAAGCGAGTAATATTATAGAACAGAAAACTTAAAAATCGTCTTTGACTTATAGGTTTGACCAGGATTTAAAACCGTATTTATAAACTTTGGTTGATATGGAACATCAGGATAATGCTGGGTTTCCAGACAAAAACACCATACTTTACTGCAATTTTGGTAACAGGGTTTTGAATGGATCTAAGTGAGCATGTGCTGAAGTATAGGCTCACATTTTTCTTTGCAACAGGGATAAAACTGGCCGTGCTTCCAGGTTGCAGACTTGGGAGACTGCCCCCACCAGAATTCGGCCAACGCCAGGGGTTTCATATTATGAAGGAAGGCATACTGTAACAGCTTAATCCCTGCGCATTCTCCAGCTCCTGCCGGAGGATTTTTATAGCCAGCGTTGCTAAAGATTCCGCGGAGGCTCTTAGACATTCCTGCTTGGTTCAAAAGGTGGTATTGATCAAATATCTTATTTTGTAATGTGGTGGAATGAATGCGGCGTACAGCCTTGAGTTCTTTCAATTTGTTATGATCGAGTTTAGTCGCTTTGATTTCCTCATTCATTCTGTTTAACTTCTGCATCCCTGCATTTAGGAAGCTGCCTTCAGTTAACAGATCAAAGACTGGGGGCACAAACTCGGTATAGGTATTTTTGCCACCTAGCTTTCCAGAAAATCCAGAAAGGTATCCCAAGTTGCCAGTGGTTAGTTTTACAATCAGAACGCCAAACATTTTTCCAATGATAGCTAAATCATTTTCTTCTTTCAAGCCGAAATTATGATTAAAGAACTGGTTCTGACTAAGATGTTGTTTTAGTTCCTTTGCCGCCAGAAGACAAAGTTCATGCGGTATGTCAGTTGTGAGGCTAAGGACTTCTGGGATTTGGAATTGCTCAATATCGACTTTAAAGAGTGTGAACATATTTTAACGAATGAGCTTAGAATGGGTTTACCAACGACAGGTTGTTTTTTGAATATTTAGGCCAGTAGAATCTCCTTCAAAGCGACAAGCCGCTCATACGCCGGTATACTCATTCTGCTTTCAGGAGCATTTTTGATGATGCTCAACTGAGCCTGGATAAAAGCTTTGACATCAATGATACGCGTTGCAGCATTCAATTCAATCGGTCCTTCCGGTAAATCAATGCCCTGAAATATCCCTTCGATATCCTCTATTTCTCCTGTTGTCATATTACGAATTCCGTTTAACACTAATGATGCTTCCCTTCCAAATGATATAACCCAACTTTGCACAAAGATCGTAAACTATCTTTTCAATCTGAGTTGGGACATCATTGACAATTTTCCAACGGATTGCATAGTTAGAGGTGTAACTGATCCAGACCACAAGGTCATCACAATCCTGCTCCCCTTCCAGCAAAACATCTAATTCGGATTGCATTTCTGAAGCAAATTTAGCCAATCTGTTGTCCATTACCTTATGTAATGACAGGTTGTTACCAGACTTAGGCTCATTGATAGCCAAAACTGTTATTGTTAGTTCGCGAGACATATGCTACAAATATTAGCATTTAAATTGAAATTGAAAAACAAAAGGGGATTTCCATCCGGATGACCCCCTTTTCTAACCAAATATAAACCTGTATGAACGGGTCCAAGCTTCAAATATACCATCACGATACTCCTTGGCTTTCGGCTAAATGTCATTTAACATTATTTAACTTATGAAAATCGCAATCGAACTGTATTCATTGACTATCTACCATCAGCCAGATTTAAAAGTATCGAGTTGTTCGAAGAACTTACCCTGAATACTGTTCGACCATTCGGCTCGCTAAAAATCCCTTCCAGCGCTTTAACAGCGCAATTCATTCTTTCAAACTGGTAGTCCATTTTTGGAGCACTTACAGCTTTAAACGGAAGATTCGTTTTTTCAGCAGCAGTCAGATCAAGAAACTAACTGGTTTTAAAGGAGCCGCTAAAGTGAATCCTAATCTGTTTTTCATCGAGATCCATAATCTGATACGACGCTCTGTTTTCGATGTGCTTTACAACAGTTTGATAAAAAACATCTTCCGTAATGATATTAACAACCTCAAGTCTAGGTTTTTCCGCCTTATTATTGGCTGCCATGGCTACAAATGCAAGCCATGAAAAGATGAAAGAAAAAAGTTAGCTACTATTTAGCAAAACATAGCTTTCTGATCCAAAACTTTCATCTACTATAAAGTTAGCAACCTGATAATAGTAAAAAGTACCTACCTTCGTATATCTACGCTAATCGTGGCATCGTTCCTGTTATTTTCGATCATATAGTTATGAAAAATTCTATCCCTATTTTAGCAGCAGTTGCGCTCGCATCTTGTAGTCAAAAGACAAGAAACGCAGAATCAGCATCCGCCGATTCTGCGGCACTAGATAACGCAATTGCAAAAAATTCGTCACCACCTTATGCAAAAATGATTGTCTCTCCGACAATTAAAATGGGCAAGCCTGTGCAAATGCGTTTCACTGTGCACAACGATGCTGATAGCATTCAACAATTCTGCAAATGGCACAGTGTTTTTAACGAACAAGCCAACTATAAAGGTGCAATGGCTACACGAGTAATGCCTCCTCCCGCAAATAGTTATGTTAAAATTGAACCCAAAGATAGCTTGTCTGTCATCTTTGATCTTGCAAAGGGATATGATATTACTGAACTCTCAACATACAAACTGGGATATAACGCTCAAAACATGAGTAGGTTGATAGTGAAAGATAGCGTCAGTGTTTACTGGAAGTAGTTTAGTATTTTACCTTTCGAAATGATTAAAAAATACGACATTATTATTTGTGGTGCTGGACTTGCTGGTCTTAGTCTAGCATACAGCGCATTTTCCTCAGATGTTTGGACGAATCAGCGGGTGTTAATTATCGATAAATCTACGAAAGACACAAATGACCGGACTTGGTCCTTTTGGGAAAAATCACCCGGTATTTTTGAGTCTCTTGTTCACCACAAATGGAACCAGTTGGTTTTTTTTACAAATGATCAACAGCGGATAGATTTGCAGCATCTACCTTATAAATATAAAACCATAAAGGGATTAGATTTTTACAACTATGTGCGCAGCTTTTTACAAAAACTTACCCAAGTGGAATGGATTGAGGAGTCGGTCGAATCAGTCGAATCCCCAGGCGACCACTGTTTAGTAAAAACCGATAAAGGTCGCTATGAATGCAAGTTTGCCTTCGACTCTAGATATAAAAAACCGGATTTGAAGTACGGAGATCAGTATTTTCTTCAACATTTTAAGGGGATAACTATCAAAACTGGCAATCGAAAATTTAATCCTGATCAAGCTTTTTTGATGGACTTTCGTACCTCGCAAAAAAATGGAACAACGTTTTTCTATACGTTACCAATGAGCGAGAATGAGGTCTTTATTGAATACACACTATTTTCAAAAGAACTGCTTAAGGAAGACATCTACGATCATGAGCTCAAAGATTATATTACTAATGTGCTTGGGGTGTCAGATTACGATCTGATTGACAGCGAGTTTGGCGTGATTCCAATGACAGATTATAAGTTTAAACGAAGATCTGGAAATGTGATGAATATCGGAACCGCCGGTGGCGATACGCGGGGATCTACAGGTTACACTTTTACGAATGTTCAAAAAACCATTACAAAAATTGTTCAAGCATTTGAAAGGACTGGCACGCCTTTTTTTGAAGACGAACAGCTTGGTTCAATAGAGAAGCTTTATGATTCTACACTTCTAAATGTTCTTGCCGAAGGCAATTATGAAGGCCATCAACTATTCACAGATTTGTTTAAAGGCACAAAAGCGAAAACTGTATTCTCGTTTTTGGACGGAGAAAGCGGTATCATAGAAGAACTGAAAGTCATGAAAAGCCTAAGAACTTGGCCATTCTTAAAATGGTTCACAAAGGTTGTCTACAAAAACCTATACTTTAAGCTTATCAATCTTAAAGTAACCCAAAATAATCAACGTAATTCTTCTACTGATGATCGATAACATCAGTAACCTGACTATTGAAGTGAACTTTGCTACTGATTCGTACGTCTTTTACCTACTTCAAGAGCATAGTATCTTTACCAGAAACATTTGTGATGTGTTCGTCGGTAGCGCCGTCTTTGCTGTACAGCATGCCTACTCCAAAAGCCTAAACATTATTTGACTCGTACAACAACGAACAATAACTTATGTTTTGTCTAGCAAATCTTACTTTAAATACGCTTTATGGCAACTTCGTTCAAATTAATTAAATGAGCTAACCCACTTATCTGGTTGCTAATCTTTAACTGGAGCATCGGATGCAACAATCTTTAACGTGCCGCCCGCATTTATATCGTTCTGGGTAATATAGTTACGATTAAAATCTTTTCTATTAGGTGTCACCCGCTTAATGTACTTACTTTTTGGATTGAAGTTCTCCACTTCAATATGAAAGCTCTTTTTGTAGCTCACCTTTTCTAGACCGGTATTGTCCATCAGATTCTGAGATCATATATGGGGATTGCATCGTCCTATACAACAAGGAATAGAAAAGGCGGGTATCCTGAATATTCCCTTCAATAGCTATCCTACTCAACAAACTGTTCCAGTCTGCGCTTGTCTGTTGCTGCAAGGAGTTAAAGTTGTTTTTATTGATCGATGACTTAGCCGCAGATATACTTATGGAAGAAAGAGCTATGTTAAATTCTACCACTTACTTTTCGTTTGATAGTGCAACCTGTAACTTGTGATCACAGAGATCTTGCCAACTGAATTTTGCAACCAATTCAAGAAAGTAATAGACCCTATTATTACCTAAGGCACAGGTATTTTTAGCGTCAATCCAACCTGTCAGTATATTTTTGTCAATTCAATGTTGCTCTGCAATAAAACCCCCTGAGAAACTGCGGGAAAGATCTCCATAGATGCCCTTTTGTTCCCTGGGAGTAATCATAGTGGTGCTTGCCGGCATTACCGGGCACAGTAAGTTGCGCTTTAATCTGGTTCGCAAAACCGGCCTCGTAATAACCTGGATTAGCGCTCTCGGTAGTTTTAATAAACATTGACTGAGCAGGATCAGCTCCCAAAAAGGGCTTAATGAAGATCAAACCACCGCTTCCGGTACAACCAACGCCTTAGAATCTGGTATGTGTGAAGCCTGTAAATTTCTTTGCAAGATGCTCATAGCCCATGTGTGTTATTGGAGAGGTTTGCGAACCTACGCTAAACATCCCAAATGGATAAGAGGCTGCAGGAGACATTTGGCCATGATCTCCCGATGATCCAAGAAAAACATTTACAAGATTGACAGTTTTACCTGACTTAACTGAGAAAGTTTGACCTTATATATCAAGCGGAGATTTCTGTTGCCCAAATGCGTTGTTAGTAACTATGGCTAAATTAGCATGAGGATGCTTTTCATAACTATCTGATTTTCTTGCTACCCATAATACTATAGCGCAACCCAAAAGCTTGCTGGCTATCCACCACCCCATCCACAAAATGAAAAGAAAGATCAAGGATACCTTCGATGTTCTTAAAAAGGATTGGTCTCCAGGTAAGGTCGGTTCTGTTGTAAACTTTAGATGTGTAAAAGCGGTCTCCAAATCTTATGTTATGGCCTTCGCCGTTATAATAAGAGTTTATGATTCCAAATCTTTTGTATTCTGCATGAAACTCGACCAGCATACCTTTAGGTGTTTGCCAACCACCTACGGTGCGGACACGTTCAAAGGACATTAATCCACCGACACTGAAGGTTAACGAGTCTAAAAAGGTTTTCCTAGAAAGGTCTATGCCCACTTTAATTGCTAAGGCACCATTGTCTTCAATATGATCTCCTTCTATGCTAACCGCAGGACCAGCATTATGAAGCATCATCGCATAATGAGAAATAAAGAAAAGACCAGTTTTATACTTTCCTGATAATCCGAAAAGGAAGTTCTCCCTTGCTGTAGCGGTCTGTCTACTCGTCCAATCAATCCACAGGGTTTGTCTGAAGTGCTCATTTTCATACTTAAGCAACATACCTTCTACATTCGGGCGATAATAGTTAAGAGTATCAGTGAGAATAGAGCGTGGATAATCTGTAAGCAACTTATTTCTTGGAAAAGCCCCCATATAGAAATTCCAATCATTTTTTAGGTATTGATAATAAACTACAGGATCAATATGGTTGGTAAAACTTGGAGATCCGAATTCGTGAAGGGCATTGAATCCCACACGAACCCTATGGGTGCTGTCTAGCAACAGTCCCAATTCCGGAGAGAACCTGATTCCAAAAATAGTTTGAGGATATCTTCCGGATTTGCCGTATTCTCTATTGTCCGCAAAAGTGTGTAAGCCTAAGCTTCCTTCTACATTTTGGGCACGAACGATATTAAAGGTAGTTAAAATAAAAGCGACGATTGATAGGATCCTGATCCGCATAAAGCATTTTTTAATGGGCTAAATATATAGCTTTTTGATGTATTGGAAACTTATTAACCAATCAAATTGTTAACGTTAACAAATATAATATTAAGCAAACACGACACCTATGAAAACGCCTAAGAACAAAACCCAAGAAGCAGAGACTCTAGATCAGAAAAAACCAAAAGGTTCAGAACCCGAAAATGCTACCTCTGCTAAAAATGCAAAAAAGGTATCTGTAAAGAAAAATTAGGTTATATCCGGTTCGAAAAACGGCATATCAAATCTCCGGTGTCAATTTCTTGGTGAAATAACCGTAGGATCTGAGATCGGCATTTTGTCCAGATAAAAATGTCAGGACGTTCGTTTTCTTATTCTAGGTTAAGATTTAAAATATAGAGTAGAAGTATCTTTGGGTTAAACTTAACATTAGTAACATGGCACAGTCAATATTACATACCGCAGAAAGCAGAGATAAATCAGATCATGGATGGTTGAAAAGCTACCATACTTTCAGTTTCGGCGGCAACTATAATCCTGAACGCATTCAGTTTGGGGCGTTGAGGGTACTCAATGACGATTGGGTGAATGGAGGAATGGGCTTTGGTGAGCATCCGCATGACAATATGGAAATCATCTCTATTCCATTAAGTGGTGCCTTACAGCACGAAGATAGCATGAATAATGTTGCCGTTATTGAATCAGGGGAGATCCAGGTTATGAGCGCTGGAACAGGTATTTATCACAAGGAGTTCAATAAAAATGCGGATGAACCTGCTGAGTTTCTCCAAATATGGCTATTCCCAAATCAAAGAAATGTGGAACCAAGGTATCAGCAGCAGAGATACTCGGATGATATCTTTAAAAATAAATTTAAACAAATCCTTTCTCCTGATAGCAACGATTCTGGTGTTTGGATCTATCAAGATGCCTGGTTTAGCATTGCCGAATTTGATCAAGAAACCACTAGCACTTACGCGCTGAAAAACAAAGTTAACGGCTTGTATGTATTTATGATTAAGGGGTCGGCAAAGTTTAGCGAACAAGCTCTGAATGAACGAGACGGCTTTGGTATATGGGACATTGATAACGTTGTGATTAAAGCATTTAAAGGAAGTAAAATATTACTTATGGAAGTTCCAATGAATTACTAAGATGGATAAAACGGAAATACTAATAGTTTGTAGCCATGACGAAATCTTGAAAACGATAGTGCGTCTGATCAACTCAAATACCTCAATGCGGGGCACGGGAGCAAATACGCTCGAGCAAGCACTAACGCTATTCAAATCAACCTCTTTTCAATTGGTACTAATTGGCGCTGGTTTAAAACCTGAGGAGGAGAAAGAGTTGATTGAAAATCTTAACCGATTGCAGCGTAAAGTACCAATTGTGCAGCATTACGGTGGCGGAAGTGGATTGCTGTTTACGGAAATCTTTAAGGCATTAGGCAAGAAGACACCGCTATCCTAACTATTTCTTATTCCAGTCGTACTCCAGCATCTTAATAAAATAACCACCCACAACACTTCTAGCCTGAAAGCCAGTCATTCTGCCTGTAGTAGTTTCATGCCAATCGCTTAGTGGAACTCTCGAAGTCGTTTCGTTAGCATACTTGTAAACAGGATTTACCAAGGCTTCGAAATCAGCCCTATTATCTGCCAATACAGAAGTCCATAAGATCCAATCAGATTTTGAATAAGTTTTGCGACTATCTAAAGGTAGTCCGTAAGGATTCTGCTTAGTTAGATAAAACTTAACTTCTTTGTCGTAAACAGATTTGGGAAAAAGGTTTAAACCCAATAGCTTGTCCCATACTAAATTGTATTTTTGACTCCAGGTACCCTTCTTATCAAATGTTAATGCATAGTGGTCTCCATCATCAGCCATAATCATCCACTTTAAAGCCATCTCTTTCGCCATAGTAGTGTATTTTTTCGCTTCCTCGGTTTCACCAAGCTTTTCTGCCAGCATACCATAAGTTCCTAAAGCAACGATAGCTTTCACTGATAGATTCGAATTTCTTGCAAGGTGACCGGCGAAATCATCTGTACACAACTGGTTACCGGGATCAAAGCCTTCTCTACTTAAATATTCTGCCCAAACACCTAACGTTTTCCAATGCCTTTTAGCATATTCCGCATTACCCTCGGCTTTGGCAATTGCGCCGGTCAGAATAATCATGTTTCCCGATTCTTCAACAGGCATATCTTCACCATACGTCTGCCCATTTGCCAATGGATACGTTCCTAAATCATGTGCCGCAAAAGGCTTCACCCATCTCCCACTTTCGCTATAAGCGAAAATTCCATTTAAAAGGCCTTTTACCAGTTCCGGATTATAAACCAGAAATAATGGTGCAGAAGGATAGGTAACATCAACGGTATGAATAGATCCATTACTAAAATTCTCCTTTGACATAAATAAGAGCTCACCAGTAGGACTTTTGACCAGTTTGTGTGCGGCAATAGCTTGTCTATAGCCCAATACGCAAAGTTTAGCATATTTATCACCACCGGCGGCCAAGGCATTCTTATACATTGATACATCAAAAGCATTACTTTTTTGGATGATCTTTCCATAATCCGCACTAGCTTTAACAAGCTCGCTGTTGAAGGTTTTCATACCGTCGCTATTCCAGTATGCCCTTAGGTTTTGTCCGAAGTATTGAACAGCTTCCTGGTCGTCGTACCCCACCATTACATACTGTTGTTTTTCAGCTAAACCAACTTTACCGAATGAGAGCACGGTGCTTAGAGATAACCCTGTTCCTGTTTCCGAAGAAGGTCTACTAATCTTTAGTCCCTTGGCAAATTCCGAAATGGCATTCTTCTGAGGAATTATATATTGAGTGGCTCTGTTTGTCAATGGTGTTGCGACATACATATAACCCCAATCAATTCTAAGGTCATCTCCCTTCTTTTTTAAAATCGGCTGTTCGGTTGTACCGGCTTTCAAGATTGCTAATGGTCCAGAGTTGGCTACATCTGCTTTAACTTCCTGTCCTGAGGTATTCGTAGCTATACTAGTCGAAGCATTGAACAGTATATCTACGTTATGAACCTTCTTGTCATTTGATTTAACTTTATAGGTAACATAAGAAATGGGTCTTGATACCATGTGTAAATCACCCAATAACAAAGGCGAAGTAAAAGTTAAGGACAAATCCACACCGCCTGATTTAAACTCATATTTTGTCTGAGTTGCGGCAATGTTTACACTTTTCTGCTGCGCAAGAGCCACAGGGTTTTGCGATACGGTTTTAGATACCAATCCCGCATCCAACCAGGCTCCACCTGCAGTGTTAGCAATGTGTATAGCCAGCACATTGTTCTCCTTTTTCAGTCCTTTCAAGACCGAAATCGATATAGGAATGTAGACGAATTTATTATTGGTCCATCCAACATGACTATATATCAAACTACCATTTAAGTAAACTTCGATGTTGTCATCATGATTGAGTTTCAAAACAAGCTCTTTAAGCATAGGATCTGCCAAATCGAAAGATCTCCGCACCCACAGATTTTTTGATGACCAGGCAGTTTTAGCAAATTGAGAAACATCACCAAAGGGCGCTGCTCCAGTTTTCCAGTTGCCCGAACTGTATTCAGCAGCTTTCCAGTCTCCACCAGGCGCAGTTTCAGTATAGCTAAAATTATAATCTTTGTCTTCAGATGAAGGAAGGATTACATTATAATTTTGCGCTGAATTTCCGAGGAAACGATAAGACTTACCATCAACCTTTATAATTCCCAATAAGGACTGTTCGGCTCCTGTCCAATGATTGGTAACTGAAGCATTCAACTGATCCGTACTAGACCAGATACTAAAATACGCATCATGGGTAATTAGAGGGTAAGATGGTGCTCTTTTCTCCTGAGCTAAAACTACCGTAGAAATAAAAACTGCTAAAATGGTTATTAGGTATCTTTTAATCATTATATGTGGCAAAGTGTAAGTATAAATTCATCTTGATTATACTACTAAAAACCCGGCTGTTTTTATCAGCCGGGTTCATTACTTTAAAGTGAAAAAATTACTTATCTTGTCTGTAGAGCTTTATTGATGTAAGTTTAAAAACTTGATCTGACTGCTGGAAGGTAGCAACAAATCCAAAAGTAACCTTTCTGACTTCCTTTATTTCAAACGGAGTTGTAGAATTTAACGGCCCATTTCCACTAATTTTCAAGAGCCCAATAACATTTGCATCAGTTTCGACATTGTTAACATCAGGTAAACTATTAGCCTTTGAAATAACATTATATAACTTATCCCTAACTTGGAAATCGTGGAATTGTAATACATAAAAGTATTTCCCAACAGGCAATTCTACCAGTGAAGTTTGCTCAATCTTACCATTCACAATATCTGGTTCGCCACCCCATTTTTCCATCGACATGCTATTTCCTTCCCATTCATCCCAGCCGCCCATTCCACCTTCTCTTTGTCTAACCGCTTGATTTACTCTCCAATCTGCAACTACGCCCCATCTGCCTCCAACACGTTCCGACGCTGCAAACTTTGGACCGGCATTTTTAATGAATTGAGTGGTTACCTCTTCCAGCGTCCCATTAGAAGAAACTAGTTTACTAACAGTTGCCTGAGAACCATTTACTGTAGTCAAAACGACTTTGGCCGTAAAAAGTTTCCCATCAGCGTAAGCTTTCGCCGGTTCTAATTCTGTCGAGGTAGTTCCATCTCCAAAGTCCCATTTAGCAGACTTAAGTTGAGCGGTGGTAGCTATTCTAAACTTAACAGTGTTAGCGGTTCCGTTTGGCAACGCAACTACTTTCGCCACTTTTTCTGCGTCAATTTTAACAACAACCAGTTTTTTAGCAGTTGCACCAGTCTCTGAGATGGCTGTCAAGACAACTTCATACTTTCCATCTTTAAGAAATAAGTGCGTTGGCGAAACTTCTCTGGATAAACTATCGTCTCCAAAACGCCACTCAATGGCTTTAAAGTTGGTTGATTTGTTCTTGAACTCAAATGTGAAAGGATCATCTTTTGCAACAATCTCATAATCAACAAAAGGGCGTTCGCCAGTTTCTGTGTTATCAATTGGTAGCAGACGGTCTTTCTCGCAGGCAACGATAGTTGCCGCACAAAACAGAAATAAAATCGGTTTAAGGATTTTGTTCATGGGAGATAAATTATATTCGGTTTATATTTACTTAACTATTTGTAAGTTGATTGAATAGTGTAAATATAATGAATATTGTCTTGCTCACCAAAAATTATTGTAACAAATATATTGCAATTAAAAAGCCAACTCGTTTCCGAATTGGCTTTGAAGAATAATGTATTTAAAACTACCTAAACAATCTAATTTCAGACGCCTGAAAATTCACATCATTATAGATAGATGTAATCTTCCACCTGTAAAAGACAAAAGGTTTTGGCTCAGCAATAGTAAAATAAAACAACTGTTTCCATTGGCTATTCGCCTGAGTGTAGAATGTGCTAGTTAAACTTCGTGAATCAAGTATAGTCCACGATAAGTCATCATTAGAACCTTCGAGTGTCCAAGTCTTTGGATCTCTAGAGTCTGAATCGTTCGCAGACCCAATTGCATAAATTTTTACAGTTTGAGCAGAGTAAAATTGGAATTTAAAAGTTAACGGTAACGGAGCTTCTGCTAGCAAGGCCTTAGTATCAAGGTCATTATCTATTAATTTGGCAGCATTTTCGTTGGTATTGCTGTTATCAATCGACGCTACAAAAGACAGCGCATTTTGAGTGATGTTATCGGCGATACCCTCCGGAGTAACGAACTTATCAAAAGTCACCATAGAGCCCTTATCGGTAGTAATAGTTACTGAAAAACTGTTGAAGGATCCAGCTTGATAATCTCTAACAGGATTCATGCTCTCAAGCACAACAGATGGCGACACATCATTAAAAGTCCATTTAGCGGATACGATCTTAGCCTTACTACTCAGATTAAATTTAACCTGGTTTAATACACCTGTCTTAGTAGCCGTAACTTTTACTACACTATCTGGAACGATTTTAATATCAACCAGTTTCCTGGAAACGGCATTTTCTGAATTAAAGGCTTGTAGGTCTACCTGATAAAGTCCTGGCGCCAAAAATACGTGTGTAGGCGATAAGACAGTTGACAAAGTGTCATCACCAAAACGCCACTCGACTTTCTCAAAACCACTGGACTTATTCTCAAACTTAAAAGTAAAAGGATCATCTCCCGGGAGAATCGCATAATCTACTAAAGGAAGTTTCTCAGATTGGAGCGGTTCTTCCGGCAACACCCGATCTTTCTCACAGGAAACTATCATGGCAGCAAATACCAGTAATAGGAAAGGTTTAAAAATTTTGTTCATTTTTTTGGGGGGAATATTTTAATAATATGCAAAATTAAGCAAATTATATGCCATCGGGAGCTAAAATCGCTTGAGTACCCAATTTATTACATTATCCCAAAAAAAAGGCGGCTTTTTAAAGCCGCCTTGCAAGTTTTCTAAGGGAAATTTCTATCTGAACAATCTAATCTCAGAAGCCTGAAAGTTAGAGCTTCCTGACATTGAAGTTATTCTCCATCTGTAAAATACAAATGGTTTAGGTTCTGCAATAGTGAAGTAAAACAACTTTTTGAATTGGTTACCAGCTTGGGCATAAAATGTACTTGTCTGGGTTCTTGAATCCAGAACAGTCCATATATTATCATCATTGGAACCTTCCATTGTCCAGATTTTTGGATCTCTTGTTTCCGAATCGTTCGCAGATCCAATCGCGTAGATCTTTACAGTCTGAGCTGAAGCATATTGAAATTTAAATGTAAGCGGTAAAGGTGGACCCCCAAGAAAGATCTTAGTTTCCAAATTATTGTCAACCAATTTCGCCGCATTTTCATTTGTATTACTGTTGTTCGTCGAAGGAGTAAATGAAGTATAATTTTGAGTGATATTTGCCGCGATTCCTTCGGGAGTAACAAATTTCGAAAGGTTAATAACAGAGCCATTCTCAGTTACAACACGTACACTAAATGAATTAAATGATCCTGCATTGTAAGTTCTCACCGGCTCCATCGAGCTGGATTGCACATTTGGCGTAACATCAGAGAAGGTCCACGTAATCGTCTTTATTTTAGCCTTTACAGTTATCCCAAATTTCACTTGGTTTAACACTCCTGTCTTCACCACTGTAACTTTGCCTACGCTATCAGCAACAATATTAATGTCGACCAGTTTCCTGGTAGCAGCACCAGTAGAAGAAAACGCTTTCAAATCAACCTGGAATTTACCGGTGGTTAAATATACATGATTAGGTGAAGCTAGTGTACTTAACGTATCATCGCCAAATCTCCATTCCAGCCTTTCGTAGTTGGAAGATAAATTCTTAAAACTATAGGAAAAACCATCATCTGGATCCTTAGTGACCTCAAAATTCGCTAATGGATTAACAACAGGTCCTTCATCTTCGATACTCAAAAGACGGTCCTTTTCGCAGGAGAAGAGCGCTCCCGCTAAAAGAAGTAATGCTAGTGGTCTGAAAAATCTTTTCATCTCCTTGTGGTGGTTATGGTTTGTTTGGGTATTATTCTGAATCGTAATTAGCTTTTTCTGGTGAAGATCCAGCCTTTTACATCATAAGTAGCTCTATTCATGAAGAACTTAAATATATGCCTTCCTTTCTTAAGACTAACTGTGGTGTAGTTAGGCTGTTGATCTCCATAAGCACCTGGAGTTTTTTTAGCAGACAACAACGGAGTGATAGCTACCCCGTCGAAGAAAATGGTATAACGACCTTCATCACCAGCGGAGCCGATAATTGAATTAAGCTCATAAGTTCCATCAGCTTCCACATTGACAGTATAAGTCAACCATTCGCCATCACCAGTCCATCCAACAGCAACACGAGGAATATTATTAGCTATATCAACCTGATCGTTAGGACGGAATCCAGTAGCACCATCTTTACCGCCATTGTCATGGAATGCCACACCCTCTCCACCAAGATCGTAAATTGCCGCAGGAATCAATTCCGAGGCTTGGTCAATAGTTCCCGAGATTACAAAAGGAGTACCAGTGTAAGGACGAACTAAAGTAGTTTCGTTACCAATGTATGGCCTAGAAAGATTATTACCATCAATAATGACAACAATAGACTTTTTGGTAGCGCTGGTTTGATACTTTGTTGGATTGGTAAGTGTCAAACCCAATAACCATTTTTTATCAGTAAGCGCCATTAACTGCGAGAAATTAGTGCTCAATACTATACTAGTTGTATTTTTAGATAGATCAAATGTAACCTTACCGATTCCAACTGCAAACCTGTCACTAGGTAAAATTGCAGCATTAGTAACACCACCACTTGTAATAAGCGCTTGTGATGCAGCTGCATCTTTCGTTACATCAACTGTGAAGGTTGGCCCAGCAATACCCGATAATGAAATCGGCAAAGTAATTGTGAGATCCTGGGATCCAAGGACAAAGTTATTGTTGTCCGGAACTAATAATGTACTTGCTGCGAAACCAATGTAATGTACTGCATCAGCTGCGATCGCTTCAGCCGTTTTTATGGTAATTATACCGACACTTTTGCCTTGAGCAATAGTATTACCTTTTGCAGGACTTGTCATCTTCAGAGCAAGAGCAACTGTTTTACCATAATTTACCTCAAGGAAAGACCGACTAACAACAAGGTTAAATGTTGTTTTTGTAACTCCAATTGGAACGTTAAGTACCGTAGGTATAGAGAATGAGCCTGTGCTGATTGGCACAGTACCAGTGGCCAAAGTTCCAGCAGTAACCAATTGAGCAACGGTATCAGCATTCGCTGTAAGCTGAACTGTAAAAGCTCTGGTGGTGGCAGTAGAAAAATCAACAGTAACGGGAACAGTTAATTCTCCACCTGTTAAGGTAAAAGTACTTCCCGTACCAATTTCAGTCTTCGTAGCGAGAGAAATTGCTACATTATCAAACTGTTCTTTTGACAACACGTCAGCAAGTTTTTCTTTCTCACATGACATGAATAAAGATGCACCAGTTGCAAGAAGGCAAAAGTGCAATAGCGTAAAAACTTTTTTCATATACAAGATTATAAATAGTTTGTGTAAGCGGAGTCATTTTCAGGCTCCGCTGAATGCTTTAATTTGAAATCCAAACTTTACCGTCCAAAGCCCAAGACTCTTGACGAGGAATATTAAACCAACTAATAATTTGCGCAGGTAAGTCAGAGTTCTTTGGAACAAGATTTCCTAGAGCAGTTACAGTTGGTGAGCAAAGAAGGTCAGTGAATGATTCCCATGCGTAGGTACCCTGCAAAGTCATGTTAGCTTCAAATGGTCCCAAGTCTTTCATCGAAGATCCTGATCCTTCGTTCAAATGCCAGTATCCAACTAGGAAATCATAATAAGGATGACTTGAATCCATAGTAGGATCACATGCATACTGTTTGACAACGGCGTCAGGTAACGCGACTTTCCATATTTTCAATTCAGCCAGGCTAATATTGATATTACCAAAATCTCCATCGATTTCTCCTGGGCTGTATCCAACACGCACAGGTGCATTATTGTCAAAGTTCGGCTGACCATCTAATCTTACTTCAGTTGCGGAAGGCGTCGCCGAGGACCCACCATTTCTATTTGTTGTTCCTAAAACACCGTCTGTGTAAACCCTCACATATTTGAATCCATCAGCTTTTTTCTCAATTACAACAGTTAGGTCATGCCAGGTGTCTCCACTGAAATCCAAACCACCAATTTCGGTTCCACCACCCCAATTTGGACCACCAGAAGCAAAGAAGCGCCAGCCGTTGTAAAATAACGAGAAATCCCAACCTGGGTTGCCTTCTCCCCATCCTGAATTCGCACGCTTACCAAGTATAGATGGCCATTGATAAAAATAGTCGCCACGAGACCTGTTCTTCGTGTATCCCTTTTTTACTTTTACGGAAACGCTAAAATTAGTATTCGATCCAAAGTTGAAATTGCCAGACTTATCAGCAGCAGTTATTCCAGCTGTTCTCTCTGGATCACCCTTATACCTTACGGCCGATCCGGCGAAAGAGTTTCCTAGGAATGGTTTCCCAACAAAAGTTGGCTTAAAACTTGGGTTGTAGATAACTGTAAAGACGTTAGCATTAGTGTTACTAAATACAGTTTTGTCGTCAAGATTCGCAGGAAGTGTAAACTTGCCACCACGGTTTGAAGTTATAATTACTAACCAGTTTTCTTTTGCATATGTGGGTCTAGCTTTGACAGCAGCAACCAATTCGCCTACTTTAGCGTCAAATGCATTAATGGCAGCCTTATATGGCGCAAAAGAGTTATCAAATCCTGATGCTTTACCAGCTGTCTGAACTCCAGTGAACTGTCCCAACACTAAAGCAGCTGTATCCGTTTTAAGAAACTCAACCATTCTTGTTTTGGTTGCATCATCATTTCCCGCGAAAGACTCTGAGATATCTGTACCTCCAGTCAATTTTGTTTTGAACACCTCAGAAGATGCAAAGCTTGCAATCCTAAGCTTAGGATTTGTAGCTTTGATTCTGGTAAAAATAGAAGGATATAGCGTCAGTTTGTTCCCGACGAAATCCTCAGAAATAACACCATGTTTTTCTTTCTTTACACCAGTAACCATGTCAGCCCAGTTGGTTGCATCAGTTTTCGTGGTGTCTGCTAATCCTGTCCATGTATATATCGAGTTACCAATAAGCGACTTAATATTTATGCTTTCTGCATCTCTAACAGAAGTTCCCCTCGCCCCATCAGCAATAATGTAAAGCACCTTTGGAACTTTATAATCAACATTAGTAGAAACCGGCGGTGCACCAGGAGTAACTTTATCGAAGTCACTTTTACACGACGTGGCAAATGTTGCTACAAAGAGAGATGCTCCAATATATGACTGGAATTTAAAATTTTTCATACTCTTTAGTTTATTTTTCAATTGGTTAGTTTTAAACAGATCTCTCATTATTACTCTATGGTTACTCTAATGATGTTGTTGTAAGGCTTATTATCAAAGATACTAAAGCTTCCCATCAAGATTAATGCGCGCTTTCCATCAACAGAAGTACTTTCTAAAACGTCATTAAGTTTCTGGGTAGATCCAAGAACGTTACCAATCGTATTGTAACCTGCCGCTAATGCACCAGTTTTATCAACAATAAGGAAACCATTTCTAGAAACTCCGTCGTAAATCTTAAAATCGCCACCAATAACCGACAAGCCATCACTAAGCTGTTTCACGTAATAAGGCTCGCCACCTTCAAACGCTTTCGGCGCAAAAGAGGCGTCAATTGAACCATCATAATTTAACTGCACCATATTACGGGAGGCCTTGCCATTAAATGACTTAAATCGACCAACGGCAACATACTTGTTAGTTGTGGCATTATAGCTGATAGATGCGATAAAATCATCTGCTCCTGCGCCTCCTGCGTTGAAGGTAGGATCAATCGTACCGTCAGCGTTTAATCTTATAATTCGTCCAACCGTTGCATCATCAAACTTAGCAAAGACACCATAACAGAGTATCTTTCCGTCTGTGTGCATAAGTGAAAATAATATCCCGTTTCCACCTGGCAAACTTTTGCCAAGAATGCCTTTATAACCCGGAGCGTTAGGCAAAAATCTCCATGTTTTATCTAGTGTACCATCAGGGTTAAATCTAACCAACTGTCTAACATCCACACTATCAATTACAGTACTGTCTTTGTAAGTATAACTAGGCTGATCATATCGGCGAGACAAATAAAAGTTGAAATCTCCTGTAGCAATAAGCTTACCACCAAAAGTGTAAAGGCTACGTATAACGCGATCGACTCCACCATTAAACTGAGAGACAAAAATAGCCTTCTTCAAGTAAGTTTCCTTTGAAACAGTATCAATGGTACCAGTACTGCTGATTTGTGTGATTTTACTTAATCCTCCGCTTCTTTGAGCATAACCTCCAAAGTCACCCGCGATATAGTACTTACCATTTAAGATCGTCATATCGTTAATAGTCCCCGTAGCACCAGCACCTGATTGCAAAGTCCTATCCCAAGTACCATCACTCAAAATTCTTGCAATGCGTCTGATGGGCTTAACAATTCCTTTGTTATCATAATTCTCAAAATCACCAAGCAACATGATATTATTGTCCGGCAATCTAAAACCTTTAACGACTGTACCGCTGGCACCTATAGTACTTTTCCAGGTCGGGTCAACTTTAACCCTACCGGTTACTGTAAAAGCAGGACCAAAAACAATTTGTTCATTAACAACAAAGGTAGTTACACCTGAACTTGCTTTTGGAGGCACTACAACTTCTATTCCAGCAGAAGTAACTTTCTTAATCACAGCGTCTTCGCCATTGAATTTGAATTTTAGATCTGCTCCAAAGCGTTCTAATCCTGTAGCAGCGATGGTTACAATCGTTCCTACTTCACCTGATTCAGGAACCGGAATTTGTTGTGAATTGGTGATGATCCCCAATGCTTCCTTGCCTCCATCATAAGGATTTTTGAAGTCCTTTCCCGCCTCCTTACACCCGCCGATCAATAATCCGGCGAACACAACTACTAAACTGGTATATTTAAATTTCATACTGTTTATATTTATTTATTAAAAACTAATGACAATTTTCAGAATTATACTACTAAATATATAAAAACCTGAACAACATCATCTTATCTACTTAAAAGAACCTCACGGTTAAAGTCATCATTAAACCCAAATATGTTAGCACCACGACTGGTCAGCACATCTCCAATTGCGAGACTCCCCATAATATTACCAATTCTAACAAAAGTTGTGATCGCCAATGCATGGACTACACCGTTACTAGGTTGAATGTCCGATGAAGCCACGGCGGCAGGAATAAACGACAATGGGTTTGATGGATCGGGCAAATAAGAAATAGACAGCTGTCTATACCCTGTATATTTAACATTGTTAGCGCTATTGTAGACAAGGCCAATATTAGCGAGGTCATTATTGTAACCAGTGTAGAAGCCTCCTGGAAAAAGGGGTTTAAGAAAGAAATCAAGCTGCGGATAATCTTTTAATACATTCTTTCCTTTAAACATGTAACGCATTAAGAACTTTCTCCAGGTTCCAGACGGTACATCAGCTAAAACTCTAATCGTATCCTTTCTGGCATCGAACAGGCGTTGATTTAACCCGTCACCCAAAAAATCAATATTTGTATTTACTAGTCCGATAGTTCGTCTGATCACTTCATCGGTAGGTGCAAAAAAAGTAATCTGTTCAGTGTTAAAAACATTTTCTAATCCAGCCAATTTAACGATCTGAGCAACGGTATCAAACTTAGGATTAGATTCTAAATACTGTAACATAGTACCCTTAAATTCGCCTTTTGCAGGCCCCCCATCTACAAAGTAGTCTTTGGAACATGAAGACACCATCATGGTCAGAAAAACTGAACATACAGCTATTGGTGTAAAATATTTCTTTATAAAATTTTTCATTTGGTTATATTCAATTAGATTAAAGACCGGTTCCTATCCAATATGAATTCAAGCTCATATACGGATTATTTGATAGTGCGGATGCATCGACTGGCCATGTCCAGCCACCTCTCCCAAATTTGTCTGATGTCAGTGGATTATCAGTGTACAATTTGTTAAGAATTCTTTTAGTACGAACAAGATCAAAATAATGACTTCCCTCACCCATCAATTCCTTTGCACGCTCCCAGAAGATGGCATCTTTTCTATTTCCATCAATTGCTCCAGCTCCAAAAAGCGGTGCCCTGGCACGTAGACGTATCATGTTCATCATTTTATCTGTACCAGCCGTGTTACCCAATTCCTCGTATGCTTCAGCGGCTAAAAGAATTGCATCCGAATACCTCATTATAAGGTAAGTATTATCCGGGTTAATATCCAGGTTAGGGTTATTTGCATCAACGAAAGTATTAACAGCAAATTTTTTCAGTTGAAAAGTCTCTGCATTCTGATCAAATGGAGCAGTAAACCAAGTTTGCAAACGTCCATCTTCTAGATCAGGATACAACTTTCTTAAATAATCTTCCGTAAATACAGAGAAACTATAGCGGTGTGTATATTCCGGCACTTTATATGGAAAGTGAATGAATGCATCACCGAATGGAGAATAGGCATTAGCTTGAGCAAAAGGATTATTTAAATCGGTGTTGTAGTTTAAGGTTCTGAATAATTCAAATAAACTCTCCTCCGAACGACCTTTAGCTACTGTAGACCATTCGTTAAGGTTAAGCAACCTGAAAGCACCGCTAGCTACAATTTCCTCACCCAAAGCAGCCGTCTCGGTGTAATACTTCATTTTTTGGGTTGGATCAAATCCAGCATTCCACATGTACATATTCATCAGTAGGCCAATAGCAGCACCACGAGTTGCCCTAACACCTCTAAGTGATGGATCGCCTATGGTCAATGGAAGATCATTTTTAGGTCCTCTTAAATCCTCAATACATTTATTGATTACCGAAACCATATTTTCTCTTGGAATTGGATCTTTCTGATATGGAGTGGTATAGTATACAACATCTCCATATAGTCTAACCATCTGGAAGTAACAAAAACAACGGATGAATTTAGCCTCCCCAATGTACCTCTTGGTCTGCTCAGCAGTAAGTGCAGGGATTCCTTCCTCTAGTTTACTGACTAAAATATTTGCTGCCTGGATTACACGGTAATAGGCATCCCAATTTGTCAAATCACGAAAGTTGTAACCTCCCCATTCACGATTATTGTCAATTGCATCTAAAAGAAGACGATCGTTGACAGTACTGATCGGGATATTCTGTTTACTAAGATTTCCCTGGGGATCAGGAGTCTGTCTGGTATGTCCACCTATTCTTCCTGTACCACGTCTTCCTTCGCCACCCTGTACTGCTGGAATTACCTCTCCAGACCGGAACTCACCTGTTGCACCAGCAAATGCCGTTGCGGTGTATTTATCGAATAGCTGCCCATACATATCGGTGATGTTACTTTCGACATCGTCGACATTCTGGTAAAAATTGTTACCTGTTAACCTATCAATTGGCGTAATACTCAGAAACTTTTTACAACCATATTGTGAAGCGCTTACCACAATCAATAAGCATATTATAATTTTTTTCATGTCTTCTGTTTTTCGTGACTTCAATTAAAATGTAACGTTAAAACCTAGTGTGAATGTTCTTGGATTCGGATAACCCGCTGAAAGATCTTTACCTAAGCTAGTTACGTTCTCTGGATTTGGACCCGAGTAAGGAGAGAATACCACTAGATTCGAGCTTGATACGAATGTACGAATGTTGTTCAATCCTATCCGCTTAACAAGCTTTTTGTCCAAACTATAGGAAAATGTAACCTGATTAATTTTAAAGTAGCTACCATTTTCTTGCCATAATGTTTGTTCGTATCTAAAGTTATTCATGTATACCTCATGTGCATAATTATAGGCATTAGCATATCTCGCATTAGAATCCCCAGGACCTTTCCAAATATTTAAATCTCCAGCTGGTGGAATTGAATTAGTATTGAATGGATCGCTTAACAATAATAAACGTTTAGCTAAGGCATTGTTTAATACGGAACGTTTTGCAGTAAAAGATGCGAAAATGTTCAATCCAAATTGTTTGTATTGGAAGTTATTAGTAAAACCACCTGTTATTAAAGGCTGAGTATTACCTGAAACCTGTCTGTCTCTTCTATCAATTATGTAGTCACCATTTGCATCAACAAATCTGGCATCACCACCTTGATAAGAGTTAAGGTAATTCCCTCCATCTTGGTTTCTCATACGAAGGCCTGTAACAGGATCGACAGGAACATCCGAAGTGCTACCGTAAACACCATTGTTTACGAACAAATAATTTGACAATGAATTTCTACCGGTTCTCAAAGCAATAAACTGAAGAATGTTATCTTGATTGATCTCGTTAATGTATTGTCCATTGTATTGATCAGGAATTCTTAACAACACATCTTGATTCCATGCACCGTTCAATGATATGGTCCATTGGAGTGGACTTTCTTTAGACAATGGGCGGCTAGTCAGTGCCAACTCATAACCATAATTGGCTAACGCCACCCCGTTGCTTTGATAAGTACTAAAGCCGAGTGTATTAGACAATACATTTGTAAACAATTCATTATCTACTTTTTTGTAATAAGTATCGAAGATCACATCCAATTTACCATCAAACACACCCACATCTACACCAAAATTATACTGAATAACATTTTTAGCTTTTAAATAAGGGTTTGGTATACGGAAAGTGTTGATACCTACACGTGGAGAATTGTTGTAAAAACCTGTCGGATTGTATTCACCGTAGATATCAGTCAAACTACCGTTTGGATAGATATTCTGACCCGCAGTCAACCTAATATCACCGTAGTTTAACCATTTTGAGTTCTTGAACCAATTTTCCTTATTGAAGTTCCACTTCAAACCGATCGAAGGGTTTTTAGAATATGGATCTAGCTGACCACTCGCAGATGAACCATCCAAACGGTAAGTTAAATCGACAACATATTTTTTCTTGTAATCATAGGTAAAAGCTGCAGCAATTGCAACGGTTTTCAAATCACGGAAAGTCTGCAAAACACCGCCACCTCTTGAGAAGTAACCGTCATATCCCAATGGACCTTCAAACTGATCATTTGGAGATCTCTCCAAACGGGTTGCTTCTTCCTGATTGTTTCTCACGTAAAGCTCAGAAAATAAGTTACCAAAGAAGTTATGACTGTCGTTGATAGATTTTACGTAAGAGATGTTGTTTCTATTATACAACGTAGACCCATAACCGCTGAAGTTATACACCTGTGCAAACTGGCTATTGGCAGCTGCTGGAAGGAACCTATCTTGAGTTTCTGTTACATAATCATAATTAACGGTAGTTCCTGCACTCATACTAGCATCCATCTGCGCATTGATATTTCTAGGACCACTACTTTCTCTAATTTGCAAGGTAGATAACACATCACTTGTCGCGAGTAAGAATGATGGACCAGGCAACAGCGAAGACCTATTTGCACTGTTGTCAACCACTTTCTGCAACACTCCGGTACCACTTCCTGACTTTACTTTACCAAGTGATCCTCTTACCTGACCAAAGAAACGTAATCTAGTGGAAGGCTTGAATTCCATATTCATACTTAAACTGTATCTCTCGAAACCAGTGTTCTCAATGATACCGCTCTGTGAAAAGTAGCCAACGTTAGTTTTGTAATTGAATTTCTCATTACCACCGTCTAAAGCAACGTTATGAGTTGTATTAAATCTATTGCCATAAAAAATATCTTGCCAGTCAGTTGAGTTGTTATAAAAAGCATTCAAACTATCCGCCAAAAAAGGCGTGTTGCTTATACGATATTTTTGCTCAAACTGGCCATATCGCTCAATTTGAGCAATCTTGAAATCACGTTCAGCTTTCCCACCGTATGTTGGACGTAAAGGTGGAACTGTCGAAACATAATATTGTGAGGTATATCTAACCTGAGGAATCTCAGATTTACCACGAACAGTCTGAATTAAAATAACACCATAAGCACCGCGTGAGCCATAAAGTGCAGTAGCAGTTGCATCTTTCAACACTTCGATACTTGCAATATCCTCTTGTGGAATTAATGATAATGGACTTACACCGGGACCTTGCTGATCGAAACCAAATTCAGAAGCTTTATCTGCATCCATCGGTACACCATCAATTACATATAAAGGTGATGTTGGTTGCAAATAAGCACTTTCACCCGTACCAGTTACAGAGATCGTAGAAAGACCACGAATGTTTGTACTTCCCCGCATACCGGGCGCACCAGTGTTGTTCTGAATATTTAAACCCGCAACTTTACCCTGAAGCAATTGCTCCACGTTACCTACTGGTACATCTTGTACTTCCTTACCGGATACTATATATGATGAACCAGTTGTAGTCTCCCGGGTTCTTTTGACATAACCCCTAATTACTACTTCTTCCGAAAGCTGATTCTTAGTTTCTTTCAGCCGAACGTTTTTTATTGCTTCACCAGGTTTCAATTTAATTGTTTGTGGATCGTAACTTACATAACTAAATGTTAAAGTAGCACCTTCATCAACAACAGCCGAATAGGCTCCATTTGCGTTAACGGTTGCAACAACCTTTAACGGTACTCCGGAGGAAACATATGCTCCAACCATAGGTTCGTTGGAAGCCGCATCCGTCACGGTTCCCCTAACGGTAATCTTCTTGGTTTGCGCCATCAAATCCTTGCATAGAAAAATGCAACTGAAAAAAATTGATAGCAGAATAATTTGTTTTCTCATTGTATTAATTTTTTATCGTTAGGATCTAATCGTTCGCAAATTTCGGGTTAACTGTTTTAAAGTGGAATACAATCTCCCAGTCGCCCTTCTCAAATATTTGGAAGTTGGTAGAAATCCTACCTGTTTCCCGCACATTATTAAAGCCAAGACGTGAGAAACTAAACTCAACATAAGCCTCACCACCTCCACCAGTACTCGTCGGACCACCAGCTGTGTACAGTGTAGGGATTCTCGCCAATGGGATTGGATAAGCGACATCATATTGAACGTAAGTAGTTGTCTTCACCATGTTAAATCCATGAACCAATTGATTCCATTTGGTATCACCGAACTTAACCGGATCAATTGCTACTGAATCCTTGTTCAAAAACTTAAACCTCAACGAGCTACCATTTGCACCGTCGCCAGTATACTTTCTGATATACATATACACTAAACCGGTATTTGTATTGTTTGCGCCCTGGAACTGAGTATTTGTTAATTCTCCTCTAATTATACCAGACAGATTAGGGAAATTAAAAATCCGCGCCTTTCCACCAGGAGTAGTAGTGTTAGGTGCACCAGTGATCGTATTGTAATCACGACTAGGTTCGTACGGTACATCTATCCTGGGCGTAAATTGTAAATTCTTGATAATCCTTGCACCACCGGAATTACTAATCTTAACATCAAAATATCTAATATTCTGAGGATAAATGATAGAATCAGCTGGCTTGAGCAGGTCTTTAGTGGCGGTATGCCACAACACAAAATCGCCAGAACTCCTCAACTCCACCATAGGGTGCGGCTCCAACTTTCTTTTAGCTTCAATTTCGGCTATACTTTTTTCTTTACCAGTGTACTCTGATGTCCAAACAAGTGTCGGTTTTACAGCTAACATATCACTAGCATCCCTTCCGTCTCCAAATCTTGGGTTAACAATTTCGAAAGTCATTGGGAAGCTGGAGTTGTCGGCGTTGAAAATACCGGTACGAACAGTTGTTCTACCCAATCTTGGATCGAAAGCCTTTACTGTAAAGTCTGCTCTTGAACTTAAATAATCTCTTTCCTCAGGTAGGTTAAATATTTTCCTACAACCAGAGAAAGCAACAACTGCAGTAAGCAGTATCAAGGCTTTATATTTAATTGCGTTTTGCATAATAGTCTTTTGGTTTAAAATCTCTGCGTTTAATCTAATTGCCTATAGTTCAATGACCATTCTGCCATTTGAAAAAGACCGTCACCGTGGTTAGTTAAAATCGTAAGCCTGTAGTAACCATAAGCTACTGTATTAGGAAAATCAAAAAGTTTAGTCTCAAAATAAGAACTAAAATCGATATCCTGGCGCGTATCTAACTGAACCCAATTGGTACCATTTAGCGAACCTTCCAATCTCCAGCTTTTAGGATCCCGTGGATGCGCATCATTTGCAGAGGTTAGCGTGTAAACGTTTGCAACAGCAGGACCTCCAAAAAACTTATAGGTGATTACCGTCGGATCATTACCCTGATCTGTAAACCTTGAAATAAATTTGGTTAATACGTTATTGTCAAATAACTTATCGATTCTTTCTCCTCCGGAAACTTGTCCATCTTGATAATTTCCCCGAAATGTAACGCTGTACGGTGGTGAAGCGGGTTTAGGAAGGGCAGAACTATACTTTGCTATATCATTGAAAATTAAGTTTGTTGGTGGTGGAATTAGAGTTAATCTTCTAACAAATTCATCAAAACCGAACACATGATCGGGTCTTAACAAGTGAATGATCCCATTTTTACTTTTTATGTTCACAGAACTAGTTGTAGTTTTGGACCAGTTAGGAACAAATACGCTACGTTTTGTATTGGCAAACTCAATAATTTCTGAACCACCATTTTGCCATCCCTGACCATCAGCATATAAGCGCTGACCGTGCATTGGATAACCATGGCGAACACTAAAGATTGTTTGACCATCTCCAACTGAGAAATCGCTTGATAGAAAACTTTTTCTGATTACATATCTAGAAACCATTGTGTCAATGTGAGCTAAGTCCGCCTTTGCTTTCGGTAAATCTTTAGGTAAAAGTGATAAGCCAGAAACGAGTTCCTTTAAATATACGGCCGGCTTATTTTGTGATTTACGAACTTGGTTCAAGTTCTTGATTGCAATTTGAAAACTTAAATTAGACGGCGCAAAAGTTGTGACAGTGCTGTCTTCCAATGTTTTCTGCAGACCCAATTTGTCAACTAGAAAAAGCAACGAGTCGTAAACACCCGGTTTACTTTTCAAATAAGCATAGGTAGTTAAGTTAGTAGTATTATCAACTGGCTTTCCATCTATATAACCATCTTCGGTTTTACATCCCACTTGAAACATTAGTGCAGGCAGCAAGGCCGCAACTAAAAATCTTGAATAAAAATTTGATTTTTTCATGTCTTTCTTTCCTTTATTACTTCCAGTATGAATTTTGTGTTAATAATGGGTTCTGAGCAATGAGATCGCGAGAGATCGGCCAGTAAATACCACCTGTATTTATCAGGTTCAAAAACGTGGCATTAGTTCCCTTAATCTTATGGTATCTAACCTGATCATAGAAATGCATTCCTTCTCCCATGAATTCTTTCTGTCTCTCTAAAAATATAGCATCGACTGGAGCCCCATTTCTAGCAGCATCGTAGGCTATAAAAGTAGAAGCACTTTCATTCAGCTGACCCTTATTATCAACATTGTATCTCAACCGTCTAACCGTGTTTAAATCGTTGATCGCATTTGTGTTTTCGCCAAGAGCTGCATAAGCTTCGGCCCTTAACAAAGTAATATCTTCTAGTCTCGACACAACGATTGAACTTGAATAAATCCTAAAAGTTGGATCAGTGGAGCCATCCTGCATGACCTTAATCTTACTGAAAACAGGATACCTCCCAAGAAAATTAGTAAAGTAGGCCTGAGAGTGAGTGACCCCGGTCGTATCAATATTAAATCTACCGTCATTTGTCTCCTTAAATATTGTCAAAATCGAATCTTTTGGAACAAAAACATCTGGAATACTCTTGTTAACTACAGGCTCAGCTAATGCTAAAGACTCCATATTTCCTGAAAAAGAAGCATCCTGGTGACCCCATACAAAACCAAAGGCCAACAAATGCTCATTTCTTTTGTCATAAAAGAAGCCATTCCGTTGAGTTAGGAACGTTGTAGAGGTATAGTTCATACTCGCCTTAGGGTAGTCAGTGAGTACAATGTTTGAGTATTTAATTACATCTGTGTATTTTCCTTGCCACGCAGCAACATTAGCTAACATTCCATAAGCGGTAAGCTTTCTAATTAATGCGCCGTTCCATCTGCTATCATATTCATTATAGTACAAGCCCGGTTGCTGAATATCGTTCACACTGTAACGGTAAGGCAATACCAATGCAGAGGCGAGCATTTCAGCCTGAACAAATTCAAGAATTGCATCTTTGTTTGTCCTTCCTACATTTTCAAAACTACCGTCGCGAGAGGTAGTTAAAAATGGTACATCTCCCCAAATCCTAACCATATAGAAATAGGCATATGCTCTTAAAAAACGAACCTGAGCAATATCCACATCCATATTGTTTTGTGTATACCTTGCATCATTCGCCTTCACTTCAGGGATACGCTCTAAGAAGATATTTGCCGCATTTACAATCGCATAAAATCTTCTCCAGTTGGATAGCTCCTTAATTACCGGATAAGATGCATTCAGGTCATTTTTTATGATAGCCTTTAGATCCTGACGGATGGGGCTATCAAAATTACCCATACGTACATCACCATAGATCCAGTGTCCGTTGTTATCGGCCAATGCTGCTCTGGTTAACCCGTACACTCCCATGATACCAGCACGGGCATCTTCAAGTGTATTCCAATAGTTCACTTCATTCACCACACGGGTTGAGTTGACATCTAGTGCTTTTTTACAGCCTCCGGCAAGGAGGGAAAAGAAGACTAGACTCAGCAAAATTATTTTTTTCATTTTCTCTATTTTAAATGATACTTAATATTATTTGTCTACGATCAGGAATTAAAAATCCAGCTTTACACCAATAGTATAAGTCCTTGGGATTTGCAAGCCATAACCTGTATCATATCCCGTAAAACTTGCTAATTCAGGATCTTGTCCGGTATAGTTGGTCAATGTGAAAACATTATGAACACTTCCATACACATAGAAACGCGCTACATTAGGAGTCTTCTTCTTAAACATATCCGTCAAATCATAGCCTAATGAAACGGTGCGAAGCTTAACAAACGAAGCATTTTCTAAGAACATGTCTTGATTAACCTGGTAAGGAGAAACTGAACTCCATGGATTGTAGATTGGATATTTAGAGTAGTCACCACGTTTTTCCCAGAAAGTGATCTCTCTTACAGAATTAATATCATTTAATCCTTCACGATTCACGAAATCAAATCTGTTCGCCATTTCCTGGTTAATAAGGTCGCGACCAAGGTTGTAGTAAAAGTTCAGACTTAAAGTCCAATTTTTGTAACCAAAATCGTTATTAAAACCACCAGAGAAGGTTGGAAGAGCATGACCTTTTAATGATCTGTCTGCATCAGTGATTGCATTATCACCATTGATGTCCTTCCATTTTGGGTCACCCGCCTTAAGCGTAAGCCCATTATAAGCCATTTTGCCACCAGCACCATTCGATGGAACTTCAGCATCTGTATTATATATTCCTTCATTTGTAAATACCCAATAACCGTCAACAGCTTCTCCAACTTTCAATAACCTGTCACCTACAATGATTTGATTCAATCCACCAGGTAAAGCGGTTAACTTATTTTGATTGAAATTCAAATTAATAGCTGAAGTCCAGGAAACCGTGTTGGATTTGGTGAAGATATCTCCACTTAGGGTAAGGTCAAGTCCGGTATTTCGAATTGCCATACCGTTTTTGATAACTGAAGTATAACCATATTCAGCGGCAGATGGAATTCCTAATAACATGTTTTTATCATGCTTATAATAGCCATCAATACTTGCATGAACGCGATCATTTAAGAATGATGCATCTAATCCAAGGTTAGCCTGATCTGTATATGCCCATTCAAGGCCATAGCCAACAGAACCAGTATTATATGGACGAGTCAACGTTGCGATACCATTGTATCCAGGCGCAATTAGATTTCCTGTGAAACCAATAAATGCAGTGTATTGAGGACCTTGAGCATAATTGTCAAAGTTTTCATACCTACCCATTCGGCCAACACTTCCCCTCAGATTTAATTCTGAGAAAGTCTCGCTGTTTGCAAAAAACTCTTTCTTCATATCCCATCCAGCTGACAATACCGGAGAGTAGAACCAGCGGCTTGTAGGCTGTTGATTTGATGACGCGTCTGCGCGTAATAAGGCAGAAAAGTTGTATTTGTCTTTAAAACTATAATCTGCTTTTCCGTAGAATGAAAGTTGATTATTTCTAGTTCTGTCTAAGAACTTATATACCAACTCTCTTCTAAATACGTAAGGCTCCAGGTAATTGCCTGGACTGTTTGGATCAGAACGTAATAGATTTAGTTTGATAAAATCATTACTTCCTTTGTAGGCATATGCATAGCTATACCTATAAGTATCATATTGAATGGTGTTACCTAAACTAAACGTAAACTTATGATCCTCATTAAGGTCATAATCGTACGTAGCGATGTTATCAACGGTAGCACGCTGATTGTATCCAAAATAATTGGACGCATAGTTAGTAGTTTGCAGCAAAGTACGTGGGAAGAAAATATCACGATAACCTTCATAATAGTCAAGTCCGGCGGTAGATACGAATTTGAATTTACCAAGATCAATACCAACTTTAATGTATCCTTCAATGATATTAGACTTATTTTTATCAAATCCTTTATCAAACTCTCCCAAATACCGTCCGTATTTAATCTTGTTTGGCGCGATTGGAGAGCTCAAATCAGGTAGATAGTTCACCTGAGCCAACCTATCGCGAACATTTCTGTTACGCGTACGCTGCACTCTATTTGCGTTAACCATTGCACTGAATGTCAACCACTTTACCGGTTTCATGTTGATAATGAAACGCGTATCATAACGATCGGCTTTAGTTTCATCAGCAATACCAGCACTACGAAGGCTTCCAACAGAAAAACGGAAGTTCGCTGTTTCAGAACCACCCGAAATGCTAGCATTTACTCCATATTGTAGTGACGATCCATAGTATTGATCGTTCCAATTAGATGGGCCGTAATAATCATTATTCAATGAGTCACTTAAATATAATGGATATACATCATTGTCGCCATAGACTCCATTTGCTGTATACTTATTATAAAACTGTCTTCTGAAATCATTTTCAAATTTACCGTTGATTGTTGTAACTGCGTTCGGCGTAGCAACACCTACATAGCTATCAAATGTGATCCTTCTTTTTGAACCAGGAGCATTCGTAGTCAATAAGATTACACCGTTTGCAGCTTTCGGCCCATAAATACCTGTTGCATTCAATCCGTTCAAAACCTGAACTGATTTAATGTTTGCCATATTGATGTTGGCCAATGGATTGGTAGCAGGACCGATTCTATCGAATTTGAATTGCTGGATATCAAATGCGAATGGGTGCTCGCCTATAAGAGGAACACCATCTAATACTACTAAAGGTTGAGTTTGGAAAACCTCACGCTGAGAAAGTAGCGGTTGAGACGTTCCATGAATAAACATGTTTTGAACAGTTCCAGGCTCACCGGATGGCTCAGTAACATAAAGACCTGCAGCTTCTCCCTTTAAAAACTGTTGGAGAGAAATCGCGGGAAAAATAGAAAGCTTCTTAGGATCAAGATTACTACCTTTAGATTCAAGCTTCTTAGCGATCGTTTTCATCATCGGTTTAATACCAACGGTGGTGGTGTCCGCTACCTTGGTAGTGTCCCGACCTGCCTTGGTAGTATCTTGTTGGAAGCTTCCCTTAAACGAGAAGTGGTTCGTAACACAGGCAGACCTAGCCGTATTGCCGAAGGAGTATGTTGTTGTACACAACACACCCAGAAAAGTTATAGTTGCAATAATGCGCATAACAGATAATTAAGTATTAACTGATTAAAAAACTGTTTATTGATTGTTTGATTGTAATGAAAATATTTAAGTTTTGAAGAAACTTATTTCAAATCCCGAAAATAAATAACGGAATGAAAAAACTCACTTCATCTAAAATATAAGTCAAAATCGTTTTGGTTTGCTTGGTTTACTAATAATCAGTCGTGCACAAAAAAGTACCTGAAGTAGGTCTAAGTTGTTTCTGAAGATGATTGAAGGGCTGAAGTGAGGCATCACTCCATAGATTTTTTGTAAAAGTTCGATTCATAGCTTGGTTTATAAAATAATATACTTGGTTTATTTAACGGCCGATCATTTGTGCGAATTCGGCGATTCCCTTAACAATTATACGAAAGAAATAGTTAATTGCAAATAATTCGTATAATTTTTTTTTAACATTCTTTAACATTACCTAAATGACAACTCCTTTATTCTTAGAGGTTTTAATTTTGTACTTAAAAATATACAGTTAAACAGAATAGCGTGAACGAGTGACTTTTATTAAACACACTTTTCTCAATTTTGACATTTATCAGTAATTATTCCACATTATAAAAAATTACTTCGCCAGTTATCGGACTAAAATTTGTTATTTTGAATTGTATTAAACATAGGCCATTTAACTAAAAAAGCATATATGCAGGTCCAAAAAATTAAACAAAGCGCCAACGTACTGTCTATAGATATCGGCGGAACAAGTGTTAAAGGCTGTATTTTAAGCAAAGACGGTGACATGGTCACCGATTTCATAAAAGTCCCTACACCTAAAAAATCTACGCCGGAAGCAATTATAAATTGTATTAAAGAAATACTAAAATCCTTTAACGATAATTTTAGTAAAGTGTCAATCGGCTTTCCAGGGTATGTAAAGAAAGGAATTGTAGAAACGGCACCAAACCTCGCTAAAAATAGCTGGCTAAATGTAAATTTGGCTCAGCAAGTAAGTGATTTGTTGAACCTACCTGTCAGACTCATCAATGACGCCGACCAACAAGCACTTGGTATTGTGTCTGGCAAAGGCTTCGAGATCGTTTTAACCGTTGGTACCGGTTTTGGAACCGCACTGGTTTATGACGGAGAACTACTTCCACATCTTGAACTTGCACATTTGCCTGTTACCAAGAGAAAAGACTACGATAGCTACATCGGTACAGAAGCGTTGGGAGAAATCGGTATTAAAAAATGGAATGAAAGATTACAAAGAATCATCCAGATTTATAAAACAGTTTTCAACTATGACACCTTATATATAGGTGGGGGAAATTCAAAACATATCGACTTTGAATTAGATCACAATATAAGACTGGTAACAAATAGAGATGGTATCAAGGGAGGTGCTAAACTTTGGCAGGTTGCTGAGAAATATCATGTTTACACAATCCATCCCCAAAACAATAAATAGATGAATAACAACTATACTTTAGGAATGATTGGCCTTGGAACGATGGGCCGAAACCTATTGCTTAATATGGCCGACAAAGGCTTTCGGGTTACGGGTTATGATAAAGATGAGAAGATGCTTAAAAAACTAGAGGAAGATGGTAAAGCACATCAGCTGAAAGGATTTGAGTCATTAGAAGATTTTATAAAGAGCCTGGAACTTCCTAGAAGAATCGTATTACTTGTTCCTGCTGGTCCTATTGTGGATAGTGTAATTGCCGAACTGGTTCCTTTACTCGATAAGGATGATGTGATCATTGATAGTGGTAATTCCCATTTTACCGATACCAGCCGCCGCGCTAAAGAGCTTTCCGAACAAGGAATTCACTTCTTTGGAATGGGAATTTCTGGTGGTGAAGAAGGTGCTCGCTTCGGACCAAGTATGATGCCAGGAGGTGATAAAACTGCGTATGAATCTGTTCAACCAATTTTTGAAGCGGTATCAGCTAAAGTTAATGGAGATCCATGCGTTGCCTATATCGGCCCTGGTGCATCAGGTCATTTTGTAAAAATGGTACATAATGGCATCGAATATGCCATGATGCAAATCCTCGCAGAAACTTATGATTTACTTAAAAACGGACTCAAATACAATAACGACCAGATCTATGCATTGTTCAATAAGTGGAACAACGGTCGCCTAAAATCCTTCCTATTGGAAGTAACGAAGGACATCTTCAAAGTTAAGGACGAGAAAACCGGCGGATTGCTTATCGACGTTATTAAAGATGAAGCTAAATCTAAAGGAACCGGTAAATGGACCACTCAAGTATCGGTAGATCTGCAGTTGCCAATTCCAACTATTAATGAAGCCGTAAGCACCAGAGATCTCTCTAAATTCAAAGCACTTAGAGTTGCCCTGGCAAATTCATTGCCACACGAAGCTATTCACATTAAAGATACGGCTAATTTTGAAGTTCAACTGGAGCAGGCACTCTATTTCGCTATGATCACATCCTATGCACAGGGTTTACATCTACTGGAACAAGCTTCTACAGAATTCAAATATGAGTTAAACTTGAAAAAGATCTCCCAAATTTGGCGCGGTGGATGTATTATTAGAGCAGAGTTGCTGGAGGATATTTTCCAGGCTTACACGAAACAACCGAAATTACCTCACTTATACAGCGACGAAAGTATTCAGTCGCAACTAAAAGATATTTTACCGGGTACAAGGGCAGTAGTAATCGCTGCAATTTCAAATGGCATAGCCATTCCATGTTATGCTTCGGCCATTACCTACTATGACTCTTTCAGAACGGCTAATTCTCCACTAAATTTAACACAAGCTCAAAGAGATTTCTTTGGTGCACACACATTTGAACGTATTGATGAAGCTGGAATTTTCCATGCCGATTGGAATGCAAATAATTAGTACTACAAAATCCAACAGATGAAAACAAGCATCAGTCTCAATCCAACAATCGTCGTAATTTTTGGTGGAACGGGCGATTTGAACTTGCGCAAGTTAGCGCCAGCACTTTATAACCTATACGCAGATGGCTATATGCCAGATAAATACGCTATTATAGGAACGGCACGTAAGCCGCTAAACGACGAAAAATTTAGAGCTGCGCTAGAGGAAGGGGTCAATAGTTTTTCAAGATCCGGAAAAGTTAAAGACGAGAGGTGGTCAAAGTTTTCAGACCATCTGCACTACACTTCTGTAGATGTAGAAGCACCCGAGACTTTCGGTAGTTTGAAAAAATTAATTGAAAAATACCAACAGGAGTTTGGTGAGAAAACGCAGGTTATTTATTACCTGGCAGTTGCTCCAAATTTGTTTCCTTTAATTGCAAAATGTCTGTCCGATTATGAACTTGCGGGAACAGAGGAAAATTGCAGAATTGTTATCGAAAAGCCGTTCGGAAGAGACCTCGAAACCGCGAAAGAATTGAACTGTATTTTAACTGGCATTTTTACGGAAAAACAGATCTATAGAATTGACCATTACCTCGGTAAGGAAACGGTTCAAAACATCATGGCCTTTAGATTCGCGAATTCATTCCTTGAGCCACTTTGGAACAGAACTTATATTGACCACGTACAGATATCTGTAACAGAGCAACTTGGCGTAGGTGACCGAGGTGGGTATTATGAAAGCGCCGGAGCTTTGAGAGATATGATTCAAAATCATCTTCTTCAACTATTGTGTTTAATCGGCATGGAAACCCCCATAAACTTCGATGCAGATGAGATTAGAAATAAAAAAGTTGACGTGTTAAAAGCAATGCGACCTTTTTCACCTGAGGACATCCGTTTTAGTACTGTTCGCGGACAGTATACAAAAGGCTGGGTGGAAGGAAAAGAAGTACCTGGATACAGGCATGAAACCGGCGTAGCTCCAGACTCAAATACAGAGACTTTTGCAGCAATAAAATTCTTTGTAGACAATTGGAGATGGCAGGGCGTTCCATTTTATGTGAGAACTGGAAAACGACTGTTCCAAACTTCCTCATTGATTACCATCCAATTTAAGGATGTCCCGCATCAGATCTTCCCCCCTGCCGTTACTGAACACTGGCAGCAAAACCGACTGATTATCAGCATCCAGCCAGAAATGAGCATTCGTTTACAAGTACAAGCAAAAAGACCAGGGCTTGACATGATATTGAATCCGGTTGATATGGTGTTTGACTATAAAGGAACTTACAATACGGAAACTCCAGAAGCTTATGAAACACTGCTGCTTGATGTGATGACTGGTGATCAAACCCAATTTATGCGTGCTGATCAAGTGGAAAGTGCATGGGAATTATTGATGCCTGTGGTCAATTCGTGGGCAAATAAAAAGTCATTGAGTTTTCCAAATTACACGGCAGATTCATGGGGCCCGGAGGACGCGGAGGCTTTGATTGCTAGGGATGGTTTCCACTGGTTTACCCTACCACTAAATAAAGATTAAATGAGTGTTTTAATTTACAATAATTCAGAAGAATTATTCCACGATCTATCGGAGTATATCCTGAACATTGCCACGCAGTCGATATTAGAAAAAGGTGCCTTTAATTTCGTATTGACGGGAGGAAATTCCCCTAAGAAATTATACGAAATCTTAGCTACAACATATAAGGATAAGATTGACTGGTCTAAAGTATTTTTCTTCTTCGGAGATGAGCGAAATGTCATGCCGAATCACGAAAGTTATAATGGGCTAATGGCGAAGCGCTCAATTCTTGAGCCATTGGAGATTGCTGAAGATCACATTTTCTATTTGAATACTGCGCTGGAGCCCGACCAGGCAGCAATTGCTTATGAAGAATCAATTAAGAGCCATTTTAAAGGCACAGAAATTGCGTTTGACCTCATATTACTTGGTATGGGTGACGATGCTCATACCGCATCATTATTTCCTGAAACTAGCATACTAAGTAATACTGAGGCGACGATAGCTTCTGTTTACGTAGAAAAACTGTCTACCTACAGAATAAGCTTTACTGCTCCGTTAATCAATAAAGCTAAAAATGTTGCATTTTTGGTCTTCGGCGAGTCGAAAGCAGAGGCAGTACAACATGTATTGTCGGAGGAAGAAAAGAACACTCACCTTTACCCTTCCCAACTAATTGCTCCGATCAACGGGACACTCACCTGGTTTTTAGATGAACAGGCAGCAGGTCTTATAGAAAACTAGCACTAACCCTTAATAGCCTCGTATCTACCTCTTTTAGCATAGTGAGCCTGAAGTCGGCAATAGCTTTAACTCTCGGGGTTCCTTCGCCGTATTGTCTACGTTTCTTGTCCGCTTTCTGGTCGGTTCGAACAGACCAGAAAGCGAAGAGGTATCAAATATCATCTAGAGTTGACTGCAGTATAATTAGGATTTCAGAGAAGGAGAGGTAGCTACGTTAGTTGTATAGAAGTTTAATTAAATTCAATTTAAAACAATTGTAAAAGCAATGCAAGTCCAATTTTTAACGGTTCAAATTGGACTTGCATTGCTTTTACATTGGACTTGCATTGGACTTGCCCAAATTACAACCCTAACTTTGTCCTATCCTAAAATGGCTATACAGGTTTATGATTTAATTTGATTTGACTATAAGTCAAGCTCGGCCTTGAGAATACCATTCACCCTTTCTGCAATCGCGTTGTCATAAGGGCTTCCGGTTTGTGTCATACTGATAGCGATGTTATTGCTTACCAGCATATCTACATAGTTTTTGCAGCAGTATTGTGACCCTCTGTCTGAGTGATGTCACTGACCCAGACCTGTTCCGGGCGGCAGATCTGTAGTTCTTGGATTAGATTGTTGTATTTATGCATCCAGTGTCTTGAATTTGTTGTTATTGCTTTTCGTTTACGTTGTCTGATCAGTAAGCCATGGTCGCTCATGAGATCGAAGAGGTAATCCCTTCCTATGCTGATGTTATGCTCTTTTAATGGCTCCTGCAGCATGAAGTGAAGCTTTGATGTGCCTATTCTTTTCTGGCTTTTGCGTATTTCAAATACGTGCTGGAGTACGATTTCATCTCTTAAACCTTCATCCTGTATCCTCCACTGGTGATCGCCTTTTTCAAAGCTTTAATTTCCGCGTTTTCGGATTTAAGAGTGGGGTTTTTAGGCATTTCAATGGGATTAGAAATACTAATTTCCATATTTTCTTCTGAAAGATCCTTAACCCACCTTTGAATTACAGATCTGGAGGATATGTTGTAAGTAATCACAGCTTTACTCACAGACATGCCAGAGTTGACAGCACGGACAACAGATCTTTTCTCAGAGACAGTATAGCTTTTACGTCTGAGCAATAACGAACTATGTTTCGCTATCCAAACTCCAAGGGTTGTAGAAGTCATCCCATAAGTATTGGTGAGATCTCTACTAGGAGCACCTCCCTCCGCCAAACGAACAATATGTTCAATTAGCCGACGATCGAATTTCTGAGCTTTACTGGTTCTTTCGGAGTACTTGAACTCCTCCTTATTTGTTTCCATACACGATTAATTGTGTATAGCTTTTTTAGGAATGGACACCTAAACTACCAATCGCTCGGTTACTACGGTATCGTTGGCTTGATTTATCCCTCTTAATTCCACATATTTAACATTGGGAATCCAGAATGAGCCGCCTTCAATTCGCACGAAGATGCGGTCTAGAAGCAACTTCTTATTATTTATTGTAACGTATACGTGGAACTTTTTGTCTTCTGCGGATTTACTAAGATAAAACGGCAACTTTTTATGAGATACAAAGCGCAACTCAAACTGATCCTTGTTAATTTTTTTTGAATCTATACCATATGCGAACTTTCGCTGCACGTAAGAGAGCTCTTTCTTGGATTTATTTTCGTCATACCGGATCCAATAGGCTAGGATAGGTTGATCTTCATCGATATTACCACTATTATCTATGTTCAATTCATAGATAAGGGTGTTGTTATTAGGGTCCCGTTGGAGATAAAACAATTGGTTAGCAATCCCTTTCGGCGTTGGAAATCTAAGTGGAGATGGATTAACTTTATCAGCCATTTGCGCATAGGTATAAGGCAAAAAGAACGGTGAGAGTTGTAAAGCAAAAAACAAAAAGATAAAAACAATGTGTTTTGGCGTCCTTTTAATGGTACTGAAAATCATCCTCAAAGATAATAACACGGAATGATAACTTTGGGAACAATTTGTCAGATTAGGGCAATTATCACAGTTTTTTAGATATTCTGTTTCTTTCAGGTTAACAAAAGAAGCCTTCTTTATAACGACTGTCAATAAATGTGCTATAATTTCTAAACATTATTAGCGTATAATCAGTATTTTAGGTATGTTCACACTACCAGATGCTAAAAAAAAAGGTAGTTATTGTTGGTGGCGGCCTCGCCGGATTAACTTGTGCAATTCATTTATTGAAAAGCGGCATCCAAGTTACGCTTATCGAGAAAAGCAATTACCCAAACCATAAAGTGTGTGGCGAATTTATCTCCAATGAAATCCGCTCCTATTGGGCTTCGATTGGCATTGACATAAATTCTCTCGAGCCTGCCGAAATATCCAGATTCTCTATTTCATCATCTACAGGGCAGTCTGTTTCTAGCCTTTTGCCTTTGGGTGGTTTCGGGATCAGCAGGTTTAAGTTAGATCATTTTCTCTTTCAAAAGGTTGTTGTCATGGGTTGCCAGATCATTAAGGATACCGCTGATAACATTGAATTTTATGAGGATGAATTTCATATTCAAACCCATAAAAACGGAATTATTTTAGCCGACTTGGTTATCGGAGCTTTCGGAAAAAGATCTTCGTTAGATCAAAAGCTAGGCAGGCAATTCTTTGCAAAAAAATCTCAGTGGCTGGCTGTAAAGGCCCACTACCGGGGAGATTTTGAATCTAATAAAGTAGCTTTACATAACTTCGAAGGTGGTTATTGCGGGATCTCTAAAGTGGAAAAGGACGTAATAAATGTTTGTTACCTGACTGGCTATGCTCATTTCAAAGCATTCAAGAATATTGAAGAATTTCAAGAAAAAGTTCTTCGTAAAAACCCGTTCTTAAAGAATTTTTTTGATTCATCTGAGATGATCTTTGACCATCCTATCACCATCAGCCAGATATCATTCGGTAAGAAATTACCAGTTGAAAGACATATTTTAATGATTGGCGACACAGCAGGTTTGATTCATCCTTTGTGCGGCAACGGTATGGCCATGGCGATCCACAGCGCGAAGTTATGTGCGGAATTGGTTGACAATTACCTCCATAATAAAATAAAAAATAGATTGGAACTAGAACGAGCTTACTCCTCCATCTGGAAATCAACCTTTCAGAAAAGACTGCTTATGGGCAGGCTTTTGGCTTCCATCTTAAAAAAAGGAAACATTTTAAATGTTTTATTACATCTATTGGTTAAATTTCCATCCCTATTGCCAAGAATTATAAAACGTACTCATGGAAAACCACATATATAATGTTCGTAGACACGAAGTTTAGAAGCAATGCTGATGAGATCATGGATGATTTTGCCTTAGAGGGTGAAATTTTAAGCGATGCGTTGGATAAAATAGCAGGGATAAACAGGATTTTAGGTGGCAATAAGGTAACTATTGAAGGACTAGAATGGTTACTATCCCGGCAAAAAAGAGGGTCTGAAATCAGTATTCTTGACGTAGGCTGTGGCAACGGAGATATGCTGAGAGCGTTGGCCGGGTATGGAAAAGCCAAAGGGCTGAAATTTCAGCTTACAGGAATGGATGCAAATGCGTTTACTGTAGATTACGCAATAAGTTTGTCTAAAGATTACGATAACATCAGCTATGTATGTGCAGATATTTTTGACGAAGTTAAACAAGCGCGACATTATGATGTTATCCTATGTACATTGACCCTTCATCATTTCAAAGATGACGAGATTTTGAAGCTGGTAACAGGGTTTAGAAAGCAGGCAATAATGGGAGTAGTCATTAACGATTTACACAGAAGTAGATTAGCTTACTATCTTTTTATAGCTGTATGCAAGGTCTTTAGACTGAACAAGATGTCTAAAGATGATGGATTGGTTTCTATTTTACGTGGCTTCAAAATGGACGACATTATGAATTATGCTGATCGGTTAAACATTGATAAACACATTTTACGTTGGCGATGGGCGTTCCGTTACCAATGGATAATTCCGACTATATGAGCCATGCGAGTGCTGTAAGAATAAAAACCGTTGTCAAAGTACTGCCCGAATATTCCAGAGAAACAGAAGAAATACTACCCTTTCTTGATATTTGGCTTAATGGTCAAGAACAGCGTTTTATAAGAAAAGTAAAAAAGATATTTGAAAATGCAGGCGTTTCAAAACGATATTCTATCATGTCGCCCGAAGAAGTGTTCAGTAAAACATCATTCGAAGAACGCAACGATATCTATATTAGAGAAGGAATTAAGCTGGCTTCGAAATGTCTATCCAATGCTTTAGAAAAAGCAAATTGGAAGCCCGAAGATTTAGATTACATCATTACTGTGAGCTGCACGGGAATAATGATTCCCTCAATGGATGCATACCTGATAAATAAGCTGGGTTTAAGACAAAACATCGTAAGGCTACCTGTTACTGAGATGGGTTGTGCCGCGGGCGTTTCAGGTATGATCTATGCTAAGAATTTTTTAGCAGCTAACCCTGGAAAACGGGCGGCTGTGGTTGCCTATGAATCCCCTTCAGCCACTTTCCAATTCGACGACTACTCAATGGCCAATGTTGTTAGCACGGCTATTTTTGGGGATGGCGTAGCCACTGTACTTTTATCGTCAGCCCCTATTGATGAGGGACCGGAAATAGTTGCAGAAGAGATGTACCATTTCTTTGAAGCAGAACAGTTGATGGGTTTCAAACTATCGAATACAGGTTTGAAAATGATACTTGATGTTGCTGTTCCAGACACCATAGAAAGTCACTTCCCAGCGATTATTCACCCCTTTCTGGCAGCAAATAACTTGAAAATAGAAGATATTGATCACCTCATATTTCACCCGGGAGGAAAAAAAATTGTACAGGTTGTAGAGAGTCTTTTTGGCAGTTTAGGAAAAAATATACACGACACTAAAGCGGTCTTAAACTTGTATGGAAACATGTCTAGCGCTACTGTCTTATATGTTTTAGAGAGAATCATGGACAATAAACCTGTTAAAGGAGACCATGGCTTAATGTTAAGCTTTGGTCCTGGTTTCTCTGCACAACGAATTCTGTTAAAATGGTAAAGGACTTTAGTGAAACTGGTTATTGGACATTGATTTTGGGCGGTAGTAGTGGATTAGGGCTCGCTTCTGCGAAGAAGTTAGCTTCGCAGGGAATGAACATTTGTATCCTACACAGAAATCCAAGAATAGAGATGGAGGAAATCTCCTCACATTTTGCGGAAATGAAAGCAATGGGAGTTGAGTTGGCAAGCTTTAACATTGACGTAACTGCTTCTGATAAGCGCGAGGTTATGCTAGTTGATTTAAAAAGAATTATGGGACCGGAAGGTCGCGTTAGGTGTTTGATCCATAGTGTTGCAAAAGGCAGCTTAAAGCCTATGGTAACAGAAAATACTGGAACACTAAGCAATGATGATTTTCTGATCACGATGCAGAATATGGCCTTCAGTTTGTACGATTGGACAGCCTCTGTTTTTAAAGCCGGCCTTTTTGCAAGCGATGCGAGAGTGATCTCTTTTACAAGTGAAGGGAGTAAAAAAGCAATAAAGAATTATGCCGCAGTTTCGGCTGCAAAGGCCGCATTGGAGGCTATTACCAGAAGCATTGCATTGGAGTTCGCAGCTCATGGCATTCGTGCCAACTGTATTCAGGCAGGCATTACAAGTACCAGATCTTTAAAGATGATTCCCAATAGTGAAGCGCTTATAGCGCACAGTTTGAACAGAAATCCCTTTAAGCGCTTAACACGTCCCGAAGATGTAGCCAATGTGGTTTATCTTCTATGTAAAGATGAAGCAGACTGGATTAACGGTGCCATACTTCCAGTAGATGGTGGCGAAACATTAAATTAAATCGTAAATTAGCTTACGCGCTGAATGCATGAACAAGGAAGAAGTTTTAACATATTTACCGTACACCGCTCCCTTTCTTTTTGTAGATGAAATCTTGGAAATAGATGAAAATAAGGTTATTGGATCCTACACCTTCAACCCTTCTCTTGATTTCTACAAGGGCCATTTTAAAGGGCATCCCGTTACTCCAGGTGTGATCCTGACGGAAACGATGGCGCAAATTGGACTTGTTTGCCTTGGAATATACCTGTCTGAAAATGTAGAAAGTGGACTGAGCGGACATGTGATGCTAACTTCAACGACCATAGATTTTATAAAGCCAGTGTTCCCGGGAGAAAAGGTGACTGTGCATGCCCAAAAAGTTTATTTTAGATTTAAAAAACTAAACTGCAAGGTGCAAATGTTAAATGAATCGGGAGAAATGGTTTGTCACGGCACAATTTCGGGAATGGTAACAAGTAAAATAAATGGATAACAGGGTTGTTATAACAGGTCTTGGAGTAGTAGCTCCTAATGGTATTGGAATTGCAGAATTTCGACATGCTATTAAGAATGGTATTTCTGGAATTAAGCATAATCCCGAGTTAGAAGCACTCCAATTTTCTTGCCAGATCTCAGGCACTCCCCCACTTAAATCCGAACATATTGCTGCTTGCTTTTCCGATTTAGAATTAAGAAATTTCAAAAGCACAGGAATTATGTATGGTGTAATTGCTGGAATGGAAGCTTGGCAAGATGCCGGTTTAAGCATTTCAGGAGATAGCGAACCCGATTGGGATAGTGGAGTTGTTTTTGGAATGGGCACCTCTGGAATAGATAAATTCCGGGAGGCTATTTATAGAATTGACAATCATGAGGTCCGCAAACTCGGTAGCACGGTAGTCTCCCAGATTATGGGAAGTGCAGTAAGTGCCCACCTTGGGGGGAAACTCGGGCTTGGAAATCAGGTAACTTCCAATTCATCTGCCTGCGCCACTGGCACCGAAGCGATTTTAATGGCCTATGAGCGAATAAAAGCTCATGGAGCGACCCGAATGCTAGCCGGCAGCACAAGTGACTCTGGGCCCTATATCTGGGGCGGATTTGATGCCATGAAAGTTTGCACCTATAAACACAACGATTCTCCCGAAGCTGGATCAAGACCAATGAGTGCCACTGCAAATGGTTTTGTACCTGGAAGTGGTGCAGGAGCAATGGTATTAGAATCGCTGGATTCTGCTTTGGAACGCGGTGCAAAAATATACGGGGAGGTGATCGGTGGAAATATAAATAGTGGTGGGCAAAGAGGTTCAGGCACAATGACTGCCCCAAACAGTGAGGCTGTTCAAAGGTGTATCACAGCTGCATTAAAAAATGCTGGGATAACTGCTGATCAGGTTGATGTGATCGCCGGTCATCTGACTGCAACTTCAAAAGATGCATTGGAGATTGAAAACTGGGCGTTAGCCTTAAACAGATCGGGGGCTGATTTTCCATACATAAATTCGCTAAAATCTACTACTGGGCATTGCATAAGTGCCGCAGGAAGTATAGAATGCGTAGCTTCAGTTTTACAACTACATGAGGGCTTTATCTTCCCGAATGTCAATTGTGAAGACCTTAATCCAGAAATCGACAAATTAATTGACACGAATCGTATTCCTCGCGTGTTATTGAACAAAGAGATCAACTTTTTGGCTAAAGCGAACTTTGGCTTCGGTGATGTTAATGCATGTATTATCTTTAAAAAGTATTAAAAATAACAATGAGCAACGAAGAACTAATTATTAAACTAAAACCGATTGTTGCCAACTATGCTCAGGATAAGCTTGCGCTAGAACAAATCAATTTGGATACGGACTTCATAAAGGATCTCAAAATTAACTCTGCCAATCTTGTCGATGTCATTCTCGACGTCGAAGAAGAGTTTGATATTGTGATAGATAACGAGTCTATGGAGCGAATGCTAAATGTTCAGTCAGCAATAGAGATCATTGAAGCTAAGCTTGTAAAAAAATGATAGGGAACGACATTGTCGATCTTGAGCAGGCAGAGCGAGACAGCAACTGGAAAAGACCAGGCTATTTAATCAAGCTGTTTACTTCTGAAGAGCAATTTCTGATCTCTTCAAACATTCAACCCGATTGTATGGTTTGGCTACTTTGGACTATGAAAGAATCTGCCTATAAGATAGATTCCAGAATTAGTAAACTAAGAGAATTTGCCCCGGCTAAACTAGTTTGCAACAACTTAATAATTCACGACAACACCGCGACTGGAAATGTAACTTATAACGATCAACTATACTTTACGAAGAGCGTAATAGAGGAATCCTACATACATACCATCGCCTCAATAACTCCAGAAGAATTGGAGGTGATTAAGATTCAAATCATTGAAACTAAGGAGCACTCATTGCGTTTCGGCAATCCTGATTCAGTTAGTCACCATGGTAAATTTTTAGCGTTTGTTTACGCATAAGTACTGTGCGTAAGGTTTTCTTCAATTAACAAATTGATGATCCCATCCACCATTCCGACCTTCGGCACATAAATTTGCTTTATTCCCGTCCACTTTAGTAAAGTGATAAAGATTTCACAAGCGGGAATAATTACATCCGCTCTGTCAGGATTCAAGCCAAAGATGGTGATGCGTTCTTTTAGTGAATGGCTATTTAGGTTATTGAAAAGGGTTTTAAGTTTCAAGTATGGAAGTGGCATTCCATCTTTTTCTTCAGACATTCTGAACAACTTATTGATATTACCACCAGTACCAATTCCTGCGAGGTTCTTAAGATCCCGGGTTTGATCCTTAACCCAATTTTTCATCTCTTCCCAAGTCTCTTCCTTATCCTGGTTATCCAGAATTCTAATGGTACCTATATCAAAAGATTTGGAGGCAATGGGTTCCCTATTTACAAAGACAGAAAGCTCCGTACTACCACCACCAACATCGATATATAAATAGCTTTTTTTGATATCCAGATTTTCTTCTATGTGATTTGAATAGATAATGTTAGCCTCCCGCTGACCTTCAATTATCTCCAGATCTAAGTCTGCGTGTTTCTTTACCTGCTTTATAATCTCTGCACCATTTTTAGCCTCCCGCATAGCTGAAGTTGCGCAAGCGAGGTATTTCGTAACACCGTAAACATCCATCAGGTTTTTGAAAGCGGACATGGTTTTCAATAAATCGTCAACTTTTTTTGCAGATATATGGTGATTTAAAAAAGCATCGTCTCCAAGTCTTAATGGTACTCTGATCAGCGTATTTTTTTTGAAATTAAAGCCTTCCTCATGCTTGGAAATATCGGCAATTAAAAGTCTTACAGCATTGGAACCTATGTCTATAGCGGCGTATCTTAGCATTAGCTTTATTGGTGTTTATTTTTCAAGTAATTGTAGGTCTGCACTTGCGCCCTAACTTTAGTGGTTAGCCTATTTTTATGGTACTTATTATTGTTCATTTTTGTAATATCCCTTGACTTCACATTGTCTTGCAACTGAAACTCAATGATATCTCGTATTTCTTGTTGAGCTTCTTTGTCTAAGACTGGAAATCCTACCTCAACGCGATGCTCAAAGTTGCGGCTCATCAAATCACCAGATGATAAAAACATTTCTTCCTTACCGTTATTACCGAAAATAAACACCCTGGCATGCTCTAAAAACTTATCTATGATACTAATCACGGTGATGTTTTCACTGAAGCCTGCAACGCCCGGAACAAGTGTGCAAATTCCACGTACAATCATCTTGATTCTTACGCCTGCATTACTTGCATCGTAAAGCTTTTGCACAACCCCTTCATCAGCGAGGCTATTTACTTTCAAAATCATATAAGCAGGCTTACCAGTTTTAGCAACCTTGATTTCACGATCAATTAAACCGTAAATTTTATTTCTTGAATCTAATGGTGAAACGATTAGGTGCTTAAACCCTTTAGCTACAGTCTTCTTATTCAGGGCTCCAAAAAGCTTAATAAGGTCGTCTGTTATTTCCTTTTTCGCAGTAAAGATGCTATGGTCACAGTACAGTTTAGCTGTCTTTTCATTAAAGTTTCCAGTAGCTAGATTAGCATAATACTTTGGCCTTCCTTTTTCGATTCTTTTTACCAGGCAAATTTTTGAATGTACCTTATAGTCAGTCAGTCCGTAATTTACATGCACCCCTTCCTCCTGAAGTCTACTGGTCCAGAAGATGTTCGCCTGTTCATCAAAACGAGCTTTCAATTCTACCAGGCATTGTACTTTTTTGCCGTTTTTGGCAGCATTAATTAGTGCATTAATTACCCGAGAGTTTTCCGCGAGTCTATATAGGGTGATGTGTATTTCCGTCACCTTGGGATCAATTGCAGCCTCACGAAGAAAGAGTATGATATAATCATAAGATTGGTAGGGTAAATTGATCAGGTAATCACGTTCCTGTAGCTTATTAAAAATGCTCTCGGTACGGTGTAACCCAGAGACTTTTATTGGAATGTTCGCTGCGTATTCGAGTTCCTTTGCACCAACATTGGGAAAGGAGATGAAGTCACCGAACTTATGATATCTATTACCAGGGATCAAGCTTTCTGATTCAATCTTCATTTTTGTGACAAGAACGGTGAGCATTTCAAAGGGCATTTCGGTATCATAAAGCAGCCGCATGGGCTTACCTTTTTTGCGCTTATCCAGACTTGCTTTCAACTCATCGATAAACTTGTCGCTAATATTTTTATCTATATCTAATTCTGCATCTCTGGTAAGTTGAATAGAATACGCATTAATAAGATCATAGTTAAAGACATAAAAGATGTCATCGAGACAATATTTTATAATGTCTTCTGCAAGAATTATAAATTTCAATCCATTCGTTTCTGGTAACACCAAAAAACGTGGGAGATCTGGAGGTAGTTCGATCAGCGCATACTTTTCACTCTTTCTAGCGGTCCTATTAGATAGGCGCACAAAAAAGTACAGATACCGATCCTTTAAATCTGGGAACGGCTTATCGAGGTCGAGCATAATTGGTACAAGATTGGAAAGAATCCGATCTCTAAAATGATTGCGTACGAATTCTCCTCTTGATACATTGAGTTGAGTTTCATTGAGAATAAAGATTCTGTTTTGAGCCAGCTCGTTCATAAGCGTTGCCTGGAACAGTTGCTCAAACTTTCGTTCCTGCTTAACAACTATATTTTTGATTTCATTCAGAACTTTCTTTGGATTGAAACCCAAAAGTTCTTTGGCTTTATCATTAAGATTAGAAAGCCTGCTCATGGTGGCTACCCTTACCCTGTAAAACTCTTCAAGATTGGATGAAAAAATAGACAAAAACTTAATGCGTTCAATTAGCGGGACTGTTTCGTCTGAAGCTTCCTGTAAAACCCTATCGTTGAAGTATAGCCAACTAATTTCACGGTTTAAGAAGGGTCCCTTTTTTTTCGTCATATACTTAATGCAAAAAATCCCTGGTCAAACAGGGATGCACAAAACTGCGGATTCTATTGTTAAATAATTGTTAATTAAACCAGAATAGGTAACATTAGTGCCTTTGATAGAAACTATTTTTTGGCTTCTTCATTTTTGGTTTTCGAAGCAGGCCTGAGTTTTGCTATTGGTTTTGTGGCAGCAGGTTTAACTGATGTATTCAATGCTTTTTCGACTGCCGGCTTCAATATTTCAGCACCGGTTTTAACAGCTTCTTTTAATGGCTTTGCAATCGCTTTAGCTGCCCTTTTCTCTGTTGCAATAGTTGCAACCCTAACACTCTGAGTTACAGGTTTAGCTTTTTTTACTGCTTTTTCTACCGCTTTCTTCACAGTTTTGGAAACTTTTACAGCGTCTTTTTTGACGGCAGTGCTTTTAGTTTCCACAACAGGCTTTGCGGTAGCTTCTTCTATTTTCGCAGCTACAACTGACTTCACATCTTTAAACTTTTTCGACACTTTTTTGACTATAAACTTACTCACCAATTCAATATCCTTACCTACTTTCTCTGCATCTTGCCCGAAGTGTTTCAGGACCTCAAAAATCTTTGAACTTAAGTTATTCTCTAGTTCTTTTTTCGCTGCTTTTTTAGCGTCTTTTTTTTGGGCTTTAGGTTTATTGACTTTCATATTTGTATATTTAAATGTTTATAATAATGGATTAGATATTATATTAATCTATACTATAAATCTAATATAATTTTTACCATAAAGCTATAATCATGCCCACTTTTGATATTGTAAGTAAAGTTGATGCACAAACCTTTGACAATGCGATGAATAACGCGAAGAAAGAGATCTTGAACAGATATGATTTCAACACTTCCAAAAGCACCATAGATCACGACAAAAAAACTAATTTGATCACAGTGGTAACAGAGGATGATATGCGCTTAAGGGCAATTGAAGACGCTATCATATCAAGAATGATCAAACAAGGACTCGATGCTAAAAGTCTTGACTTTGGAAAAGAGCAATATGCTTCTGGAAATATGATCAGAAAAGAAATATCCATTAAAGAAGGAATTGATAAAGAAACGGCTAAAAAAATTGTTGCTAAAATTAAGGCAAGCGGCCTGAAGGTACAGGCATCAATGATGGATGATCAGGTAAGAGTACAGAGTAAAAATATTGATGATCTGCAAGGTGTGATTTTAATGTGTAAAAAGGAAGATTTCGGACAACCTCTGCAATACATAAACATGCGAAACTAATGGAAATTGAGGACCATGGAATAATCTTTTCAGATGACCCACAAAAGCTTGATCCCATAAGTGTTCATCACTACCTGAGCACGCAATCTTACTGGGCACAAAACGTTCCTATGGAGGTTGTAAAAAGCGCTATGAAAAATTCACTCTGCTTTGGCGTGTATAAGGACACGGCCCAAATTGGATTCGCAAGATGGATCACAGATAAAGCAACGTTTGCCTATCTGGGTATATGCTTGCCACGCAGGACGCCTATGGCTATTGTGATTAAGGATTCTTATAAAGACCTTTAAACTGTTTTCACATCCTCTTCGCTGTAATCCTGAATATCAGTGATGTAGCCATTTATTTTGAGAAAATCAAATAACGAACGCGCATCAGGTGTTACGGGCATATTTGCAGTGGTTATAACTTCGTTGGTTTTCTTATCTAAAAATGGATAAGCAAAAAGCTTGACGTTTTTACTGAACATGTCGCTCACATAACTTAGCAACTGACTGGTATAATTGTCACCGAAATTTGAAGAATTAAACACGAACTTCAGGTTGTTAATGTTGGTTGAAATGCCAACACTTTTTGGACGGCAACGATCGAGGTATCTGGCTAATTTATTATGTCTTGCAAAATTGGAAACAATAACCTTATTTCCTGTCTTGCACATTTCTTCTGCACGCTTCGCTACAGCTTCTAAATCAACTTCGGTAGGCACAGCATCTTCACTCGAGAGCAAGTTAGACATCAGTACTTCTATAAGCACGCTTAAGTTTTCTTCTATAACATTTTCCGTTCTTACGAACTGATCTACAGCTTTGTTAAGCATGCTAAAATTAGGGTTAGATTTTTGCAGGTATTTTGTACGCAAAATCATGATGTCTTTCTTGTACAACAAGTCTTTAGCTAGTCTTGGTTTACCTGTTGCATCGAAGATTGCTGCATCAGAAAAATCTTTAGCAATCAGGTACAGGTTTAGCAGAATATTATTGATGTTAGCAAAAGCAGGTCCATTAACAGAGATTAAGTCGATCTCGACTGATCCTATAGTCAGGTTATCTGCTAAAGACTCAATCATAGTTTTCGGATCCTGATAGTGATAGAAAGCTGCATAAACAAGGTTTACCCCTATTATTCCAAGGATATTCTGTTGAAGCGCAGCATCAGTATCTAATAACCTCACATGGAAAACGATGTCATTTGGTTCTCCTTGTGGGTCTACCTGAAAGCGGAGCCCTATCCATCCATGTGGATCATTTGACTTATTATAATTCAAAGTGGTCACTGTATCAGCGAAAGCAAAAAACGTGCGATCACCATATTTTTCGCTACTTAAACGCTCATTTAAAAGACTGTATTCATGCTTAAGCATTTTAAATACCCTAGACTGGGTAACATACCTCCCAGACTCTTCCACACCGTAAATGGCGTCACTAAAGGTCATATCATAGGCCGACATTGTTTTGGCGACGGTACCGGAAGCAGCTCCTGCTGTGAAGAAATTACGTGCTACCTCCTGTCCTGCTCCAATCTCTGCAAAGGTACCGTAAATTTTATGATTCAAATTAATCTTCAGGGCTTTTCGCTTGGTATCAAGGATTTCTCTTTCCATGTTGCAAAAATAGCAAAACTGATGGATAATAGTGTCTGAGATCGTATCTTAGTATCCTAATGCTAAACGTTGAGAACCTCAAAATACAATTTCTAAATAAGGAAGAAAGATCGTGGTCGGCTGCGGTGACCAACATCAGCTTCTGTGTTGAGAAAGGAACAGTGCTAGGAATTGTTGGAGAATCTGGCTCTGGCAAATCAGTCACCTCTCTCTCCATTATGAGGCTTCTCGACCCACATGCAACTAAAATTGATGGCATTATAAATTTTAAGGACGTGGATTTACAATCCTTATCTTCAGAAGAGATCCGAACCTACCGCGGGAATAAGATAGCGATGATTTTTCAGGAGCCTATGACTTCTTTAAACCCTGTATTTACATGCGGCGAGCAAGTCAAGGAAGCGATTACCTTGCATCAAAAATTAAATGCTAAACAGGCAGAAGAGAAGACAATCAGTTTGTTTAGAGAGGTTCAACTTCCAAGACCCGAACATATCTTTGACAGTTATCCTTATCAACTTTCCGGCGGACAAAAACAGCGTGTCATGATCGCTATGGCACTAAGCTGTAATCCTGAACTGTTGATTGCAGATGAGCCCACTACGGCGTTGGATGTCACGGTTCAAAAGACAATACTGGATTTATTGCTTAGATTGAAAAATGAGCGACAAATGGCGATGATCTTCATATCTCATGACCTGGGAGTTATTGCTGAAATTGCTGACAAGGTTGCGGTTATGTATAGAGGAAATATTGTAGAACAAGGGGCAGCCATAGAAGTCTTTAACGATCCAAAACATCCATATACTAAGGGATTACTTGCTTGTCGCCCAGTTCCCGAAAGACGTCTAAAAAAATTACCTGTAGTAGCTGATTTTTTAAATGAAGATAGTGATAAGTCTGTCGCTCATCTTCTTGCAGAAAACACCTATACTGTGTCAGAAATAACCGAAAGAAGAGCTACACTCTATGCCCTAAAGCCTATTTTGACTGTGTCGAACCTTTGCACATGGTATCCTATTAAAAAAGGTCTTTTCGGCAAGACTACAGATTATGTGAAAGCTGTGGACGACGTCAGTTTTGCTGTTTACCCCGGGGAGACTTTGGGTTTAGTAGGAGAATCAGGCTGTGGGAAAACAACTTTAGGAAGAAGTATCATCAGATTAGTAGAACCAACATCTGGCGAGTTACTTTTCGAGAATACAGATCTTTCATCACTCAATAAAACAGGCTTGAAAGCGATGAGAAAAGATGTACAGATCATATTTCAAGATCCCTATTCCTCTCTTAACCCACGTTTAAGTGTTGGTAACACTTTGACCGAACCTTTACAGGTTCATGGTATGTTTAGCAATGATGCGACAAGAAAAAATGTCATTCTGGAATTACTTGAGCGTGTAGGTTTGAGTGCTGAGCACTATGACCGATATCCGCATGAATTTTCGGGAGGTCAAAGACAGCGGATAGTGATTGCTCGGGCTCTTGCGTTACACCCTAAGTTTATTATCTGTGATGAATCTGTCTCCGCGCTAGATGTATCTGTTCAAGCTCAGGTACTCAATTTGCTAAGAGAGTTGCAGCGAGAGATGGGCCTAACCTATATCTTTATTTCTCATGATCTAGCGGTTGTTAAACATATTTCTGATCGAATGATGGTGATGAACAAAGGAAAAATTGAAGAGATTGGCTTCCCTGAAGAGATTTATAATAATCCAAAAGCGGATTATACCAAAAAACTAATAGCGGCAATTCCTGGCTCGCGTATCAATTAGCTATAGTAGTTCTTTTTCCTGCGATGTAGTTTTAGACTTAGAAACATTATCCTCACCATTTGGGCTGGTTGTCTTTTTTAGCGTTGCGGATAATCTGATTAATGCAGTATTGATTGCTCTTCTAATCTCTCTTTCTTTCAGTTTATCATAGAACTTAAGCAAGACCATTGCCTTGAAGATGACTACATCCTTATTTATCTCGAGCGTTTTAACCGTTAAACCTCCAGGTACTACGTTAGCCGAATAATTATCAATAACTTTATTCAGGTAGTTTTCCAAATATTCAGGTGTATATCCGTTCTCCAATGCCATATCAAAATCAATAGAAAGCTTCTTGGTATTTTGCTTGGATTGGTTGATGATCACAGAACTAAAAGCAATAGAGTTCGGTACAATGACCATGTCGCTATCTTCATTTTGAAGGATCATATTGATTAAAGTGATGTCTAAAATTTTTCCTTCATTGTTCCCTATCCTAATGTGATCTCCTAGTGATAATCGATCGGAAAACATGATGATCAGGCCATTGATCATGTTGGTGATGTATTCTTTAAAAGTGACGGCAATTGCGGCAGCAACGATGGAAACACTAAAAATGAAGTCCTTAGGATCAACTTTAAATAATGTAATAAAGGCGATTACGATAAAGACAGTGTTCAATATAGAAACGATCCGGTTAATCCCCAGGATGAAATTATCTTTTATGTTACTTTTAAAGTTGTGTTTACGGATGTACCAATAGATTATCGTTAGCCGAAGCGTAGAAACCACCAAACTTGCCCCAAGAAAAACCAGAACAGCCTTAGCCACGCTTTCTACGCTTGTATTTTCGTTATAGAATTTAGGTTTATTAAAATAAAAATACACCAGCACACTCCAAACTATTGCCCGGAATACAATAATTAATAGTTCTTTTCCAGCTTTTCTTTCTCGGTCTTCAATCATTTTTTATTATCAGAATATAGTAAACTAAACACAGCAAAGTCCATGCTAAGGTACGAAATACAACAATCTATCACTTCAATTTGTTATCTTCACAAGATTCATATTTAACCTATGGCAAAAAAGAAATCAGCTCACTTAGAAGTCGTTTTAACACAATTAATTAGCGACGTTCTGGAAAAAAGCAATAATGAAGCCTTAAATTACAAGCAGGTTTCTGCTAAATTAAACCTAACTGACCCTGAATCCAGGGAAACCATATTAGAAGTGCTTAAAGAGCAAGCGAAGAAAGGAGTTTTCGTTGAACCTGAGAAAGGAAAGTTCAAGTTTAAAGACCTTAAAACATTTGTTACCGGCAAAGTTGACATGACCGCAGATGGTTCTGCGTTTGTGATTCCCGATGAAGAGTTTGAAAAAGACATCTTCGTCTCTTCCCGTAAACTTCACAATGCATTAAACGGGGATAAGGTTAAGGTTTATATTTTCGCTAAAAAAAGTGGAAGGAAAAACGAAGGAGAAGTTATCGAGATTATACAACGTGCGAAAACGGACTTTATTGGCGTGATAAAGATTTCTGATCGATTCGCATTCGTAAACATTGATGATCGTAAGATGCTCCATGATATTTTTGTGCCGCTAACAGACCTTAATGGTGCTAAAAACGGGCAAAAAGTTCAGGTTAGCATTACTGACTGGCCTGATGGTGTTAAAAATCCAATAGGAAAAATCACAACTATCCTTGGTGAACAGGGTGAGAATAATACGGAAATGAATGCTATTCTGGCTCAATACGGGTTCCCTTTAGAATTCCCTAAAGAGGTTGAAAAAGAAGCAAAGGCAATCCAGGAAGGTATTTCTGATGCCGATATGATTGGCAGAAAGGATTTCAGAGACACGATCACTTTTACGATAGATCCGGTTGACGCAAAGGATTTTGACGATGCCATTTCGTTCAAAAAGCTAGATAACGGAAACTATGAGGTTGGCGTTCACATTGCCGATGTATCCCACTATGTTACACCGCACAGTAATTTAGATAAAGAAGCTTATTCTAGAGCTACTTCGGTTTATTTAGTGGACAGGGTTATTCCAATGCTTCCTGAACGACTGAGTAACGGGGTTTGTTCGCTGCGTCCAAATGAAGATAAGCTTTGTTTTGCTGCTGTATTCGAACTGGATGAGCAGGCAAATATTCTGAATGAATGGTTCGGAAGAACAGCAATTCATTCTGACACGCGTTTTAGCTATGAGGATGCCCAGGAAGTTATCGAAAACAAAGCAGGTAAACACGTTGACGAGCTTCTTAAACTGAATGAACTAGCCTACATCTTAAGAGATCGAAAGTTTAAAAATGGTGCAATCAGCTTTGAAAGTACCGAAGTTAAATTTAAACTTGATGACACCGGCAAACCTTTAGGTGTCTACGTTAAAGAGCGTAAGGACGCCCACAAATTAATTGAGGACTTCATGTTACTGGCCAATAGAAGGGTGGCGGAATTTGTCGCTAAAAAGGTAACAGGAAAAAAGAAATTGACATTTGTATACCGCTCTCATGATTCTCCTAACCTGGAAAACCTAGGTAACTTTGCCCTATTTGCAGCTCGCTTCGGTTATAAGATCAACATGAAAACCGACAAGGAGATTGCAAAATCCCTAAACTTCTTAATGGAGGATGTAGAAGGCAAGAAGGAACAAAATGTTCTAACACAGTTGGCCATAAGATCAATGGCCAAAGCGATATATACCACTAAGAAGACAAGCCACTATGGGTTGGCATTCGACTACTATACCCATTTTACCTCCCCTATTCGTCGCTATCCTGACGTTATGGTACACAGGCTTTTAGCTGCTTATTTAAATCATGAGAAATCAGCAGATGAGGACGATTATGAAAATGCAGCTTCGCATTCTTCCGCTATGGAAAAACGCGCAGCAGATGCAGAACGAGCTTCTATAAAATACAAACAAGCAGAGTACCTGGAGGAGAATATTGGAAACGAATTCTTAGGGATAATTTCTGGTGTTACAGAATGGGGTATGTATGTAGAAATCATCGAAAATAAATGTGAAGGAATGATTAGACTTAGGGATATTTCCGATGATTTCTACGTGCTAGATGAAAAGAATTATTGCATAGTCGGTCAGCGCAAAAAGAAAAAATATCAATTAGGTGATGAGGTTAAAGTCAAAGTCAAAAAAGTAGACCTTTCCAAGCGTCAAATAGATTTCACCTTAATCCAAGATTAGTAACAGTAGAAATGCATTCTCCTTCAGAGCTTTTAAAGCGCATAGAACAAGCAATTACAGAAATCCAGTACCCAATATATCCTGGGTCTTTATATGAGCCTATAAGCTACATAATGAGTTTAGGCGGGAAACGCATCAGACCAACGATGTTGTTGATGGCGGTAGATTTATTCGATGGAGATCTATCTGCCGGCATACCCGCAGCATTAGCCATTGAAACCTTCCACAATTTTACGCTTGTGCACGATGATATTATGGACAATGCTCCCTTGAGAAGAGGCCGTAAAACCGTTCATGAGAAATGGGGAACCAATACTGCAATTCTTAGTGGAGATGTGATGATGGTGGAAGCAAATAAGCACTTAACAAATGTCCATGTAAGCGTACTTAAGCCGGCACTGGAGACGTTTAATCTTACCGCTCAGGGTGTGTGCGAAGGCCAGCAACTGGACATGGAGTTTGAAAAGAGAGACGACGTAAGCATCGAGGAGTACATTGATATGATTCGTCTTAAAACAGCAGTACTACTAGGTGGAGCGATGAAACTGGGCGCTATTGTATCAAATGCAACTAAGGAACAGGCAGAATTGATCTATCAATTTGGTGAGAATTTAGGTATAGCTTTTCAACTTCAGGATGATATCTTGGATGTCTATGGGGACCCCGCGAAGTTTGGAAAACAAGTAGGTGGGGATATCATCTCTGATAAGAAAACCTTTTTGCGTCTAAAACTTCAGGAGCTTGCTAGCAAAAATGATCTTGCCTCACTAAAAAATCAAGCCCAGAATGCCGACAATAAAATGAAAATAAAAGCTATAACAGGTTTATATGATCTATACGAAATACGAACCGCTGCAACTGATGTCATGAAACACTACCTTGATCTTGCTTTCCTGGCCCTAACTGAGATTAGTACTCCGATAGAACGCAAAGAAGCGCTGATTAATATCGCAAATCAATTGATGAATAGAGAGAATTAGGGATCAGTTTCCTAAAAAATCGAGTGCAACAGAAAGCCCTTAGCATCAAATGCTAAGGGCTTCTGTATGAGATCGAATCTGATTATTCTGCTGGTGCAGCCTCAGCTTCTTGAACTTCAACTTTGACTGCCTTCTTAGCAGGTGCTTTTTTAACCGGTGCCTCTTCAACAACTGTTGCTTCTGCAGAAGCAGCTATAATAGTAACTGGAGCCTCAGCAACAACCCCTTTAACTACAGCAGTTGGAAGAATAGAAACATATGATTTATTGTCCTGTTTCTTTTTGAAAACGACTGTACCGTCAACCAACGCAAATAAAGTATGGTCTTTTCCAATACCTACACCTTTATCAGGATGATGTTTTGTACCGCGCTGACGTACTAAAATGTTTCCCGCGATAGCATCTTGTCCACCAAAGATTTTGATACCTAAACGTTTACTATGCGACTCGCGTCCGTTTCTGGAACTACCGGCTCCTTTTTTATGTGCCATGTTTTATATTTTATAAATTACCTATAATGGATAATTTGTGTTCAACAACTAATTATAAACTGATACCAGAAATCTGGATTTTAGTGAAATACTGACGGTGTCCGTTTTTCTTTTTGTAACCTTTTCTACGTTTCTTCTTGAAAACGATCACTTTATCACCTTTCAAATGAGACACGATCTTAGCTGAAACAGTTGCGCCGGTTAATGCAGGAGCTCCTACAGAAATTACACCACCATCTTCAACCAACAATACATTGTCAAATTCAATACTAGCGCCTTCATCTCCTTGCAAACGGTGTACAAAAAGGTGCTGGTCTTTTGCAACTTTGAATTGCTGCCCTGCTATATTTACTATTGCGTACATTGTTAATTATTTATTTTTTAAATTGTTTATTTTTAACGAGGTGCAAATATAGAATATATTTTTCTAAATATCCAAGTCAAATCTTATTATTTAGTGTAGCGCTCTTCCGCATCGTTGATACTTTGCGTGATCAGCTTTTGCATCTGGCCAGCCACATCTCTAAGCTTGGACATTTCAGTGTAGTCCGTCATATAAATCACTTTCTTAGACTTCCTCTTATAGTTGAATTGAATCTCGTAACGCAACACTTTGTTAGACTTCAGGTCCTCACCTTCATTCGCAATAACTTCAGGAAAATTCCACAATCCAAGTTCGTTAGCCTTGTTGTGAAGGTAGATGATATCATTTTGTCTTAGCTTCACATTCGTTTTTATCAATGAATCCCTAGTATCAACGTACTGATAATTCCCGGTGGACGAATCATAGGTATTTTGCAATGCAGCACCTACGCCCCACTTAAATTGCAATGATACAAACTCATTTGATCTGTACTTTGCATTCCTCAGCATAGGCGTATAATAGATTACGCAATAGATGATAAATGGAACGACGATAGTAAATGCAAGGAAGATTTTTTTACCCCTAAAAGTCATGTCTTATTTCTAATTTAATCTTGTGCTTGAGTCAGTTCACCTTCCCATTTACTCACCACGGCAGTGGCAAGGCTGTTGCCAATTACATTGGTTGCAGATCTGCCCATATCCAATAATGGATCAATACCTATAAGCAACGCCAGTCCGGCTTCTGGAATATTGAAAGTAGCAATAGTTCCAGCAATAACAACCAAAGAAGCCCTCGGCACGCCAGCAATTCCCTTACTGGTAAGCATAAGTATCAACAACATGGTAATTTGCTGATCAAATGAAAGGTGAATACCATACGCCTGTGCAATAAATAACGAGGCAAAGGTCATATAAAGCATGGAACCATCCAAATTAAAAGAGTACCCCAATGGTAATACGAAACTCACAATTTTATCTTTGCAACCAAACCGTTCCAGTTGCATCATCGTTTTAGGATAAGCAGCTTCACTACTTGCTGTACTGAAAGCGAGCATAACTGGTTGTTTCATTCTGTTCATTAGGTTGAAAACGCGCTTTTTTAGCACAAAGAAGCCAATTAGGATCAACAAAGCCCAGAGAATTAACATCGTAAAATAAAATTCACCAATAAAGAGCGCATAAGTAGAAATCACGCCCAAACCCTGTTTGGCCACAATAGCAGCCATAGCACCAAATACTGCGAATGGGGCGAAGTTCATTACATATCCAGTTACCTTCAAAATAACATGAGCAACACTGTCAAAAAAAGTAATTATTATCTGGCCCTTTTCGCCAATTGCCGCTGTGGCAACCCCAAAGAACAAAGAGAAAACTACAATCTGCAGAATTTCATTTGTTGCCATCGCCTCTACCATACTCTTGGGAAAGATATGTGAGATGAAGTCCTTTAAAGACAAAGCAACCTTCTGAATTCCTGTATCTATATTACTTGGAGGCAAAGGCAAATTCATCGCTTCACCAGGTTTGAAAACATTAACCATGATCATTCCAAGAATTAGCGACAGTAATGAGGCACTTAAAAACCACAACATCGTTTTTCCCCCAATTCTACCTACGGCATTAATGTCCCCAACTTTTGCTACACCAACAACAAGCGTAGTAAAAACTAGTGGCGCCACGATCATCTTGATTAGCCGTAAAAAGATATCGCTTAGAAGCGTCAACGGCTCCAGATTCTTCTCTCTCAATACTTCGTTGTCTTTTCTAACTTTCTCATCAGCTTTTTTCTCCGCGATAAGTGTGCTGTACGCTGTTGAATTACTATCAGTAACTTTGAGCAATTGTCCGTCAACGGCTTTTACCCTTAGTTCTGAACCCGCTATTTTTTCATTATAAACGCGAAACGTCTTTACGTTTAAATAGTATCCCAATGCCACTCCCAGCACCAGCGCGAGGAAGATAAAGAACGTTAACCTGTTATTTTTGGACATTTAAGTTAGTTTAATAATTATCTCCGCTGTAAAACTACAATAATTAAATTATTTTGTAAACTTTGTGGACAAAGCAATTATTTGCACCTTAGATGTAACAAAAAATCCTGAATAGCTTCTAAAAGAAACAAAGCGTACCCAGTGGAAAACAAAGAAAAGCTATTTAAAGAGATTTTTGATACTAATTCTAAGAAGATTTTCCATCTATGCTATGGATATACAGGAGATGAAGACTCGGCTAATGACCTTCTTCAGGAGACCTTTCTTAAAGTCTGGCAGAACCTTGATAAATTCCGAAATAAATCACTAATCTCCACTTGGATTTACAGAATAGCTGTCAATACTTGTCTGACTTACTTGAGATCGGAAAAACGGCAGGCTAAAGATGAGTTAACAGACAATATCATGGAAAACCGACCGGAAGAGCTCTCAGAAAAGAATGAGCAGGTCGCATTGCTTTACAAATCAATTGCGAAACTGGAAGAGAACGACCGCCTGATCATCACTATGGTACTGGACGAATTACCTTACCATGAAATTGCCGAAATATCGGGAATCAGCGAAGGAAACCTCAGAGTGAGAATCCACCGCATTAAATTGAAACTTACCGAATTATACAATCAGCATGCAAGAATTTGATCATATACAATCGCTTTGGCAATCACATTCTATTGAGGTAAAGATCTCATCTGATGAGATGCTGGCACAATCGAAAAAGGAAGTTGCAGGCATGAGGGCAAAATCGCGCCTTAATATTCTTGGAATGATTGTGTCCTTTGCTACTTTGGCGGCGCTATTGCTATTCGCTGAGTTTGAATCCTGGACCACTCTTGCCGGGCTAAGTATCATCGTGGTTTTAGTGGGTATATACACGTTTATCCTTTATAAAGATCATAAACTTATCGCTGAAAACGATTTTACAGAACATCCTAAGGCTTTTCTAGATCAACTTAAAGCCTATCAATTGAACAAATTCACCATTTACAATAAACTTTACTGGCTTTATATGGCCGCGCTGTCTGTGGGTGTGATATTTTACTTTTACGAGAAACTGAACCTCTTGTCGCCTTTCATGCAAATCACTTTAATTTTGTTTACAATTATCTGGATGACACTCTGCGCTACAGTATTTCGTAAAGCCTATTTGAAGGGTGAAAAAGAACGCATAAGCCTCTTGATCGAAAAATTCGAACGCATTAGTACGCAGTTTAAAGAAAGCAACTAGATTATTCTTTAACTTCTGAAGGTGAGAAATTGTTGCCAGACAGCCGGTATTTAATCAGTTTCAAATCACCGGCTTTCTCCGAAGTATCACGCGGATTCACAATCGGAAATGAACGATAAAGTTCACCCTCCTTAATAGTAAACTTATCATTTCCATCGTAAATCTTCTTCATGTTGTTACTAAGACCAGGGAAAGTGATTTTATTAAAACTACCTCCTGAATACTCAAATACATGTAGATCAGATACATTTTTCCGGCTTAATAATTCAATATAAATCTCCGGATTTCCATCATTGTCCATATCCATGTTCCAAGCATCGGTAACAACACCTTCTCTTTCATTGGATAAGGATTTATAATTGCTCTTTAATGAATCGGAAAGCAGTACCAAATAGCCCCCAACAGAATCTACCCCTTTACCCCAGCTTACCACTTCAAAATTAAGTCCCGGACGTATTTGTATCTCCTTATAAAAAGGGAATTGATCCTTTTTGACTGGCGTAACATTCTGCTGAGTAAGATTTACTGAACCCTTATCATCACCACAGGAGGTCATTAGAAACAAAGCAGCAACGAATCCACAAGCACTGAAGATATATTTGATTGATCTCATCTATTTACTATTTAGTTTTTTCATCTGGAGCACCATTGTTCATAATGGTTTCTGTTACAACGCTCGTTCTATTCCCAGGGGTAACTACAATTGTTTTCAACACACGCTTCTGCCCAGTCGGAATAGTTATTTTCAACGGCGTAGTATACAAAGTGGCATTTATTGATGGTCTTGAAAGATCAAGTGTGTAATAAATTCTCGAACCGGGAATTGGTTCCCTAAGTGCAAAATTAAAATTTTCTCCTGTCATCGCCTTTTCAGATTGCCCGATCGGCGTTGGAATCCAATAATTGGTAGTCGTCCTATCCAGTTTTAACAGATGCAAAGGCAGCCGCTCTTCAGCAAAGTTCTTAAGGTCCTTTCTAGCAACCGGACTCCAGGCTATTTCAGACAAAGCAAACATTCTCGGCAATAGCATATATTCTATCTTCTCGGGAGTCCTTATATATTCTGTCCAGACATTTCCCTGCACCCCAATAATATGAGATTGTTGTTCAGGCGTCAGCTCTTTAGGAATAGGGTCATATCCATAGATAATAGAATAAGTAGAAAACCCACCAATATTAGTAGGTTCATCCTTAGAGTTGGATTGCTTGCTGTCAAGGTATAAGCCAATTGGTCCGCTCGGACTCATGATTACATCATGGTTTTGCTTTGCGGCAGCAATACCGCCATCAATGCCTCTCCACGACATCACCGTGGCTTTAGGCGCCAAGCCACCTTCTAAGATCTCGTCCCAACCAATGATCGATCTTCCTTTACTATTAATATACTTTTCTATTCTTTGAATAAAATAGCTCTGCAACTCATGTTCATCTTTTAAATTTAGTTTCTTAATGAGGTCCTGACAAAACTTACTTTCTTTCCAAAATTCTTTGGGACTTTCATCACCTCCTATATGAATATATTTAGATGGAAACAATGCAATAACCTCATCCAATACACCCTCTAAAAAATTGAATGTATTCTCAGATGGCACAAAAACATCCTGATAAACGCCCCAGGTCTGTTGAACCTGTTTACCTTTTCTGGAACCTGCCCAAGTGGTACGATCACCAATAAAAGTATCTCTTTCAGGAAAACAGCTCAGTTCAGGATATGCAGCAATTGCCGCGGAACTATGACCCGGCAATTCAATTTCCGGGATTACGTTGATGAAGCGTTGCGAAGCGTAATCTACAATATCTTTAATTTCATCCTGTGTGTAAAAGCCTTTATAAACAATGTTATCATTGCCTGTTCCTGGATAATTACCTATAATCGTGCCGTTTCTACTAGAACCTACACCGGTTAGCTTCGGATATTTCTTGATCTCAATTCTCCATCCCTGATCCTCCGTCAAATGCCAATGAAAATTGTTTAGTTTATATTGAGACATTAGGTCTATATATTTTTTCACAAAGGCAACCGGGAACATATGTCTACCCACATCGAGATGTAGCCCGCGATACTTAAATCTTGGATAATCGTTGATTTCAACCGCATTGATGACTACACTGCTGCCTTTCTGAATTGGGTCAGGCATCATTTGCATGGCAGATTGCAGACCATAGAACAACCCTGCACCTTTACCAACTATCTTAAACTGTTTATTTGTAATTGTGATTTTGTAACCTTCAGCTGGGAGTTTATCCGCGCCAATAGAAGTGAGTAGAATCGCCTTTGAACCTGGCATTATCGTTTTACCCGCTCTTAATGCAAATCCAGCCTTCGTAACAATAAAGGCGTTTAATAAATCTGCGACCCGCGAATTTGCTGTATCTGCAGAAACCAAAACCACTGTTTTATCGAGACTAAAACTTCCCTGCTTTTTAACAACTGACACTGGAGCAGGAATAATACCCATATTCGAATCTGTCTGAGCGAAGACATTTATCGAAATTAAAGTGACAAACGTGAATAATAGGAGTTTTCTCATACTAACTAATGCTGTTTAGAGTAACCAAATCTTCTCTAGCAGCAAGATAACGTTCCGCATCCAATGCTGCCATACAACCAGAACCCGCAGCCGTTATTGCTTGTCTGTAATAATGATCTTGCACGTCTCCACTTGCAAACACACCTTCGACATTTGTTTTTGTAGAGCCTGGAATAGTCTTTAGATAGCCCGTTTCATCCATATCCAACCATCCCTTAAAGATGTCTGTATTTGGTTTATGACCTATGGCTACAAAAAATCCTTCTACAGGAATGTCAGATTCAGCACCAGTCTTATTATTTAAAACCCTGATCGCAGTTACATTCTTACCATTTCCCAAGATTTCTTTAGTTTCCGTATGATATACAACCTCAATATTAGGAGTATTTAGTACACGATGGACCATTGCTTTGGAAGCTCTAAATTCATCTCTTCTAACCAACATGTAAACTTTCTTACAAAGCTTAGCTAAATAAGTAGCTTCCTCCGCAGCCGTATCTCCCGCACCAACAATCGCTACATCCTGACCTTTAAAAAAGAATCCGTCACATACTGCACAAGCAGATACTCCAAAACCATTGTACTTCTGCTCGCTCGGTAACCCAAGCCACTTGGCCGTAGCACCAGTTGAAATAATCACGGTATCAGCAGTGATCGTCTTAATCTCATCCACCACAACTTTATGCGGAAGTGAAGAGAAATCAACGGAACTTACGTGACCAAAGCGAATATCTGTACCAAATCGTTCCGCTTGTTTCCGGAAGTCTTCCATCATCTCCGGCCCCATTATACCAGAAGGATAACCTGGAAAATTATCTACATCAGTAGTCTGAGTAAGTTGCCCACCAGGTTCCATACCAGTATACATTACTGGTTTGAGATCAGCACGTGCTGCATAGATCGCAGCGGTGTAACCAGCCGGACCGGAACCTATAATTAAACATGGAACGTGTTCTATTTCTTGCGACATATCTTTCATTGTATAAAGTACAAAATTACGTTTTCTCCCATTCCAAATCAAGCGACAAATATCTGCCTCAATGAGAATGTGATAAGCGAATTATAATTGGATCAGGTTTGGATCACTCCAACGTTAAACTTCTTTTTAATCGGCGATTGATTAGCTGCCTCGATACCCATAGAAATCACTTTTCTGGTTTCTAATGGATCAATGATACCATCTACCCATAATCGAGCGGCTGCATAGTAAGGCGTCGTTTGCGAATTGTATTTATCTATTACCTCCTTCAGCATATTTTCTTTATTTTCCGGAGTGATAAGCTCTCCTTTTGCCTTCAAAGAAGCCTCCTGTATTTGCAATAAGACCTTTGCAGCTTGCGCCCCACCCATTACCGCAATTTTAGCAGTCGGCCAGGCGTAAATCAATCTTGGATCATAAGCCTTACCGCACATTGCATAATTACCCGCACCATAAGAATTTCCGATAATAATGGTAAACTTGGGCACGACAGAATTGGAAACTGCATTAACCATTTTTGCACCGTCTTTAATAATACCGCCATGCTCTGATCTCGTACCTACCATAAAACCGGTAACGTCCTGTAAAAACACCAAAGGAATCTTCTTCTGATTACAATTCATGATGAAACGAGTTGCCTTGTCTGCGCTATCTGAATAAATGACGCCACCAAACTGCATTTCGCCTTTTTTGGACTTTACCACTTTACGCTGATTAGCAACAATACCTACCGCCCAGCCATCAATCCTACCCAGACCACAAATAATGCTTTGGCCGTAAAGCTTTTTATATTCTTCAAACTCAGAATTGTCCACCAGCCTGTGAATGACCTCCAGCATATCATAAGGCTTCTCTCTACTATCCGGCAAAAGGCCATAGATTTCTTGCTGATCTGCTTTTGGCAACGCAGCCTTTATACGGTCAAAGCCCGCTATTTCAGGCGCTCCGATCATGCTCATGATTTTTTTTATACTCTCCAGACAAGCCTGATCATTAGGATGTTTATAGTCGGTAACTCCTGATATCTCGCAATGTGTGGTCGCACCACCTAATGTTTCGTTGTCAACCTCCTCACCAATTGCTGATTTAACAAGATAAGACCCGGCTAGGAACACAGATCCTGTGCCTTCTACAATCATTGCCTCGTCGCTCATAATTGGCAAATATGCCCCTCCAGCAACACAAGATCCCATTATTGCAGAGATCTGAACAATTCCTTCGGATGACATGATCGCATTATTTCTGAACATCCGCCCAAAATGCTCTTTATCAGGAAAGATCTCGTCCTGCATTGGAAGATAAACCCCTGCACTATCCACCAGATAAATAACAGGTAATCTGTTCTCCATCGCAATTTCCTGCGCACGAAGGTTCTTTTTAGCGGTCATTGGAAACCAGGCACCCGCTTTAACCGTAGCATCATTCGCTACAATCATGCATTGTCGGCCAGAAACATATCCAATTCCGCAAACTACGCCTGCGGAAGGGCAACCGCCCTGCTCTGCATACATTCCATCTGCGGCGAAAGCACCAACTTCCAGAAAGTCTGTTTCGTCATCAATTAAATAGGCGACACGCTCGCGCGCAAGTAATTTGCCTTTCTCCCTTTGTTTAGCAGCACTTTTCTCTCCTCCCCCTTGGTATATTTTCTTGAGCTTTGTTTTGAGCTCATAAACCGACTGTTTGTTAACATCCTCGTTTTTGTTGAATTCTATATCCATATAGTTTGGCGATCAAAGGTGTTTAGAAAAGTATTTGGCCATTAAAAGCCAGTAATTAACCCTGATACTTTTTGAATATTGATGTAGCAGTATGGCCTCCAAATCCAAAAGTATTATTTAAAACGTAATTCACCTGTTGTTTAAGTGACTTACCAAGTATGATATTTAAACCTTCAGGAATCTCAGGATCAAGTGTTTGAGTATTGATCGTTCCAGGTATAGTGTCATTGACGATTGAAAGGATACTAATTACGCTTTCAATAGCACCAGCCCCGCCTAGCAGATGGCCAGTCATTGATTTTGTAGCACTGATTGCAACCTGCAACTCGCCGAATATTTTCTTGATGCCATTTAGTTCACCAACATCTCCTAAACCAGTTGATGTAGCATGTGCATTTATATAGTCAATTTTATCCGGAGAAATACCTGCATCGGCCAACGCTTTGGAGATTCCTAAAGAAGCACCTAATCCGTCTGGAGGCGTACCTGTTAGATGGTAGGCATCAGCGGCCATACCGCCACCAACCATTTCAGCATATATATGTGCACCTCTGGCAATTGCATGATCAAGATCTTCTAGGATCAATGCTCCAGCACCTTCACCAATTACAAAACCATCTCTATCCACATCGAAAGGACGTGAAGCAGTCTGTGGATCATCATTTCTTTTCGATAGTGCGTGTGCCGAATTAAATCCACCAATAGATGATTCTGTTATTGCAGCTTCAGAACCACCAGCTACCATTATAGTAGCCTTACCTAATCTGATGGTATCAAACGCACTGATAATCGCTGTATTTGAGGACGCACAAGCAGAAACCGTTGCGTAGTTCGGCCCATGTAACTTATGCCGGATGGAAATAACACCAGCAGCAATATCGACAATCATTTTAGGAATGAAATAAGGGCTAAATCTTGGAGTGCCATCACCTAAATGGTATTCCTTCAATTGTTGTTCGAAAGTCCCGATTCCGCCGTTTCCTGATGCCCAAATAACACCAACTTCATAACGATCTACTTCCGGCATCGCTTCGAAATCTAATCCTGCATCTTTAATCGCTTGGTCGCTGGCAGCAATAGCATATTGTGTGTATAAATCGTATTTCTTTAGTTCTTTTTTGTCAATATAAGCCGTAGCATCGAAGTCTTTAACCTCTGCAGCAAATTTGGTTTTAAACTTGGAAGTATCGAATTTGGTTATTGCCGAAACACCACTCTTTCCGGCAACTATGTTTTCCCAAAATTCATTTACAGTATTACCCAAGGGGGTCACGGCACCTAAACCAGTTACTACTACTCTTTTCATATCTACTATTTATCGCTTAAATCTCCCATCGGAGCTTTCCAAATATTTTATAAAATTAAGGCTTTTTAACCGTAAGTAGCAAGAGTTGATTCCAACAATCCTCACAAAGCGTTTGATCAGTTCAGTTTCAGCAATTTAAAACTTGTAGAGTCTACTTCTAAAATGTCATCCCCTTCAGCTACTTTTCTAAACTTGATTCCAATCAGACCTGTCGCCCGCGGAGAAACTTTCACATTTGTATTATGCACATGTAAAACGTACTTCAAAGCACCTTTCTTGTCAGTAAATAAGTCTCCATGTCCGCTCCCATTCAACCCCAGCTTTATCCGTGATATAATCGGATTGCCAGCATATTTTTGCCATGGCCCCATGGGTGACCAGGAAGTCGCATAACCCACGGCATAATCTTTACTTCTAAAATCATTTGCAGAATAGATTAAATAGTAAAGGTTATTGTGCTTTACAACGGTAGGGCCTTCGGTAACCGGCCACCCCGTCCGTTCTGTATTCTCCCAAAAATCGGTACCTGAAATACATTCCTTTTCCGTGCCCAAAATAACATCAGATAAGTCTGCCTTCATTTCAACAACAAAAATCCGATTGCCGGTTTGGAGCTTTACATGGTAGAGATATACTTTTCCATTCCCATCAAAGTAGAGATAAGGATCAATCTGCTTTCCTGTGCCGGATAGCGATTTCAAAACCTTTTGCTTAAATGGTCCCAGCGGACTATTGCTCGTCGCAATAGCAATCTGCTCATCTGCTGTATAGGCCATATAATACAACTCTTTATGCTTAAAGACCTGAGGTGCCCAAAAACCTCCATTGCCAAATGCCTCACCCTTTCTCAATACCATTGCACCATTTAAATCTTTAGGCGCTGACCAGTTGTTCAAATCACTAGAAACATAGGATTGAAATCCTTTGTTACTACTTGTACCATACAAATAATAGATTCCTTTATCCAGAAAAACCGTTGGATCAGCCATCAACAAAATTTTACTGTCATTTTCCTCGTCGGACACCAAACGCCCCTTAATCATCCAAATCTCGCTCCTATCTGAATGAGCATTCGTACTGGTAATCGCGATGATGGTATCATCGTCCAATATTGAAAGGCTATTCCATAGACAAGATTTATCAGCAGGAATAAGAAATGGTACAGACTTAGCTCCAAAATTTCTCGCATATTGATCACCTATTACCACTTTCATATCAGCACGCTGCATCATGTTGATCCTTCCTTCTGTACCTTGATAAGAAAGTATTGTCTCACCACTTTTCAACTGTCGCAGGTAAGGCGCTCCGGCATAAATGTTATTATCAATTTTTTCTGCCAACGCGTAGCTACGATTATCGTTACGGCCATTCACCCGTGTAGACCAATTATCTCGCAAGCTACTCCTAATAATATAAGGCTTGAAGTTTCCAGAGCCATTATCTTCAATTGCAAACACAACCTCCTGTTGGTTATTTAATAATATGGGTACTGGCATGCCATCCCTGAATCCTTTTCTAAAACTTACGACCTCTCGTTCCTTGGTCCAGCTAACACCGTTATCTGCCGACCGCAGCATGGAAATATTCTGCTCATTAGAGTTTCTGTAGTCCGATTCATTTGCAAAGAACAATTGAATCTCTCCATTAGGAAGTTGTACCGCCGAAGGCTCCCAGCATCCATTCTCGAACTGCCAGTCGGCGTCGTAGAGTGATTGTTCGGCCGACCAGTTTTTCCCACCGTCATCGCTCATTTTACATCTAATGCCGAACTTCTTCTCCAAGGATTTTTGACCAGGTCTTGGATTGTAAAAAACAATCAACTTCCCGCTGCGCAATTGAAGAAGGTCTGGAACAGCCATACTTATACCATCATGACGGGCAGCAATCGTTGTTATGGAAGACCAGCTGGCTCCTAGATCGTTACTTGTAACAGCAACGGTACTGCCAGCTGATTCGTAAACGCAAATTAAAGACTTATCAGCTAATTGAATGATCCGGCCATAACCGCTGGATCTCCCAGCCTCAGAGGATGAAACTTTTCGAAGCGTTTGTTGATCCCAAACGATATGTTTGCCTTTTTGCAAAATCTCAACTGAAGTTGATGGTTTGTTTTCAGACCTAAATGAAAGTAAACACAGAAAAAGTAAAACCAGAAAAACCCGAATGATTGTTTTGTAACTCACCTGCCCAATATCGCCAAATTTCTAACGAGGTTAATAAAAACCAATAAATAAAACGATAACTTCGAAGGTGACAATAGTGCTTAAACGCCTACTAAACACATGATGAAAAAAATAATCTTATCCATCTGCATTTCGTCGCTGACATTATCAGGTTTTTCCCAGAAAGTTACAGAACCAAAAACCTCTGGCAACCCTTTATTCGAAGGCTGGTACGCCGATCCTGAAGGTGCAATATTTGGAAAAGAGTACTGGATATATCCAACGTTTTCTGCAAAATATGAGGAACAGATTTTCATGGATGCATTCAGCTCAAAAGACTTGGTAAACTGGACAAAACATGCAAATGTTTTAACTAAGGATAATATCAAATGGGCCAACAAGGCAATGTGGGCTCCTTCTATTACTAAAAAAGGGAACAAATATTATTTGTTCTTCGGTGCCAACGACATTCAGAACAATAAGGAACTCGGAGGTATTGGTGTAGCAGTTTCAAACAAACCAAGCGGCCCCTTTAAAGACCATATCGGCAAACCCCTTATTGACGCATTTCACAATGGTGCACAACCTATTGATCAATATGTATTCAAAGACAAGGACGGACAATACTACCTTTTTTATGGAGGGTGGTCTCACTGTAACGTGGTTAAGTTAAGTGACGACTTCAAAAGTATCCTCCCATTCCCTGATGGAACAACGTACAAAGAGGTGACACCAAAAGGTTATGTAGAAGGTGCTTTCATGTTTATAAGAAAAGGCAAATACTACTTTATGTGGTCTGAAGGTGGATGGACAGGCCCTAATTATTCAGTCGCTTATGCAATGGCTGATTCCCCATTAGGTCCATTCAAGCGTATCGATAGGATTCTGAAACAAGATCCAAGCATCGCTACCGGTGCAGGTCACAATTCTGTGATTCAGAACCCGAAAACTGGCGAATACTATATCATTTATCACCGCAGACCCTTAGGTGAAACCAATGGTAATCACCGCGTTACTTGCATTGAAAAGATGGAATTTGACGAGAACGGATTGATAAAACCTGTAATAATTACCTTCGAAGGGATAGCGGCAAGTCCAATCAAATAACAAATTAAATGACCGGAGTCACTATTTAATGTAACTCATATCATTTCGCAAAGACCCCTTTCCTGCCACTTTTGAATCATAGAAAGTGGCATGTTAAACGAAAGCGAAATCTTAACGAAAGCGCAATGTTTTCACTGTGGTGAGGACATTGTTTCTGACCTTTATAAGTCAGATGAGAAGGGCTTCTGCTGTCTGGGCTGTAAAACTGTTTATCAGGTTTTAAAAAGTCATGACCTTGCAGGATATTATGTATATAATGACATCCCAGGTCAAACTCAGAACAAAGAACAATCGGACTTTACCTACCTCGACGTAGAAGAAATAGTCAATAAACTTGTGGATTATCAAGACGACAAAGTCACGGTAATCACCTTATATATCCCTGCTATCCATTGTAGCTCCTGCATCTGGTTATTAGAAAACCTCCATCAATTGAAACCTGCAATATCAAGGTCAAGGGTTGACTTTCTAAAAAAACAGGTAATCATTAGCTTTAAAAACTCCACCGCATCCTTAAAAGAAATTGTCGAAACACTAGCTGCCATAGGTTATGTGCCAATCATCAGCCTTCAGGATGTTGTCAAGGATAACCAGAACAGCAAACCCGAACGGAAACTGATTATTAAAATCGCTGTCGCAGGATTCTGCTTTGGGAATGTGATGCTATTCAGCTTCCCGGAATACTTTGGCTTAACTGTTTTAGATGCCAACTTTAAACTGTTTTTCGGCTGGCTGAATCTTGCTTTTGCAATCCCTGTTGTGTGTTTCAGCGGGATCGACTATTTCAAATCAGCGTTCAACAACTTAAAGGCGAGACGATTGAACCTAGACTTTCCCCTTGCCCTTGGCATTACCGTAATGTTCGTACGTTCCGTATTTGAAATCCTGCTTCAGACAGGACCAGGCTTTGTTGATACCCTAAGTGGATTAGTATTTTTTCTCCTGATTGGTAAATGGATGCAACAAAGAACTTTTAACCACATCTCCTTCGAAAGGGATTACCGTTCTTACTTTCCTGTAGCCGTAACAACCATCAACAACAATATAGAAAAGCCAATCCCTTTATCCGACTTAAGAAAAGGTGATCGTATTTTAATTAGAAGTCAGGAAATCATACCTGCAGATGCTATTCTTCTAAACGGGGAAGCAGAAATCGATTTTAGTTTCGTAACCGGAGAATCAGTACCAGTAAAAAAAGTATATGGAGAAATCATTTACGCTGGCGGTCGCCAGCTTGGAGGTGTCCTGGAAATGGAGGTTCTAAAACCAGTAGCCCAAAGCTACCTTACACAACTATGGAACAACGATGCTTTTCAACATCCAAAGAATGCCATCAAAACATTCAGTGATACAGCTAGTAAGTACTTCAGTGTTGTTCTACTAATGGTAGCTTTCGGCTCCGCGCTCTTCTGGTCTTTTAGCGATCCGACAAAGGCACTCGCTTCCTTTACTGCCGTACTCATCATTGCCTGCCCTTGTGCACTTGCACTCAGCTCTCCTTTCACGCTTGCAGCTGTAATCAGCGTGTTTGATAAAAATGGCTTTTATCTAAAAAACACTGCTATAGTTGAAGAGCTGGCAAGGATAAATACTTTCGTATTCGATAAGACAGGTACCATTACCAATCCCGATGCCCATGGCCTAACCTTTGTCGGCCACATCAACGATATACAAACACAGCTGGTTAATGATCTTGCCCGCAACTCAGGACACCCCTTGAGCCGTGAGCTGTGCAAATACCTTAATAAACCATTACAGCATCAGGCAGATAACTATACAGAAAAAATTGGCAGGGGCATCAGTGGAACGATCAATGGAAATATTGTGAGATTGGGAAGTTCCGCGTTCCTTGGTCTCCCACTGAAAAACTCGCCAAATAGCACCACCACTCACATCATCATCAACAACGATTACCTTGGTTATTTCCAAATCAAACAACAATGGAGAACAGGATTCAAGGAGGTGATTCTAAAACTCGCTATCTGGGCAAATACCTATCTCCTATCTGGAGATAGCAACCGGGAATCAGAAGCTTTAGCACCCTTTTTCAAAGATCCGGACGCACTGCATTTTAATCAGTCTCCACAAAACAAACTGGACTACGTGACCAAGCTTCAGGATGAAGGAAAAAAGGTGGCAATGATTGGCGATGGACTAAATGATTCAGGAGCGCTAAAGCAAAGCAATATCGGGATAGCAGTCACAGACAACATCAATAACTTTTCACCCAGTTGTGATGCAGTGCTTGATGGCAAAGCTTTTCAAAAAATACCACAATTTATTCAGCTTGCGAAAGACGCGGTTAAAGTGATCTATGTGTCATTCGCGATATCACTCACTTATAATATTACTGGACTATTCTTCGCCGTTCAGGGAATGCTATCTCCACTGATTGCTGCTATACTAATGCCTTTAAGCACCGTAACTATCATATTGTTCACCACAATTGCAGCGCGCGCGTATGCACACAAAAACAAGCTTATATGAACATGATCTTCATACTAATCGGATGCAGCATCCTTCTGGCACTGATCTTCCTCGCCGCATTCATTTGGGCATCAAGGACAGGACAAAATGATGACACCTACACACCCGCTGTAAGAATCCTATTTGACGACGAATTAAAAGAAGAAAACAATGACTGAGAAATTCTATTACGACAATAAAACCGTCAGGAACTTTGCCATAGCTACCATCGTTTGGGGAATTATCGGCATGACGGTGGGTTTGCTGATTGCCCTACAGCTGGTAAAACCAGCGATGAATCTAGGCTCACAGTATACCACCTTCGGCAGGATCAGACCACTGCACACCAACGCAGTGATCTTTGCCTTCGTGGGTAATGCCATTTTTATGGGGGTATATTATTCGCTTCAGCGCCTGCTTAAAGCTAGAATGTTCAGCGATGTATTGAGCAAAATCCACTTTTGGGGATGGCAGCTGATCATCGTCTCTGCGGTCATCACCCTGCCTATGGGATTTACCTCCTCTCATGAATATGCAGAACTTGAATGGCCGATAGATATTGCCATCACTATAATTTGGGTAGTGTTCGGAGTGAACATGTTCGGTACCATTATAAAAAGACGGGAGCAGCATATGTATGTAGCCATCTGGTTCTACATCGCAACGTTTGTAACGGTCGCCGTTCTCCATATTGTGAACTCTTTTCAGCTGCCTATTTCAGCTTTCAAAAGCTATTATATTTATGCTGGAGTTCAAGATGCACTCGTGCAATGGTGGTATGGCCACAATGCGGTAGCGTTTTTCTTAACCACCCCATATTTAGGAATGATGTACTATTTTCTACCTAAAATGGCGAATAGACCTGTTTACTCCTATAAACTGAGTATTCTTCACTTTTGGTCACTGATCTTCATTTACATCTGGGCTGGGCCACACCATTTGCTTTACACTTCCCTCCCTTCCTGGGCACAGTCGCTCGGAGTAGCTTTCTCTATTATGCTTATCGCACCAAGCTGGGGTGGTATGATTAATGGTTTGCTTACATTGAGAGGTGCATGGGATAAAGTTAGAGAGGAAGCCACTTTGAAATTTATGGTCGTTGCTTTAACTTCATACGGTATGGCAACTTTCGAAGGGCCGATGCTAGCTCTGAAACAGATTAATGCAATCGCACACTATACCGATTGGATAGTTGCTCACGTGCATGTCGGCGCGCTTGGGTGGAACGGATTTTTAACCTTCGCTGTGCTTTACTGGCTCATTCCAAGAATCTATAAAACAGAATTATATTCTAAAAAGCTAGCCAATTTCCATTTCTGGATTGGTACCCTTGGAATCATATTCTATGCCGTACCACTCTATTTCGCAGGGTTCACACAAGGATTAATGTGGAAAGAGTTTACAGAAGAAGGCATGCTTAAATACCCCAACTTCTTAGAAACAGTAATACAAATCATCCCGATGTATATTCTGAGAGCAGCTGGTGGGGCAATGTACCTGACAGGAGTTCTGGTCATGACCTACAACCTAATCAAGACGGTCAAGAAAGGTAAACTTGTTGCCGACGAGCCTGCCGAAGCACTAGCGCTTCCTCAAGAATATACGCCTCAGGGCACAGATAAAAAATTGCACCGCCTGTTGGAAAGAAAACCAATGGCATTCCTTGTACTTTCTTTGGTGGTTATCCTCATTGGAGGGGTTATCGAGATGATGCCTACTTTTACCATCAAATCGAACATTCCCACTATCAGCAGCGTGAAGCCATATTCTCCACTAGAGTTGCAGGGAAGGGATCTTTACATTAGAGAAGGTTGTGTGAATTGCCATTCTCAGATGATAAGACCATTCAGATCTGAAACAGAACGTTATGGCGAGTACAGCAAGGCTGGTGAGTTTGTGTATGACCATCCATTCCTTTGGGGATCAAAACGTACCGGTCCTGATGTGGCTAGAGTTGGAGGTAAATACTCGAATTCGTGGCACTTCAATCACCTGCTTGATCCGCAAACCATGTCGCCAGGCAGCATCATGCCTCCATATGAATGGCTGATTAATCAACAGCTTGACACCACAACAACTATTGCCAAAATAAATGCAATGCGTACGCTAGGGGTTCCTTATGAACTAGGTTATGAGCATCAGGCAAATGCCGACCTGGCTGAACAGGCTAAGGCGATTGGCGACGACTTAAAAAAGAGCGATGTGCGCGTGAAAAGTGATCGAGAAATCATCGCCGTTATCGCTTATTTACAAAGGCTTGGAACAGATATTAGAACAAAATAGCATTAAAACTGAACATTATGTTTAAACAATTTTTAACTCAGGTAACAGATAGCCAGGTATATCTTATCACCTCACTAGGCATATTTATGCTGTTTTTCCTATTGGTTGCTCTGCTGCTCATATTTATGAAAAAGGAACAAATTGACTACATGAGCTCACTTCCTTTAAACGACAACGAAAATGACAATGACTGATATTTTAATTTGCTTTCTACTGGCAACAGCAGTACTGCTGTTGTTGGTGTCGCTCTTGGTTCTACGTGTGATAAAGGTTTACGCAGAGGAAGCCATTAGCCCGATTCGCTTTGCAACACCAGAAGAGAAAAAACAAAGAGCTTTATTATTAGAACAGCAAGTAATAGTTAAAGTAGCTAAGCCCTCTATATGGCTGAAGCTGATGAGCTTAAGACCTATCTCAGATGAAAAGGAGCTGATAATGGAACATACTTTCGATGGTATTGAAGAACTGGACAACCCAACTCCTGCATGGTTTATGGTTCTCTTTTACGGAAGTATCGTTTTCGCAATAGGGTATATGCTAACCTATCACGTGTTCGACTATGGAAAGTCACAAGAACAAGAATATGCCATAGAGCTGCAACAAGCTGAGGAAGCAAAAACTGCTATGCTGCTTAAGCCAGGAAACGCAGCCAATCAAGTAAATGAAAATAATGTTGTCGTCTCTACAGACAAAGGAGAACTTGCCGATGCAGCATTGCTTTTCAAAAATGCTTGTGGGCCTTGTCACGGAGAACACGCCGAGGGAATAGTTGGCCCTAACCTAACAGATCAATTCTGGCTTCATGGTGGTGCAGTGAAAGATATTTTTAAAACCATCAAATACGGCGTTCCTGAAAAAGGAATGATCGCCTGGGAAAAAACAATGAGGCCTAAACAAATTGCTGCAATGGCGAGCTACATCTTGTCCTTGCAGGGAACTAATCCTGCCGGAGCAAAAGCGGCTCAGGGTAAAAAATAAAAGCAAAAATGTCACAGCCAAAAAGAACTTGGATCTACCCTAAAATCATCAAGGGTAAGCTATACAAATACCGGACTCTACTCAGTTACTTTCTATTAGCGCTGTTGTTTTTAGCGCCATTCCTAAAAGTTAATGGTGAGCAGCTTATCCTTTTAAACGTCTTACAAAGAAAGTTCGTTTTCTTTGGAGTGGTATTCTGGCCTCAGGATTTTTACCTCTTCGTTTTGGCACTGTTGACATTTATTGTATTTATAGTTCTATTTACCGTCGTATTCGGACGGGTGTTCTGCGGCTGGGTGTGTCCACAAACGATCTTTCTGGAAATGGTTTTCCGGAAAATTGAAAACTGGATAGAGGGAGACCGAAACCAACAACAAAAGCTTGATCAGTCACCTTTGACAGCTGATAAATTCCTTAAAAAAACTTTAAAACATAGCATCTTTTTGGTCCTCTCCTTTTTGATAGCGAACACTTTTCTCGCATACCTCATCGGATCAGATACCCTCATAACTATCATCACTGAGCCCGTAAAAATGCACCTTTCCGGCTTCATCTCTATCGGCATTTTCTCCCTGGTATTCTACCTTGTATTTTCAAGAATGAGAGAACTGGTCTGTACCGTAGCTTGTCCGTACGGTAGACTTCAAGGTGTATTGTTAGATAATCAAAGCACTATTGTCGCCTATGATTACGTTAGAGGAGAACCAAGGGAGAAGATTAAAAGAGGATCAAAAAATGAACATGGCGATTGTATAGACTGCAATCTTTGTGTTCAAGTTTGTCCTACAGGTATAGACATCCGCAACGGAACCCAAATGGAATGTGTCAACTGTACCGCGTGTATAGATGCCTGCGATATGGTGATGGAGAAGGTCAATCGTCCAACAAGGCTGATAGGATTTATGTCGGAGACCCAGATCAAGACTAAAGCTCCATTTAAAGTAAGCGCTAGAATTTACGGTTATTCGGGCGTTTTTTTAGCATTAGTTTCCGTTCTATTGTTCCTGATTACTACCCGTTCTCCTGTGAAAACAACCATTCTACGAGCCAGCGGAACTTTATACCAATTGAACGATGAGAATCGTACAGTTAGTAACCTATACACCGCGGAAATAGTAAATAAAACCAGCAGAACAATCAAGCTCGAAATTGTACCAACGGAAAAATATGCAAAAATACGGTATATTGAAAAGCCCGACAGCATAGTCTACGGAGGAAGTACTAAAACTACTTTCTTTTTAATCATGCCACAAGCATCGATAGAAAAGTATAAAACAGAGGTATCCTTTAGTATTCTATCCGACAATATAATATTAGACCGCTTCGAAACAACTTTTATTGCACCACCAAAAGAATAGCCATGAATTGGGGAACAAAAATTATTATAGGAATGCTAACTTTTATGACTTTTATTGTTGTGCTTGGCGTGCTAATGTTCAGAAGCCATGAAGACGCATTGGTAGAAACCAACTACTACGAAAAAGGCCTAAACTATGATGAGGAATATGCTGCGAAAACACAGGTAGGTAAAGACCAGGCCAGTCCTGAGTTGACCATCAGCAAAGGTAACATCAACATCCTCTTCAAAACTACCGCAAAAGGTAAAATAAGACTAACAAGAACGGACAGCAAAGTTTTAGACACTACCATTCAGTTCTACACCCCTACTCGTAAACTAACAATAAAAACTATTAGGCTTCCAAAAGGAAGATGGCATTTGATCAACTCCTGGGAAAACGCAGAAGGCACGAAATACTTGAGAGATGAGGAGGTCGACTTACCATGAGTAATGACCGCCTAGCCTTTTTCATCGGCCTTTTAGGCTCATTACACTGCATTGGAATGTGCGGACCGCTAGCATTTGCCGTGCCTGTTCGTCAATCAGGATGGTTCAGCGTTGTATGGAATAAGTTGCTGTATCAACTTGGCCGCACAGCATCTTATACAATTTTAGGTGCTTTAGTAGGTTTATTAGGACGCCAAATATGGCAGGCAGGATTTCAGCAAGGCGTAAGCATCATTACCGGCCTACTGATTCTGATTGCCGCGCTTTCTAAAATATTAAAATTAAGCTTTCTCAAAAGAAGCCCCGATTTTTTGATAAAACCCATAAATAGGCTTTTCACATATGCGTTTAACCACAAAGCGAATCATTTAATTATTGGAATGATCAATGGAATCCTCCCCTGCGGCTTTGTTTACCTGGCTTTGGCGGGCGCAATAAACGCGGGTGATATCCCGAAGAGTATGAGCTATATGTTTTGGTTTGGAGTAGGTACCACACCATTAATGTTCGCGGCAACTTTAATAGTCGGCTTTTCAGGGATGCCCTTTAGAAAAAGGTTAAATAGATTTGTACCCTATATGATGTTGCTGCTTGGGGTTTGGTTTATGATGAGGGGGATGGAACTCAACATCCCATACTTAAGTCCACAACGCCCCCTCTCTTCAGTCGCAGAGTGCAAATAACCTAATCAGCCATGCTAAACACCTGATTATCAGATTTCTTATCCCACAATCTCGCGTCAAAAGCCATGCAGATGTTTCTTAAAAAACGCTTCCCATTTGGACTTACCTGCAGACTTTCATCAGAAAGCATCAGCAACCCGTCGTCGGCAAGAACCTGCAACTTTGAAACGGCTTCCGCAACCTCTGGAGGAATCTCTGTGGCCGACCATTCCGTGCTTCCTTTACACATGATGTTCAGGATGTGCTGGCGCATCATCAAATCCGTAGCAGTAAGGATATGGCCTTTGAAAACAGGTAGCTTTCCCTCATTAACAACACGGATATAATCTTCTACGTTCTTCTCGTTCTGCGCAAAGCCGGTCCGGCAGTCGCTAATTGCGGATACACCCAGACCAATTAGGATCTTACTAGGTTGCTCAGTGTAACCCATGAAGTTGCGGTGTAACCTGCCCTGTACTTCAGCCAAATACAAACTATCGGTAGGTAGCGTAAAGTGATCCATACCAATTTCCTGATAGCCAGCTTTACTTAGCATTTTCCTACCTAATTCATACAAGTTTTTCTTTAATTCTGCATCAGGAAGGTGTTCCTCGGTGTATCGACGCTGACCAGGTTTTAGCCATGGAGTATGGGCGTAACTATAAAAAGCGATACGATCTGGTTTCAGCCTGATTACCTCATCTATGGTATGGTATAGGCCTTCCATCGTTTGCAATGGCAATCCATATATCAGATCATAATTGATGGAATTGTATCCCATTTCCCTGGCCAGAACAGTCGTATGCTCTACTGATTCTACAGATTGTATCCTGTTGATAATTTGTTGAACTAAAGGATCAAAATCCTGTATGCCCAAACTTAATCTTCTAAATCCTAAATTGAACAATGTACTCAAATGAGCTTTGGTAGTATTGCCGGGATGTGCCTCAAAACTAAATTTAGCTTCCGCATGTAGTTCTGACTTATCCAAGATGCCACAGATGAGCATTTCCAGATTCTCAGGACTAAAAAACGTGGGTGTTCCACCGCCCAGATGAATCTCCATGATAATAGGTACTGATCCCAACTTAGCTAGATAGAGCGACCACTCTTTGAGTACTGCCTTAATATACGGGATTTCTACCCCGTGATTTTTAGTGATACGGGTATTACATCCGCAATACGTACATAAGCTTTCACAAAATGGAAGGTGGATATACAAACTAATCCCTTCAGGAAACTCCTGAAAGGAATGTAATAAGACATCGCTCCAGCGCTCGTCGTCAAAAGTACTTTGCTCCCAGTAGGGTACTGTTGGATAACTGGTATACCGAGGTGCGGCGACCCTATATTTTTCTACCAGCTGATCAATGTTCATGATGTTCGGTGTTAACTTTGACCGAATCGCAAGCCTTAGAGCATACACATGCATCACCAAGACATTTCTTACCCTGCCATTTGTCTAAATTATTAATTGTTTCTACGGCTAAAGCCATCGGGATTTCCGCCGAAGATAAACCAGCAATAGTCATTTGTGGTACGTTGGCAATCTTTATATTACAAATACCTGCTGCTACAGCATCGATATGCGACACGTCATTAGACCGAGTAGCTATATATTTGATACCCAGATCTGACAACTTATGGATAACTTCTGCAGACACATCGTCTTCCGTAAATACGATAGCGGCTTCTTTTCCCTCTGCGAAAGACGCGGTCTCGGTAGACAATGAATTTGAAATTAGTGTAATTTCATGTTTCTTATGGTTCGCAATGGCCAGGGGTTCCTTTTCGGCAGTCTTAATACTGTACGCTACAACTTTCATTCTTCTAATTTGATTATCAAAAGTAGCTGCAAACCCATTGCTAAAGCATGAGTGTCATCACCGTCAAATAGTGATCTTCATCAGTTTTTCATATTTTTAAGACGATCAGGGTCAAGAATTACTATTTTTCCGCCATTACGCTTAATCATTCCCTCATCATTGAAGTCGCTAAGTATCCTACTCACGGTCTCTGTTGCGATCCCGGCCATAGCGGCCAAATTATCACGAGAAACATTTAAAAAAAGTGCTTCTCTATTACTATTATACAGACGTAAGATTACTTCTGACATGCGCTTGCGCACAGAATGGTAGGCCAGTTCGAGCAACTGCTGCTCATTTTGCAGCACATTGTTTGCCAGCAACTTAATGAAGCTGGAAGAAACATCGGGATATTTGTTTAACAACTGCTCCATCAAATCTCTAGGAATCAAGCAAAGCGAAGTATTCTCTACTGCTTCTGCTGTTTCCATATAACTTTCTCCCGCCAGCAATGCCGCAGTTCCGAAGTATTCTTCTAATCCGTATAAACCAGTCAGCAACTCTCGACCATCCTGTGCCACTTTAAAAGTCTTCACTTTACCAGAAACGATTAGATAGAGGCCGTTCGCCGTATCACCCTCATAATAAATAACCTGCTTTTTCTTAATGTGTCTTACTTTACGCTCTTTGATGTGTTTTTTAAGTTCTTCAAGTCCATTCTTCCCGCCAATAAGGTTGCTCAGGTTATCGAGCGAAGTACTATTTAATGCCTTATGACTTTGGTATTTCTTCAACCTGATTTCAATGGCATTGAACAATTCCACATCGTCAAATGGCTTGGTCAGGTAATCATCCGCACCCATCTCCATACCCTTACGCATATCCTGACGGTCAGTTTTTGCAGTAAGAAAAATAAAAGGGATCACAGCTGTTTCCGGCTTTTTACCCAGAAGATGCAAGACGCTATAACCATCCATTTCGGGCATCATGATGTCGCAAAGAATCAATTCAGGTAAGAAAGCACCCGCTATAGCGACTCCCTCTTTCCCGTTAGTTGCTTGCAAGACCTCGTAATTAGCGAGCTCTAGAATCTCTGCAGTACTCCCCCGGATGTCGTCATTATCCTCAATGATTAAAACCTTTATTTTTCCCATGTGCTGATCTTCACTTATTGCTTATTAAATGACAATATAAATTTAGCGCCTTTATTCACTTCACTTTTAAACTCTACGCTTCCGTTCATAAGTCTGACATACCTCAACACAATGTTCAGACCCAAGCCTGTTCCAGGAATATTTCCAGTGTTGTTGGCCCTAAAGAATGGCTGAAACAAATTCTTTTGATCCAAATCTGGAATACCGATGCCATTATCACTCACCGTAACGGTATACAAAGAGTCTTTGATCTCCGTATTGAACTCGATAAATGTACCGTCACCAGAATATTTTATCGCATTGGAGATGAGGTTTATCATGCAGTTCCGCAACAGATTTTGATCCAAATTGACCAAACTTTCCACTCCAGTATGCTGATAAATGATGTTTTGCTCTTGCTTGGCGATCATCTGCATCTCTTCTGTAACCTCTTCAGCCAGCTTTACCAGATCAAACGGCTCCAAAGTAGATTGCACATTGCCAGCTTCTAAACGTTCCAGCGAAAGAAAATCGTTAAGTATCGTTGTTAAATTATTAACAGCGCTTTTGATTTTATTAACATGTTTCTTGATGTTGTCGTTTTCAAAGGGTGCGGCGTACTTCTCAATCAACACGGAAGACAGCTGTACCGAACTTAGGGGTGTTCTAAATTCATGAGATGCCATAGAAACAAATCGGCTCTTCATCTGGTTCAATTCCTTCTCTTTGAGCAGTGATAAGCTCACCTCTTCTTTAGCTTCCGACAAAGCACTAACCGTTTTCTTAAGTGACCTGGTTCGCTCTTCTACCAGTCCCTCCAATTCTGCAGCATACTCTATTAACCTTCGTTCAGCCTCTTTCTCCTTAGAAAGGTCATGAATAAAACCGGTATATATAATGCGCTCATCGTACTTGACCTCACTTACTGCCAGCCTGAACGGAAATGTAGTACCGTCTTTTCTCAGACCCATTACTTCTCTTCCTTTACCGATAATACGCTTCTCGCCTGTATGTTGGTAACGCTTGAGATAACCATCATGCCCAGTCCTGTCGGGCTCAGGCATCAACATCGAAATGTTCCGACCAATTACTTCATCTAGTGAGTAGCCAAATAGACTTTGTGCCGCCGGATTTAAACTTTCTACCAAGCCCTTGTTGTCTATAGTGATGATGCCATCTATTGCCGTCTCAATAATTGCTTTCAGAAGTTTTCCGCTTTCCATACCGTCATTTTAGCAAATATAGTTAAATAGGAACTATTGATGTGCTGCTCTTGCGTGATACAAATCAAGTAAAATCCGGATATAGATCATATGGAAATAGTGACCCAAATCACATTTTAACGTAACTTTTTTCTACTACTTTGCCAACGAAAGCAAAATCATTTATATGACTCATACATTTCACATCCCTGTATTAGGTTTAGGTTACTCGATAGATACGCCTTTAAAAGTTGCACGATATGGTATCTCCTCTGTAGTGTCAATAGTGGATGATGAATTGATCGAAAGAATGAGAGCTCACATTTCAGGAACGCACAAGGAACCGTATCAACCCATTTTAAAAACAGATGCAGATGCCAGAGCCAAGAGAATCACCGCCTATTTAAACCTCCTTAATAAACTGGTAACCGAGCAGATTTCTGCATTGAAACTTCAGGATTTTGATAAAGAAAGCGATCTCTGCAAATATTTTGCACTGCTTCCTGAAGACAACGAATGGAAATACAGCTACAACCTTCTTCTAAAAACGTGTCCTGGATATGAGAAAACAGCGCTGGAAGAAAAGCTAAAAAACAGCATCAAACCGGGGAGGATAGATGTAAATATTATGTCTAAGGTAGATAAGGCAAACTATCTTAAGGGAACTTACCTTGGGAACGAAAATACAGACGCTTTAGCGGCATTGAGAGGTTTTGCGAAAAGCAACCTTAGCTCTTCTGTAGTGATTTCCGCCGGATTAAACCCAAGACTATTCTCCTACTTGGAAGAATTTCATGACTTTCAACCATTAGCAGATGGAATTTTTCCAAAACAAATTATCCTGAAAGTGAGTGATTACCGTTCTGCACTTATTCAGGCCAAAGTGTTGGCTAAAAAGGGACTTTGGGTATCTGAATTTAGAGTTGAATCCGGTTTAAATTGCGGAGGACATGCTTTTGCTACGGATGGATTTCTATTAGGACCAATATTACAGGAATTTAAAGACAACAAACTGGCAATGTACAATGAACTTTTTCAATTGTATAGTCAAGCGTATTTAAATAAAACATCAACCCAGCCGCCACCAATACCCGCTCACAAGATTACAGCTCAAGGTGGAATCGGCACCGCTGAGGAACACCAGTTTCTATTGAATTACTATGAATTAGACGCTGCAGGCTGGGGAAGTCCCTTTCTATTGGTTCCGGAAGCTACCTGTGTTGATGAAAAGACCCTTAACGACTTGGAAACTTCTACTGAGCAAGATTACTATATCAGCAATGCTTCTCCACTTGGTATACTCTTCAACAACTTTAAGAAGAGTTCGGCAGAAATACAGCGGCAAGAGCGTGTTGATAGTGGTAAGCCAGGTAGCCCATGCACCAAGAAATACCTTTGCACAAACACAGAATTCACAACTGAACCAATTTGCACAGCTTCGATAAAATATCAGCACCTAAAAATCAAACAACTGGAAGGAGCCGGACTAAGCCCTACCATGCTAAAAAGCAAAATAGCGCTAGTAACAGAAAAACTGTGTCTATGTGTTGGTCTTTGTACCTCTGCCTACAAAAAGTATGACCTCTTGAAATCAAAGGAAAATCACGCAGTAAGCATTTGTCCCGGGCCAAACCTAGCTTACTTCGATCAGCAATACACCTTGAAACAAATGATTGACCACATTTACGGCCGGAGTAACATTCTGAACGGAAAAGACAGGCCTAACTTGTTCAACAAGGAGTTCGCACTATATGTCGATTACCTAAAGAAAGAAATGGACGGCCTAGTGCTAGAGTTCAGCGAAAAGAAAGCCAAATACGTCAACAAGTTTCAAAACCAGCTCAACAATGGAATTGAATACTACAAAACACTAATGGCCAATGTAGATCCCATGCTAACCTTGTGGAATAAAGAGCAAATAAATAAGTTCGAAGTCATTGCCGAGGGGTTGAAGCAACTGGTAAAAAACACAACTGTAACTAGCTAAGCGAGGTCTAACCTTCTAATCAGCTCTGTACTCTGTAATTTACCGTGGTTAAGCTTGTCTTTAAAAAAAAGCTTAGTGGCATCAAAATGTTGCTTATAGCCGTTCATATCGCCATAACTAATCAATGAAGACCACTCTCTAACCGCAGAGTGAAACTCCAGATCGTCTGCCCTGATGCTCTTGTCAAAAAGCGCAGTTTCAATGGATTCTTCCAGGAGTTCTTCGTTTTGAAATAAAAGTTCAGCTATACCAAGCCTCAGTTTAAAGGGAGGCGTTTCGCAAATTAAATTATGGTAAGGATTGATTCCTAAATTACACCAGGCATCGACCATACTAAGCAGACTCAGGTGAGAGTTTGGCTTTCTTAAATTATTACCTTCTGCTAGTGAAAACTCCTGTATGATCTCACTGCTCAGCATGATTTGCTTGTTTTTCTTATCAAAAACGAAATCTCGAGCCTTATATAAACGAGCCCTGAATTCTGCGGCCTCCTCTTTAATCATCAGTTTAAATAGTTCAGACTCAGATTGTGCGTATTGTTTTACTTGGGCAGAAGCATAAGGGTTCAAAATGGCAAGTCCTCCATAAATGTGCGCTTTGCTGCTAAATATCCTTAATGTTGTCAGGATCTTAATATTGTCGATACCGCCGTTATAAGAATCATTCTCCCATGGAAAAAATCCTGCTTCTTTCCAGGCAGTACCCATGCTTTCAAAACCGAAATGAGTGACCACTTGAGTATCAGCAACAATCTTATCGTGGTAATGGTAATCGGAAATTTCTACAATTTCTGATTTCAGCGTAGCGAGTACGTCTAGCATCCTTTGATAAGCCTCATCAGAAGTACGGTGGGGAATGACGATCAGCTTCTGACCCTTGGTGTCTATCACGGGACCGTGCAAAGAGTGACATGGAATGATATGCACATCCTTTGGAAGGTACTTTTCCATCGCTTCTATTTCAGGATGTTTCACAGACGTTTGGCCAGATACGATTGCTCCATATTTAGTGGAAGAACCGTATAGCCTTACTACATCTGCAATTTTCTCCGCCTCTACGGAATAAAAAATTACATCGCATTGGCGGGAAACTTCCTTTCCATCGGCCATTAATTCAATATCATAAGGCGCTAGTTTCTCCCGCAACGTGTCTAATTGAATGGGTAAATCACACCCGAAGACCTGGTAGCCTGCTTTTGCAAAGGATATGGCGTATAAGCAGCCCATATCCCCCAAACCAATCATTCCAATTTTCATATTTTAAAGGTAACAGATTTTTCTTATCAAAGGCCAGAGAACGTGGCATAAAGAAGCCGTTACACCAATTGGAGCAACGGCCACAAAAATCTATCCTATTTTTTAGGAGTCTCCAATAACTTAAAGAACTGATCTAATTGCGGTAAGATCACTATTCTTGTTCTACGGTTAGCAGATTTTCCAGCTTCAGAATCATTGTCTGCAACAGGAACATATTCTCCCCTACCTGCCGCGGTCATTCTAACCGGAGGAATGTTGTACTCGTTCTGTAAGATACGAACAACAGCCGTAGCGCGTTTCACACTTAAGTCCCAATTGTCCAACAAAACTCCTTGTTGGTATGGCACATTATCTGTATGCCCTTCCACTAAGAACTCAATGTCAGGTTGTTTCAAAAGCACTTTAGCTACCTTTCCGAGTACTTCTTTAGCACTTAAAGTTACTTCATACTTGCCAGTGGTAAACAATAACTTATCAGAAATGTCGATATAAACCACTCCTTTATCCACTTTGATATTGATGTCTTTATCATCAAGATTACCAATTGCTCCTTTGAGGTTCATTACTAAATTCATGGTAAGCGAATCCTTACGTGAAATGGCCGATTGCAGGTTTTGTATATAGGCGTCTTTAGAACCTATGTTGTCTAATGATTTTTTGATACTTTCTGCTTGTGATCCTGAGATTACAGATAAGTCTTTAAGCTGGTTCACCATCTGATCATTAGAGCTTCGTTGTTGTTTCAGCTGATCTTCCAGCTGCCTACTATAAGATTTGTATTTAGATGTTGAATCTTTGCTACTTGCTAAATCAGTTTGAAGCAACTGGTAAGTGCTATCCAATCTGTTGTATTTGTTACTTGCTTCTGCAAGTTTCTTAGAACTACCGCAAGATGCGAGAATTAGAGAGAACGCCGCTAATGTTAAAAATCTGAAATGTATCATAATTTTAAAGTGATTAGGGTTAAACTAAATTTTGTCAGCACCAGAGATCCCATCCCGAAGGAAGAGGGTATTAACTCATTGGGTTTTGCAATTATCAAGCCATAAAAGATGCTTCCTTAAGCAACAGATTGTAGCGTTTCTCCTCAACATATTTAATCCATTATTAATATAATACTCTATATATCAATGCAATGCCAAAATAAAATTCAAGTGGCACAATTATGAATCATTGTCTAACCGTAATTGAAATCAATTATTTAATTTATTAACCCTAAATAAAAATTATGAAAAAGATCATTTTATCAGCAGCATTTTTAGCATTAGCAGGATTCACTACAGTAAGCGCAAACGAGATAAAAAACTACAGTCACACTGTTGCTGTAAGACAAGATAGTACTACAAAAACACCTGTTGAATTGAAAGATTTACCGGATTCTGTAAAAGCAACATTGGCGTCAGAGCCGGTTAAATTGTGGACACCAGTTGCGGCATTCCTGATTACTAATGCTGACAAAACTTCATACTATCTGATCAATGTTAAGAAAGAAGCCGAAGAAGGCTCATTGAAAATTGATAAAGACGGTAAAATTATTCAATAATCCCTATTGATATATACCCCAGAGGACCGGATTGCTCCGGCCCTCCTTTTTGCAAAATTTTCTGATGTTCGCTTATAATTCATTTAATCAATTTGTCAAATAAAGGCCAAGTAATAGGCAATTAATACCTAATTCAGTACTGATAATTTAGAGCATTAATAATTTAGGTATGCCTCTCCAATAAATAAAACCAGTTTCAGAACACTTTTTAATTCCGATCTGCGTTGATTAGAATATCTATGAAAATAATCCCACTTCTTACTTTACTACTTTTCTCTAAATTATCATCGGCCCAATCTTTTAAATACCCTGAACTAACCCAAAAAGGCAGGACATTAAATTCCTTATTGCCGCCCCAATGGAAAGTCATTGATTCGGCAAGTGGGGATCTAAACAATGATAAAACTGAAGATCTGGCGCTAGTTTTAGAATTCTATGCAGCGGTTAAAGAAAGTCGTGCTTATGGAGATAATGATACTGAAATCATTACCGAAATACAAAAACCAAGGATGCTTGCTATCTATTTCAAACAAGGAAGAAATTACAAGCTGGCTTTACAAAATAACGATTTCATTCTAAGATCAGAAGAAGGTGGCGCTATGGGTGACCCGCTCCGTCCGATGAATATTCAGACTAATACACTGGTTTTAAATTATGAGGGCGGTGCAGGTTGGAAGTGGCAATTAAACTACACTTTTAAACATACTAGCAATACCTGGCAGCTTATTAATGCAGAAAACTGCTCTTTTCATGGGGCATCCGGGGAGATGACTAGAAAGGAGTATGATTTTGTAAAAAGGAAGAGAACAGTTACCACTGGGAAAATGACAAATAAAATCGATGCGAATCAAAGTCAACAAAATATTTTAATAGGACTGAAAGCCAAAACGTTTACTACGTTTAAGAAACCCTGGACATGGGAAATAAACCCGGGAGAGTTTTTATAAACCAGTTATCATACAGATTTATTCTAGGTAAGGTTTCTATCTTTAAACCAAACTTCATCAGGTATCGCATCGAATTTGCTCATCTTGTCTATAAGTCCAAATGCATTTGATTCATTGAATACCAGAGCACGGTTAGCTGGTTTTAAGAACCTATGTTCTACCATGAGGTCCATCTGAGCAAATAGTGGGTCATAAAAACCACCCACATTTAAAACACCTATAGCTTTTCCATGGAGGCCAAGTTGTAACCAAGTGAGCACTTCAAAAAACTCTTCCAACGTTCCAAAACCGCCAGGCAATACAATAAAACCGTCGGATAAATCCGCCATCTTTTGCTTGCGCTCATGCATGTTTTCTGTAACTATCATCTCAGTAAGTTTTTGATGGCCAACTTCCTTATCCATCAAAAACTGAGGAATCACACCAATCACCCTTCCATTACGTTTCAATACTTCATCGGCAATGACACCCATAACGCCGACGCTTCCGCCCCCATATATTAAAGTGATATTCTGATCAGTCAAGGCTTGAGCTAAACTTTCAATTGCAGCCCTTACTATAGGATCACCATTGAAATTAGACCCGCAATAAACACATATTGATTTCATGATTATCGTATATTAACGTGAATAATTTGGAGCTTCCTTAGTTATAGAAATATCATGCGGATGACTCTCTCTCATACCTGCGGCTGTTATGCGAACAAATTTGGCTTTTTGAAGGTCTTCAATGCTGCCTGCTCCGCAATAGTGCATTCCAGCCCTTAGACCACCAATATATTGATAAATGACTTCTGCCAATGTCCCTTTGTAAGGTACCCGGCCCACGATTCCTTCAGGTACAAGTTTGGTGACCACGTCTTCTTCATCTTGGAAATAACGGTCTTTAGAACCCAATTGCATGGCTTCCACAGAACCCATACCGCGGTAAGACTTAAACTTACGTCCTTCATAAATAATGGTCTCACCTGGCGACTCTTCCACTCCTGCGAATAACGATCCTGCCATAATACAACTTGCTCCTGCAGCAATCGCTTTTACAATATCACCTGTTTGTTTGATACCTCCATCTGCAATCACGGGTATTCCTGTGCCGATTAGAGCTTGAGCACATTCGAAGACCGCATACAATTGCGGAACACCTACGCCGGCAATAATCCTTGTGGTACAAATGGAACCTGGACCGATACCAACTTTTACAGCATCAGCTCCCGCAGCAGCTAAAGCTCTCGCCGCATCCGCCGTAGCGATATTACCAGCAATTACTTGCAAATCAGGGAATCTAGCCTTGATAGCTTTCACCATATCAATAACCCCCTTAGAGTGACCATGAGCAGTATCAACGGTAACTACATCAACTCCTGCCTGCACCAATGCAGCGACGCGATCAATGTTGTCAGCAGCAACACCAACGGCCGCGCCAACACGTAATCTGCCTCGCTCATCTTTACAAGCATTAGGGTAGTTTTTATATTTTTGAATGTCTTTGAATGTGATTAAGCCAGCTAAACGTCCGTCTTTGTCAACTATAGGCAGTTTCTCGATTTTGTAGTCCTGCAAGATTTCCTCTGCTTGTAAGAGCGTAGTACCTTCCGCAGCGGTGACAAGATTATCTTTTGTCATTACTTCAGAAACAGCACGCTGCATATCTTTTTGGAAACGAAGATCTCTATTGGTGATGATACCTACCAATTTACCATCTGCATCGATTATCGGAATACCGCCTATTTTGAATTCCTTCATGATCTGAGAAGCATCTGCAACTTTGGCCGTAGCGCTTAGCGTTACCGGGTCTTGGATCATACCACTTTCAGAGCGCTTTACTTTGCGTACTTCTTCAGCCTGGCGCTCGATAGTCATATTTTTGTGCAGCATACCAATACCACCCGCCTGAGCAATAGCTATGGCTAAGCCAGCTTCAGTTACGGTATCCATCGCAGCAGAAACTATTGGAACATTGATGCGAATTTTCTTGGTTAGGTAGCTACCGGTATCAACATCACGCGGTAAAACTTCAGAATAGGCTGGTACTAATAATACGTCATCGTAAGTTAGTCCTTCGGCAATAAATTTATTGGGATCAAGTTGCATAGCAAATAATTTAGGAGTTACTATTTGCGAGGCAAAGGTACAATTCTCATTGTAATTACACAATAAGGATTTAAATATTGGCCTCTAGAGCAGAAAAATTACAATAAGATTAATTGCCTGTACACAGAAAGGCAATTAATCTTAGTACTTTTTGCCAGCTACAACCTTAGTAAAGTCACTCGAAATCAGGTATTTATGAGCCAATATTCTTAAAGATTGAGAATCGATAGTTTTCACAGTATGGATATAGCGGTCATAGTAGCTATAATCTAAGCCAGAAAAGTACAAGTTCTTGAACTTATCAGCATGTGAGAATGCATTTTCAAGGCTCCCCAATAAAGAACCCAGCATGTAACTGCGTACTAGATCCAACTCTTCTTCTGGAATAATGTCGTTTTTTAACAAGTCTATCTCTTTCTCGATTTCAGTGACTGCACTCTGGCATACATCAGCTCCAACCTCCGTTGCAATGAAGAAGTATCCAGTATCCTGCAGAGAAACAACTCCTGAACCGATACCATAAGTGTAACCTTTTTCTTCCCTGATATTAGACATTAACCTAGAACCAAAGTAACCTCCCAAAACACAGTTTAAGACTTGAAAGCCGGCAAAGTCTTCATGAGTTCTGTTGATTGTTATCATTCCCATTCTAATAGCGGATTGCAAAGCCTCAGGCATTTCTATTAGAATTTCGGATCCAATTGGAGAAGAAAAACTGAAATGATTATCCTTTGAATCGCCGTTATTCGCCCAGTCTTTACCTACAACGGCATTCAAAATAGAGAACTCGTTTTCTTCAAATTTACCGGCAACGAAGATCGTACAGTTCTCCGGCTTATATGCAGCTTGAAAATAGTCTAAAAGATCCTGTCTTTTTATAGCATCGTAATTTACTGCAGAAATATTAGAACCATATGGAGTGTCACCAAAAAGCGCATTTGCAAACTGCTTTCTTGCTAAGAAATCATTCTTTTGAAGGCTCACAGAAAGGGATTGCTTTTGATTCTGAACAAATATGGAAAGCTCCTTTTCCGGAAAAACACTTGCATTTAAAATGGAATATAGTATTGGTAATACTTCCGCAAGATGCTTATTCAAACTATAAAGTTTAACGCTACACTGGTCGGCGCCGTATTCCGTTTGTAAAAACGCACCGTAAAAATCTACCTTTTCAGCAATTTCTTTGGCAGAAAGTTCTGTTGTGCCGTTATTTATAAGGTGGCTCGCCGTAAGTGCCTGTAGCGGCTTACCTTCATCCCAGTTTACATTTTTAAAGATAAATTCTATGCGAACTAGCTCCTGCCGACCGGCATTTATAGTAAATACAGGAATTCCATTGTCCAGGTGTTGGGCTAAGGGCTTTTTGAAATTGATCTCTGAAATCTGCTTGGATTCTGGGGCTAGGATACGATTAAGCATCTGGAGTAGTTAAATAGTAAAGGGTGGATGATTTTTTTTTCTGGAAAGTTTCCTTAGCCACATTAAGAATGCGCTGTGGAGTAACGGCTAAGTACTTGTCAATCTCGGTATTTAAAGTTGCAGCATCCCCGAGAAGTTCATAGTAAGCAAGATTCATAGCCTTATCTAAAAGACTCATCTCCGCGAAGACCATAATGGATTCAGATTTATTCTTCACTTTTGTTAGCTCAGCATCTGTCACTTCATCTTGCGTCAATTGAAATAATTGGTCCCACACTGCAGCTTCGGCTGCATCAACCGATACACCTTCCACGAGTTTACCCTCTACAATGAACAAACCTTCATCAATACTACTGGTGATGTAGGCATGGATGTCACTAAATAGCTGCTTTTCTTTAAGCAGACTGGTATATAATCTTGAAGATTGACCCTGAGAAAGGATATCAGCCATTAAATCATAACAAGGATATTCAGAATCAGCCCTTTCAGGCATTTTAAACGCTACATAAAGGGCGTTCAAGGGTACAGCCGAGTGTACTGTTTCAAGTCGGGCTTCTGTCTGTGTTTCTTCTTTTGGAAGATCTCTATGGTACTTTTCTCCCGAAGGGATTGGCTCAAACCATTTCTCTGCCAATAATTTTACATCCTCTGTCTTTACGTTTCCGCCGACTACCATGATCGCATTCTGCGGATTGTAGTGCTTATGAAAAAAAGCTTTAACATCATCCATTTTTGCTTCTTCAATCTGCCTGAGATCCTGGCCAATAGTTGCCCATTGATAGGGGTGATTTTTATAAGCTAGCGGACGCAATTTCAACCAAACGTCTCCATATGGTTGATTCAGGTAGCGCTGTTTAAACTCTTCACAAACTACACTACGTTGCGTTTCCAAGCTTTTTTCTGAAAAAGCGAGGTTAAGCATTCTATCGCTTTCCAACCAGAAAGCAGTCTCCAGATTTACAGAAGGAAGCGTGATGTAGTAGTTGGTAATGTCATTACTGGTAAAAGCATTATTTTCACCTCCTACCCTTTGCAATGGCTCATCGTAGCTTGGAATGTTGATAGAACCGCCAAACATTAAGTGTTCAAACAAGTGAGCGAAACCAGTTTTACCGGCTTCCTCATCACGGGCACCAACATCATATAAAATATTTAACACTGCCATTGGTGTTGTATCGTCTTCGTGAACTAAAACACGAAGCCCGTTGGCCAGTATAAAACGATTAAAATCTACCATATTTTGAAATAATTGCGCTAAGATAGGAAATTAAGGCAAGGTCAATTGTGATAATACTGTGAAATAAAAAGAAAAGAAGTAATGGTATATTTGCAGTATGGAAACTGCCGAACTATTAAAAAGGGCCTTACAATTCGACTTTTTAACTAAAGAAGAGGGTGTTTTTTTATACCATAACGCATCAACAGCTGAGCTGGCTTTTGTTGCCAATGAGCTACGTAAAAAACAAGTTCCCAGTGGCAAGGTTACCTGGCAGATTGACAGGAATGTAAATACGACTAATGTTTGCATTGCAAATTGCAAATTCTGCAACTTCTTTAGGAGACCTGGTCATGATGAAAGTTATATCACTGATATAGAAACCTATAAGATTAAGATAGAAGAAACTTTTAAATTAGGCGGTGATCAATTGCTGCTGCAGGGCGGTCACCACCCTGATCTTGGTCTAGAATTCTATGCGGATCTTTTTCGTAAGCTAAAAGCGCTTTACCCGGATTTAAAGTTACACGCATTAGGTCCTCCCGAGATCGCACACGTAGCGAAGCTAGATAAGCTTTCACATAAAGAAGTTTTGGCTACTTTGAAAGCTGCCGGGATGGATTCCTTACCAGGTGCGGGAGCTGAAATTCTAAATGATAGAGTGAGAAGGTTAATTTCTAAAGGGAAATGTGGCGGTCAGGAGTGGCTTGACGTTATGCGGGCTGCACACCAACTTGATATTACCACCTCGGCGACCATGATGTTTGGTCATGTTGAGACAATTGAGGAGCGTTTTGAGCACTTGGTTTGGATTAGGGAAGTTCAGAGTGAGAAACCCGAGAATGCTAAAGGATTTCTGGCATTTATTCCATGGCCATTCCAGGATGACGGAACTTTATTGAAAAGATTAAGAGGTATTAGCAATAATGTTTCTGGAGATGAATACATCAGAATGCTAGCTTTAAGTAGAATTATGCTACCAAACATAATAAATATTCAGGCGTCATGGCTTACAGTTGGGAAAAATGTTGCAGAGCTTTGTTTACATGCTGGCGCCAATGACTTTGGTTCCATCATGATCGAAGAGAATGTAGTATCGGCTGCTGGTGCTCCTCACCGTTTTACAGCAAAGGGTATCCAGGATGCGATCAAAGAAGCGGGATTTGAGCCACAATTGCGGGGTCAACAATATAATTATAGAGAAATGCCTGCTGAGTTAGAAGAACAGGTAATCACTTATTAAGTTTTTCGCGAGCTATCCAATTAAAAAAGGGAGGAAGCTTTTCAGCCCCTCCCCCATCTAAAATCAAACAAACTTACGATAATTTAAATCCGTCTTTTAAGAATAAATTAGCAATAACAGCTACGTTCGCTTTTGCTAATGGCTCATCGAAACATTCTGCTGCTGCTGCTGCAGTAACTTGTGAAGCGATACCAGCAATATTAATTCCTGCTTGAGTAGTATTTTCCTCACCTGCGTATACAGCATTTACTGCTGCTACACCTGTATCGTTTCCAATGTTACCTGGACCTAACGTAATCCATGGTTTTAATCCTGTTGCACCTGCTGCATTGAGCATGGTACGGATATGAGCAGCATGACGTGCTTCAACCGAATGGATTTGCAATGCTGTTGTCAAAACTGGATTTCCTAAAAGATTACCCGCCTGACCTTTATAAGCTCTTACACCTGTATCTTCAAAACCTAGTGCTACTTTTAAGAAAGTTACGTAGTCCGAATATACTGTTGGGAAGGTATTACCCGCTGTATAGTCAGTCATTGCATAAGTGATCTCAGCCCTTGCGGATGCTCCAAGAGCACCTTTTAACAAGTTAACGTGAGCCATTTCATGATCACGAATAACTGTAATTTCAGTTCTTTGCTGCGCAGTAAAAGTCAAACTTGGTGCAGCTACTAAAGCATGGTTATAAAAATGGTATTCCAGATACTCTAATGCAAGAGCAAAATTTAAAACGTCTGTTACTACTGAAGGAGTAGTTTGACCGTACGCTTTTTGAAACATTGAACCCATTGCCAAAGGCATTGCAGCTAGTGAAATCTTTTTTCCCATGTTGGCAAAACTTTTCATTGCCGCTCTTCTTGGGTTTAACCTTTCATAGATCTCACCGTCAACTTTTTCTATTTCTTCTAATATATTTACGATATTCATGATTTCTGATTTAAAGATTAAAGATTGATTACATTAATTTTTGTTTTGATAAAAGTAGCCGCAATTGGTAGCACCTTATCCGGAGTTAGAGAAGCATCTAAAGCGCCAGAAACGCTTGCTCCTGAACCAGTAAGCTCATTTAAATTAGCAAAACTTCCAGCGGAGATTAAATCTCTGATGTAAGCAGCATGACGTGCTTCTACGGAAACGATTTTACCTGCCAACAATAAATAATTAACATCTTTTATGCGAACACCTGCTCCATTGTAAGCAGCAACACCTAAATCTTCAAATGCTTTTGCAGCTCCAAGAACGCTTGCTTTGTCAGAAAAGTTGATTGAAGAAAAGTTAACTTCTAAGCTTCCGATAGCAGCAGATCCCAATGCTTTTTTAAAGAATTCTCTGTGTGCTATTTCGTGGAACTGAATGTCCTGGAAATAAGCTTTTTCTGCTTGTGTAAATGCTGCTGGTGGCGCAGAAGCTACCTGAATATAAAAAGCTGCTTCTAATTGCTCTAATGCGTAAGCATAGTTCAATACACCGAAATCATCTTTAAAATCTAAGGTTGCACCTGTAGATGGTGGAGCTACGATACCGCGATCTTTAGTACACCCTGCTGCTAATAAAGCTGCGCCCGCCATGCCCGCTCCTGCAAACTGCAAGAAAGAGCGGCGTTGTAGTGGAGCAGTTAGGATGCTCCTTTCTTCTTGCTCTTCTAATTGTTGTAAGTTTTTCATAGTAATTGAGTTTTTGATTTTAAGTGGTTATTAACTTGACCCAGCAAGCTGTATTCTTTAAAAATTAATGTCTTTGTATTGTCACATACGAAGGAGCAATTCTTTCGGTTTTTATAATTTCGAAGAAACATTATTAAAGGATTCCTATTTTTTGATAAATTCACCGTACAAAACACGCTATGACACATAATGCAATCATTGTTGACGATGAAGAATTCGCACGTTCTTCTCTATACTTTCTGCTTCAGGAAAATTGTGAGAATATCAATATTTCAGGGATTGCAAAGTCTGTGGCTGAAGCTAGAAATCTACTCTCACAGCATCCAATCGATCTTATCTTCTTAGATATTGCAATGCCCGGAGAAAATGGTTTTGAACTAATAAAAGACGCAAAGGAAAGTAACGCCCATGTTATTTTTATTACCGCCTACGACCAGTACGCTCTTAAAGCAATAAAAGCAAATGCGCTGGATTATCTATTAAAACCAATTGATATTGATGAACTAAAACTTGCCGTCGAAAAAGCAAATGATTACATATCTTTAAAAAAGAACGGCCTTGACCGCAATGATAATCTTCAGAATTTAGCGCAGCAATTACACGAAAGGACAGAAATTCGCAAAATCAGCTTACCCAATGGACAAGGCTATAGCTTAACCAGCATCTCCGATATCGTACACATTGCAGCAGACAGTAATTATTCTATATTTTACCTTGTGAATGGAGAAAGGATCACGGTATCAAAAGTTTTAAAGGAATATGAAGAGATCCTTCCTGAAAATCAGTTTATAAGGGTGCACAAATCAAGTATAATTAACCTCGACTATGTATCTGAATACAACTCCAAAAACGGCTTAGAGGTAACGCTAAAAAATGGAGACAGAATTGCTGTGTCAAGAAGACGCGCAAGTGACTTCCTTGAAAAAGTAAAATCCTATACCAGCTTCGAAAGTGAAAAGTAGAACTCAACGTTTCCTATTTCTCTACCTATTGTTTTTGCTTAGCCTTGCTAACAGCAATTCTTTTTCGCAGTCGATTTTTCTACAGCACTTCAGTACTAAAAATGGTCTCCCAAGTAACAATTGCTATTACTCCCTACAAGATTCTAAAGGATACATTTGGGTTGCAACTGATGCGGGCGTTAGTAGATTTGATGGTCATATTTTCGAAAACTTTTCGATTGATGACGGCCTTCCTGACAATCAAATCCTTCAATTAAAGGAAGACCGAAGTGGGAAGATCTGGTTCTTGGCACTAAATGGCCAAATCAGCTACTTTTTTAATGGTAAGATTTACAATCAAGGTAATAGCGAACTACTAAGACTTCTTAAATTTAACTCCATTGTGGTTTCCTTTTTTCAAGATAGTAAAGGGAGAATATGGTTTGGAACCAATAAGAATCTTCTGGTGATGTGGGATGGAAAAACTATCATTAAATATATCTCGGCTAATGATGACCGGCAATTCATCAACTCTTTTATTCATGAGGATGCCCAAGGTAAGATTTGGGCTTACAGCAATACGAGCGTTAGGGTTTTAGAAGGCAAAAAATTCAGGATTGTTCCCCGTCGTTCGCTTCCGATTTCTTACAAAACAGCAATCAACCTGCCCGATAAGAGCCTAGCCTTTATTGACAAGGCAGGCCTCAATATTCGTTATGGGAACACTGAGACATTCGAGCGTAAAGTTGAAGCGCAGGTACTAATGGGAGATTTGGGTTACTTCTATCTGGATGAGGAAGATGGAATATGGATCAGCAATAACTCCGGGGTACACTATATCGAAAAAAATGGTTTAACGTATAATTATGTACCTAATATTGCCGCGAGCCAGGTAATCAAGGATGCGAAGAACAACATGTGGTTCACTACCGCTAATGGGATTTATATGCTTCCCCGTCCAGATGAGCGGATGTATGTTATTGATCATAACGAAGGCTTATCGAGAGATGCGGTAAAAAGCATTGCAAGAGATAGAGACAAGTTCTGGCTTGGGATGGATGAAGGAACAATAAATGTTCTTAGTCTTCCTGAGCCCAAGATCAATAAAATAGTTTTGCCTAATAAACAGAAATTCAATGTGATTAAGCAGATTAACTATGACACCCTTAATAATGCCATATACTTCTCAAGTGACTACGGATTGGGAAGAATCAATAATGCCGACAATTTAAAATCTAGCATTGATTACCTAAAGGAAAGTAACAACTCGATGTTTGTAATTAAAAGTTTCAGCATTGCTAAAGAGAAAAGCTTGTCGCTCGCGCTGTCTTCCGGCGTGGTGGTACTGCCCGACAGAGATGCAAAACTAGAGTTCAATTCCTTTACCTTCAAAAAGGGCAATGACTTTTTCCCTGGGAGGGCATATTGTGTATTCTATGACAGCAAACAAAACCTATGGCTTTCAAGCATCAATGGTTTATCTGAGCTTGCAGATGGCAGTATTTACAATTATGCTCAAACGAGTTCCCTCCTTACCCGAAGAATTAATGATATCCAGCAGCTGGAAGATGGCACCATCATTCTGGCCACAGACGGGTACGGCATAGTTTGTATGAAAAACGACCGTATAACAAGGGTAATAACTCAGAAGGATGGACTGGCAGATAACATTTGTAAAAAGCTCTTTGTAAAAAACGGTAAAATCTGGGTAGTTACTAACGCAGGTATAAATAAGGTCTCAATCAGCCCCAAAGGACTGAGCATTGAAGCATTTGAGTATACAAATTTACTTCTTAAGGACGATGTTAATGGTCTTTATATAGAAGACCATTATGCTTATTTTGCAACCAACAGCGGAGTCGTCTATTTTCAGATAGCCCCGGTAAAGACATATATTGAGGCTCCAAAAGCATACATCACTGCTATTACTAATAATCAAACCAAGCTAGATATTGACAATCCCAACTATGTGCTGAATCCTTCAAACAACAGTATTACTTTCTACTACAGTGCAGTAGAGTTTCAGAACAGAAGTATTACCTACAGATACCGTTTAAAAGAAGATGGCAATTGGACCGAGACAAAAACAAGAAGATTAGAATTCAGCTCCCTTGAGCCAGGCAAATACATTTTTGAGCTTAGTGCGAAGAGCAATGACAGCGGCTGGAGTGAACCCGCAATCGTGATCTTTGAACTGGAGAAACATTTTTGGCAATCATTTTGGTTCATAGCGATCTTATTTTTGATTGGAGGCCTGATCCTTTTTAAAGCCGCGGTCACGGTAACGCGTAGACAAAAGAATAAAGAGCAGGAGCAATTACTACTAAAGAACAAAATCTTAATGCTTGAACAACGGGCATTGCAGGCAATGATGAATCCACACTTTGTATTTAATGTAATGAACTCAATTCAACACTATATAAATACCAAAGATACCGGATCGGCAAATAAAGTTTTAACTGGTTTTGCCCGCCTGATCAGGAAGAACTTGGAGATCTGTACTAAAAGCTATATTAGTGTAGAAGAGGAAATTGAATATTTGGAGCTGTATCTGAGCCTTGAGAAAAAGAGATTTGGCGGAAAACTGAACTACCAGATCAGTGTTGACCCGGGTATTGACCGCGAAGAGACACTTATTCCTTCCATGATTTTGCAGCCATACATCGAAAATGCCATATGGCATGGAATAATGCCCAAAGACGATGGCGGAACTATAAATGTCATCATTACATTAAGCGCAAAAGATAGGCTTTTGATCCAGGTAAAAGATGATGGTGTGGGTATAGACAATTCTCTTAGAGAAAAAAAGGGTGAACATATAAGCAAAGGAATGAGCTTAACCAAGGAACGTATTAATTTACTAAATCAAGTCGAATCAAATCCTATAAAAATCGATATAAAGCAGGACGGGAATTCGGGTACTTTTGTGTCAATTGAGGTCCCTTTTTCATAGTAGATACCGTTAACTCAATTTTCTATACCACTTACTAACTATTAATAAATCGTTTTAATATTTGCATTACACTTGTTGTAGATATTAAAACAAACAGTGTGTTTGTAAGAACGTTCTTAGAGAATTGATCAAAGATATTTTACCTAACCTAAAACTATATCTCAATTCAGGTTTCATTTGTGTGTTAAAAAATGGTAAAGTTCAAAGCTTTACCATTTTTTTTGCCTATCCCTGTCTATCACGTTTCGAAGTGATATTATTATAAATAAAGTCGTCCAACAAATTGATTTTTATTTTATTTTTGAGCTAACGAAAATCATTATCGTTGATCCATGGATCCAAGAGATTTTTTGTAATTTTAAACCATAAGTAAAACCTTAGGAAACTATATTTTTTTTGCAAATGAAAACTCCAAAGAAACCGATTACGAAAAGTCCATCTGAAGATCTGGAAGATGAGATGGAAGATTCTATTGAAGAAACGACGAGAGGCAAGTTTGATGACGAGGATGATGACTTCGACGCTCCTTTAGATGACCTGGAAACATTTGATAGCTACGGTGCCGATGATGAGGATGATGAGGATTATTAATCTTGCATGACGATCAAACCCATTGACGGTAATAAAAGCAAAAAGCAATTTTTAGACCTGCCCCGTTTCCTTTACAAAGACGATGAAAACTGGATCTCTCCGCTAGACACTGATATAGAAAACATTTTTAACCCTGATAAAAACACATTTTTTCAGCATGGTAAATGTACAAGATGGATATTAGAGGATGATAATGGACAAGCGATCGGTAGAATTGCGGCCTTTATTAACAACAAAAAAGCTCATCTGTACGATCTTCCCACTGGAGGTATAGGTTTTTTTGAATGTATAAACGACATACAAGCAGCTAATTTGCTATTTAATGAGGCAAAGACATGGCTGCAAAACCAAGGTATGGAGGCAATGGACGGTCCTATCAATTTTGGGGAGAATGACTCGTACTGGGGCTTGCTTGTTGAGGGCTTCACGCCGCCTTCTTACGGTATGAATTATAACTTCCCCTATTATCTGGATCTATTTAAGGGGTACGGCTTTGAAAAAGCATATGAGCAAATCACTAATCACCTGGCTGTACGCAAACCCTTCCCAGAGCGCTTTACAAAAATAGCTACCTGGGTAGCTAACAAGCCGGGCTATACGTTCGAGCACTTCTCTAAGAAGAATGCCGACAAATACGTTAACGACCTAATGGAGATCTATAACGATGCCTGGAAAGACTTCGACAACTTCGTTCCTGTAAAGAAAGAAACACTCTTAGAAAGCTTTAAAAAGATGGAGTTGATCATGGACGAGCAGCTGATCTGGTTTGCTTACCTGAATGGAGAACCGGCATCTTTCGTCGTTGTTATACCTGACGCCAACCAAATGATCAAAGATTTTAATGGCAAGCTCGGTATAATAGAAAAATTGAAATTTGTGTACAAACGTTGGGTTGGTGTCAATAGAATGCGTGCGATAGTGATGGGTACAAAAGCGGCTTATCAAAAACACGGCCTTGAATCTGCACTGTTTATAAAATTAAAGGAATATGTTTTGCCTAAAAACCAGTATGATGAATTGGAGCTCTCTTGGGTAGGAGATTTTAACGATAAGATGTTGGCACTTCATGAAGCGACAGGTGCCACTTTCGGTAAGCGGCACTTCACTATGAGAAAGTTATTTTAAAGACTTTTTTCTCTAATTTCTTCGTAAAGATCAATGACTTTTTTCTGAAGTTTAATAATTTCCTCTTCCCTTAAAGAAAGTCTATCTTTCAGTTTATTGATTTCCTCAAAGTTTAAGGAATGCGGATTTTCTCCTTCTTTGGAGATGATGTCCATAGTTGAGACTTCGAATAAAGTAGCTATTTGATCTAATCTTGATATATTTATATCGGTAATGCCGGTTTCTATCTTTGAGAAGGCAGGTATAGAAATATTAAGACGTTTTGCTACTTCTCCCTGGCTCCAACTTTTCCTCTGACGCAATTGCCTAATGTTTTTACCTATGGTGTTCATAATTTAAGTTTAAAGTGATACTTTATATTTGTGCTACATAAAGGTATTCAACTCACGTGCCAAATTGACGAGATCAAGCCCACTGTAATTACCAGAACTCATCATTAGCAAGTTGGTATCACGGAAGTTCATGTTTGTTAAGTAAGTTTCTAATAAAGAAATATCATCAAAAAACACTATTCTAATATCTTTAAAGGCAGATTGAACGTCCATTTCGTTAAAAGGTTCCATTTTCTTATGTATGAATGTTTTCTTATCTATAAAAACTATAGCCACATCTGCTTTTGACATACTGCTGTCATACTGACTAAGAAAATCTTTGTTCAAGCTGCTGAATGTATGCAACTCTATACAAGCAACAAGTTTCCTTGTTGGAAATTGCATTTTAACCGCTTCAATCGTCGCTTTTAGCTTCGAAGGAGAGTGGGCAAAGTCTTTGTAAACATTGGTATTATCCATAATGCTCACTATTTCAAGACGCTTAGAGGCACCCGAAAAAGATGAGATCGCAGTATTAAATTGCTGCTCTGTGATGTATAGTTGCTGGCAAACCAATTTTGCCGCATTCAAGTTCATCAAATTGTGATCCCCAAATACTTCGAGTGGCACTTCACCTGGAAGAAGGTAAGTGATTCCATTATCGATTCGATGATCTGGAATATTATAAGGAATCTTATTAACCAGGGCCTTTGAAGCGTTAACAATTTCATTCAAGTCATGATCTGCTTCACAGTAAATCAAAGTGCCGTTTGTTTGAATTGTATCTATGAAGAGTTCAAACTGTCTGGTATAGTCGGCGTATGTAGGGAATACATTGATGTGATCCCAGGCTATCCCACTGATCACCGCAATATTCGCTTTATACAAATGAAACTTGGGTCGCCTATCTATCGGCGACGCCAGGTATTCATCACCTTCAATAATGATAACAGGCGCACTTTCTGTGATTTTAACCATGGTATCAAACCCCGCCAGCTGTGCCCCTACCAGATAATCAATGTCTTTCCCATAATAGTTCAGCACATGAAGTATCATTGAAGTAATGGTAGTTTTACCATGACTACCTCCAATCACAACCCTTAGCTTCTCCTTAGTTTGCTCATAAATATATTCTGGATAGGAATATATTTTTAGCCCAAGTTCCTGAGCTATTAGTAATTCCGGATTATCAGTCAGCGCATGCATACCCAGGATAACAGCATCAAGATCTTCTGTAATATTGTTCTCAAACCAGCCCATTTTTTCTGGCAGTAAGCCATAATTGGCAAGCCGGGTGCTCGAAGGCTCAAAGATTGCATCATCAGAACCGGTTACCTGATATCCTTTTTTATGTAAAGCGATAGCTAGGTTATGCATTGCACTCCCTCCTATCGCGATAAAATGTATGCGCATATGTTAATTTTTAGTAAAGCGGGCAGCTACCCAGTCACCTATTTTCTTATGGTCATTGTAGTGGATAGAGAAGGTTGAACATGCCTCCTTGATCATCTCCAGATCTGGCGATTCATAAAATCCACTAAAGTAAATTGTCCCCCCTGGTTTAAGTACCCTTGCGTAATCAGGAATTTGATCCAGCAAAATGTTTCTGTTGATATTTGCAAGTATGGTATCAAACTGCTGTTGCGGAATCACTTCCTTTCCACCACATATGGCTTCAATATTTGTGATGTTGTTCAAGGCAGAGTTCTCCAAAGTACTCATATAACAGACGTCGTCATTATCTATCGCTACCAGGTCTTTAGCGCCAAGTTTTGCAGCCAGAATAGCAAGAATGCCTGTACCACAACCCATGTCCAGGATTGATTTTCCATAAACATTAGCTGTTAAAAGGTATTGCATCATCATGGTTGTTGTTTGATGATGTCCAGTACCAAATGCCATCTTCGGATCAATAACGATCTCGTAAGGGTATTGCGGTTGTGGCTTATGGAAGGTGGCTCTAACATAGCATTGGTCATCTATTACCAATGGCTCAAAGTTTTTCTCCCATTCTTCATTCCAGTTTTCAGCAGCGATCTCAGTAACCGTTGTGATACAGTTCAAGTTTGAATCAAGCGCTGATGTAACACCTTCCAATTGATTAGCATCGTAAGAATCCAGGTCAATAAAAGCGGCAAAGCCATCGGTTACATCTTCAAAAGTATTGTATCCGATGCTACCCAGCTCATCGATCAAAAGGTCTTTTTGGTACTCTTCGATAGTTCTGAACTGAAAGGTTACTTGAATGTATTGCATTAAGAATTGAAAGCTTTAATGATATCAAGAAAATCCCTAGATTTTAAAGATGCACCACCAATCAACCCACCATCAATATCCTCTTGAGCGAATAGTTCAGCAGCATTTTTGGGGTTACAACTTCCACCATAAAGAATGCTGGTTTCTTCTGCAATAGCCGTATCATATTTTGCCGCAATTTCTTTACGAATGAAGGCATGAACTTCCTGTGCTTGTGCTGATGAAGCAGTTAAACCAGTTCCTATTGCCCAAACAGGCTCATAAGCGATAACTACTTTGGAGAAATCTGCATTCGAGAGTCCGAATACACCATTAACTAATTGCGATTTTAACACGTCAAAATAGCTTCCGTTGTTGCGCTCATCAAGCGTCTCGCCAATACAGAAAAGCGGAGTAAGCCCATTCGCTAAAGCAATCACTGTTTTTTCAGCTAAAAGCTCATCAGATTCTGCAAAATACTGGCGCCTTTCGGAGTGACCAATGATCACATATTCACAACCTACCGATTTAATCATCTTAGCAGAGATTTCACCTGTATAAGCACCGCTTTCTTTTTGGTGACAGTTTTGAGCACCAATGCTTATAGCATTACCACCTAGTTTAGCCAGACTGTGTAAATGAATATATGGAGCGCAGATAATCGCTAGCTGATCTCCTTTTTTTTCATCCTTTACCATGTTGACGATTTCCGAAAACAACGATATGCCTTCTGAGTATTCAAGGTTCATTTTCCAGTTTCCTGCTACTATTTTCTTTCTCATAAAATGTTTGGTTGGATTTATAATAACTTATAAATCGTGTTAAAAGTGTCTATGTATTTTTGTTTCTGTAAAAATATGCGTTAAAATATCTTTCTCCACCTGGTCGAACTCAAGGTTTCTGCGCGCACAAACTTTAGTTGCGGTTTCGAACATTTTATCGAGGCTGTAGACTTCAAATCCATGTGCACCACCCCAGGCAAAATCAGGGATAAAGTTTCTAGGGAAACCAGCACCGAAAATATTAGCGCTTACCCCAGCTACTGTCCCGGTGTTGAACATGGTGTTGATGGCACATTTTGAATGATCCGCCATGACTAATCCACAGAACTGTAAGCCCGTTTTACGGAAACTTTTAGACGTATAATCCCAAAGGCGAACCTCTGCATAGTTGTTTTTTAAATTCGAATTATTGCTATCAGCCCCAATATTACACCATTGGCCCATGACCGAGTTACCTAAATAGCCTTCGTGCCCCTTAGAAGAGTATCCCCAAATTACCGCATTATTGATCTCACCGCCAACTCTACTGAAAGGTCCTATAGTGGTTTGTCCGTAAATTTTAGCCCCCATTTTTACCTGAGAATCATGGCATAAAGCGAAAGAGCCACGGATATTGCATCCTTCCCAAACCTGTGAGTTGGCACCGATATATATCGGTCCGCCTAAACTATTGAATGTTGAACATTCCGCCTTAGCACCCTCTTCCGCGAAGATTTCATCGCCAAGAAAATTGTTTGTACTACTTAGCGTTACGGAAGTTTTCCCGGCAGTAAGCAGTTTAAAATCTTTGCGCAACTCGAGGTCATTAAATTTAAAGATATCCTCTGGATAGGTGATTCTAATACAGTCTTTTGAATGAATCAGTTGTTTAAAATCGCCGCTACGGAAAGCCCTGTGCTCAGCACCCGTGTCTGTTTTGTAGGCGAGAAGCAGTTCTCCAGTATAAAGTGCAGCCCCTGTTTCCAGGGTATTTATTGCATCAAGCAAGTCTTGATCCGGACAAACAGAGCCATTTATGAACAAGTTTGCCTGACTTGCAGTTGGGTATTTCAGCTGTAAATATGGGGCGGTGACGAATCCTGCCTCCGCTTTAAGGTGGTGCTCCCACTTCTGGGAGATAGTTAAAATGCCGATACGTAAATCTGCGACCGGTCTGGTGAAGGTGAGCGGAAGGAGCGTATGCCATGCAGCATCATCAAACAGATTGATTGTCATAAGCAACAAAAATAGAAAAAGTCCCGATGCAACAGCAAGAGGACTTTAAAAATAATTTGTAAAATGGTAGAATTACTTCTTAGCGTAACGAGTTTTAAATTTATCGATACGACCTGCTGTATCCACCAATTTCATTTTACCAGTATAAAAAGGATGTGAAGTATGAGAAATCTCTAATTTATAAAGAGGATATTCTTTACCATCTTCCCACTGAACAGTCTCTTTAGTATCTACACAAGATTTAGTTAAAAATTGATATTCGTTAGACATATCTTTAAATACTACAAATCTATAGTTTGATGGATGCAGATCTTTTTTCATATTGTTATATACTTATTTGTCGCTTATTTTTAAGGATGCAAATATCATGAATTTATTTCTCATTTACAACAATGTGTTGAAAAAATGTTCGTAATATGCGACAATCCCAATCTTACTTTAAATAATATCTAAAGGTAATCTTAATTTATCGATTTGAAATGTAATCGTTAAGAGTGAAAGGATTAAGGATAGGCAAAGCCTTAAAGTTAGCTCGGGTTGTGCTTTGAGTGAGGCCGCCCTCTTGCCGCAGTGAGGCCGCGGTGAGGCCGCCTTTTGTTAAAGAAAAGGCGGCCTCACCGCGGCAGGAGTGTTACTTTACCGCGCCAACAGGCAGAGCATGCCTACACCCCGCCTATTTCCTGGCAAATCTCGATTAATACCCCATTTGTTCCTTTTGGATGAACAAAACATACCATTTTATTGTCTGCTCCTCTTTTGGGTTGATTACTCAGAATAGTAAATCCTTCTTGCTTTAATCGTTCCATTTCTGCGTAAATATCGTCTACATCGAATGCAATGTGATGAATCCCCTCCCCTTTCTTTTCCAGAAACTTGAAAATCACACTGTCTTGGTCGGTTGGCATAAGCAATTCAATTTTATTACCGCCCAGCTTGAAAAATGCGGTCTCCACAGCCTCAGAGGCAATACATTCCTTTTTATAAAAAGGTACGCCAAGCAGGCTTTCGTAAAGCTTGCAGGATTGCTCCATGTTCTTGACTGCGATACCAATGTGTTCAACTTTATTCATATGCCTTAGAACCGTTATTTGAATGTAAAAATGCGGGTTTTACCTATACGCTCATAGGTATAATTTATACTTAGTGGGATACTTTTTTCGTATCTTTGTGTATTATTAAGATATATAAAAATAATGGAACTTCCTATTTACTTAGATAACAATGCGACTACACCTTTAGATCCTAGGGTTTTAGAAGCTATGCTACCCTATTTCACAAATAAGTTCGGTAATGCGGCCAGCCGTAACCATGCCTTTGGCTGGGTTGCCGAAGAAGCAGTCGATTATGCACGTGAACAGGTTGCAAAATTGATTGGATGTACTGAAAAAGAGATCATTTTTACCTCTGGTGCAACAGAGGGGGACAACCTTGGAATTAAAGGTGTTTTTGAAATGTATGCAGATAAAGGCAATCATATTATTACCGCAACTACAGAACATAAGGCGGTTCTGGATACTTGTAAGCATTTAGAAAAATTAGGCGCAAAAGTTACTTATCTTAAAGTAAAAGAAGATGGCTTAATTGACCTTCAAGAATTAGAAGCGGCAATGACTGAGCAAACGATCTTAGTAACCATTATGTATGGTAATAATGAGATAGGGGTAATACAGCCTATAAAAGAGATTGCGGCAATTGCACACAAATACGGCGCTTTATTTATGTCTGATGCTACACAGGCGGTAGGTAAAATTCCAGTTGATGTGATTGCAGATGGCATTGACTTGCTTGCTTTTACAGCGCATAAAATGTACGGTCCAAAAGGAGTTGGAGCATTGTATGTGAGACGTAAAAACCCAAGAGTTAAGGTTACCGCTCAAATGGATGGTGGCGGTCATGAACGTGGTATGCGTTCAGGAACGTTAAATGTACCTGGAATAGTTGGACTGGGTAAGGCCTGTGAACTTTGCCGTTTAGAAATGGACAGCGAAGCCAAGCGTTTATCTGGATTGAGGGATAAGTTAGAAAGTGCGTTAACAGTTTTGGAAGAAAGTTACGTAAATGGTAACGTAGAGCATCGTTTACCACACGTTGCAAATATCTCCTTTAAGTATGTTGAAGGTGAAGGTTTGATGATGGCAATGAAAGATTTAGCAGTTTCTTCTGGTTCTGCATGTACATCAGCTTCACTAGAACCATCTTACGTTTTGAAAAGTCTGGGATTATCAGATGATTTGGCACACTCTTCGATACGTTTTGGTTTAGGCCGATTTACAACGGAGGAGGAAGTTGATTATGCGATTGAGAACACGAAGAAAGCAGTAAACCACCTTAGAGATCTTTCTCCACTTTGGGAAATGTTCAAAGAAGGAATTGATTTAAGTAAAATAGAGTGGGCAGAACACTAATTAAAAAAAGATAACATGGCGTATTCAGAGAAAGTAATGGAACATTATACCAACCCAAGAAACGTTGGTACTTTAAATAAAGATAGCAAATCAGTAGGAACAGGATTAGTTGGCGCACCGGAGTGTGGTGATGTAATGCGTCTTCAGATTGAGGTGGATGAAAACAATGTGATCACTGATGCCAAATTCAAAACATTTGGTTGTGGATCGGCAATTGCTTCATCTTCGTTAGCTACAGAATGGTTGAAAGGTAAAACTGTTGATGAGGCTATGGAAATCGACAACATGGACATCGTGGAAGAGTTGGCATTGCCTCCTGTTAAGATTCACTGCTCTGTATTGGCTGAAGATGCTATTAAATCGGCAATAAACGACTTCCGTGTTAAAAACGGTTTAGCGCCAATTGAGTTGGCGAAGTCACATCATTAATTAATACCAATACTATGATCACGATAACTGATAAGGCGAAAAGCAAAATTGACCACTTGATGCAGGATGCAGCAATGGATGAAAACTATTTTTTGCGTGTTTCTGTTAAGGGTGGTGGCTGTTCTGGTCTTTCTTACAACCTTGATTTTGACAATGAAGAACAAAAAGGAGATCAGTTTTTTGAAGACAGAGGAATAAGGATCGCATTAGATATGAAGTCCTTTCTTTATTTAGCCGGCACTGAACTTGATTTCTCAGATGGATTGAACGGAAAAGGATTCAATTTCCACAATCCAAATGCTAGCCGCTCTTGCGGTTGCGGCGAGAGTTTCTCAGTTTAATATTCAATTACTATATTTGAAAGGGCGCTTCGGTGCCCTTTTTTTTGTTATATCAATATACTGTACTAAACACTAACCGAGCTAACTCATTTTTATATGGTATCATTTAATGAATTTTCTACCATTCCAAGCTTATTAAGGAATGTTGTTGAAAATATTCATAAACCTGAGGACACATTTTTAATTCATAAAAAAGGAGATAACTGGGAAGAGATTTCCTACATCTCGACACTCGATGCAGCTGATGCTGTGTCTGCTTTCTGCCTTGATCATGGAATTACCAAAGGCGATAGAATGGGCCTGATGATCGAAAACTCACCTGAGTACGTTTATTATGATCAGGGTGTTCAGCAAATCGGCGCCATTAATGTGTCCATATACCCCACGCTATCAGAGCATGAAGTAGAATATATCATTAATGATTCTGGAATTAAGGCGTTATTAATAGGCAACACTTTCCTGTTTAAGAAAGTGTTGAAGATCGCAAATAATTGTAAAAATTTACTTTATATCATCCCCTCGTTCGAAGAGTATACAAAAGTAGTGCTTTCACCGGATCTACGTGCAAAGGTGCTTTATTTTGAAGATATCCTGGCAAAGAAAGGAAAGTTGGAAACTGGAGTTGTTCAACAAATAACGAACATTAGAGAATCTTTAAGACCAGCAGACACTTCTGCACTTATTTATACTTCAGGCACCACAGGTACGCCTAAAGGCGTGATGCTATCGCACAATAACTTCGTTAGGAATGTTGAGGTTTGCTTACAGCAGATCCCGGTGATAGACAAAACAGAGACTTTCCTTTCCTTTTTACCGCTTTCGCATGTTTTTGAGCGCACGGCGACTTACCACGTATGTTGTGCTCAGGGTTGCAAGATTGCTTTTGCCCAAAGCCTTGAGCTGTTGGCCAAGAACATGGGAGAAGTTAGGCCAACTGTAATGAGTTGCGTACCAAGGCTATTGGAAAAGATTCACGACAAGGCGATCAAAAGTGGCACTTCGGCAGGTGGAACCAAGGCTAAAATTTTCCTATGGGCTTTAGATATTGGACAAGCTTATCGCCAGAAGAAAGAGGCTGACCAGAATCCTGGATTGTTACTCTCACTTAAAAAAGCAATTGCTGAGAAGTTGGTTTTTAGCAAAATAAAGGAGAAAACAGGTGGTAGGTTAAAATTTATGATTTCTGGCGGTGCTGCCTTGCCAAAGAATGTTGGAGAGTTTTTCGGAAATCTGGGTATTAAGATATTGGAAGGCTTTGGCTTAACAGAAACCTCGCCGGTAATGTCGGTTACAGAATTCCATAGACAGGTTTACGGCACAGTTGGACGAGTGATTCCCGGCATTGAAATTGGCATTCAGGACATTGATACCAAGCATATGGTAAATGTTCAGACCCATGATACCTTTAAGGAAGATTTTACCTGTGAAGAGGGAGAGATTTTAGTAAGAGGACATTGTGTGATGCAGGGCTATTTCAACAAGCCTGCGGAAACCGCAGAAGCGATAGACAAAGATGGCTGGTTCCATACCGGTGATATCGGCCGGTTCTTCAAAGGAAATTTACAGATCACCGATCGATTGAAGAACATGATTGTAAATGCCTACGGGAAAAATGTATATCCTACTCCTGTAGAAAATATCTATTTGAAGAGCTTAAAAATTGATCAGCTATTTTTAATTGGAGATAAAAGAGAATATTTAACAGCTATCATCATTCCTAATCAGGAAAATCTACAGGAAGCCTTTAATTTACCCCTTTCCTTTTTTGCGAAACCAGATCTCTTTATTGAAGAAAAGGAAATTCTTGATTGGATTGGGAAAGACATTAAAAAGTATGCGGCAGACTTGGCAAAGTTTGAGCGCATCAAAAATTTCAAGATTAAGAGGCATCCTTTTAGTATGGAGGAAGGGGAAATTACCCCAACTATGAAACCGAAAAGAAAAGTTATTGAAAAAAAATATGCAAAGATAATAAATGACATGTATACAGAATCTGTCGAAGCAGATTAAATAAATGTCTATTTTTGCAGGAAATATGGCTATAAGCCCTTCACATTACATATATGAGTACAGGACTATCAGAACAAGAAGTATTACGCCGTAGCTCGCTTACACAATTGCGCGAGCTAGGGATCAATCCATATCCTGCTGAAGCATTCGAGATCAATGCAAATGCAGCAGACATATTAGCAAACTACGATTTAGATAAGTCAGCATATAAGAATATCAGTATTGCAGGAAGAATTATGACCCGTCGCATTATGGGCCCTGCTTCATTTGTTGAATTACAGGATTCCACTGGTAGAATTCAAGTTTACTTGAAAAGAGATGAGCTTTGTCCGGGTGAAGATAAAACGCTTTACAACACCGTGTTTAAAAAGCTACTGGATCTGGGAGATTTTATTGGGGTAAAAGGATACGTTTTTACTACTCAAACAGGCGAGATATCGATCCACGTTACTGAATTTACTTTACTGTCTAAATCATTAAAACCACTACCTATCGTTAAAAGGGATGAGGAAGGAAACATCTATGATGGTTTTACCGACCCTGAATTGCGCTACAGACAACGTTACGTTGACCTGACTGTGAACCCTGATTTTAAGCAGATTTTCATCAACCGCTCTAAAGTGATTAACACGATGAGGGCTTATTTTGACAACCAAGGATGGATGGAAGTGGAGACTCCGATCTTACAACCGATCCATGGTGGTGCAGCGGCACGTCCGTTCAACACCCATCACAATACATTGGACATGCCATTATACCTCCGCATAGCTAACGAATTGTACTTGAAAAGGCTGATAGTCGCGGGTTTTGATGGAGTATATGAATTCGGTAAGATGTTCAGAAATGAAGGTATGGACCGTACGCATAATCCGGAGTATACCTCTATGGAGATATATGTTGCCTACAAAGATTATATCTGGATGATGGGAATGGTGGAAGAATGCTTCGAGCAAATAGCTGTAGCAATTCATGGATCAGCAATTGTTCCTGTTGCTGAGCATCAAATTAACTTTAAAGGCCCATACGAAAAACTTACAATGTATGAGTCTATCGAGAAATATACGGGTATCAACGTCTCGAATATGACTGAAGAACAATTACAGGGGACTTGTAAAAGCCTTGGCATTGAGATAGACGCGAGTATGGGCAGAGGAAAGTTGGTTGATGAGATTTTCAGCGAAAAGGTAGAAGCGAATCTTATTCAGCCTACTTATATTACCGATTATCCCTTGGAGATGACTCCCTTGGCTAAAAAACACCGTAGCAAAGATGGCCTGGTAGAAAGGTTCGAATTGTTTGTGATGGGCAAGGAGATCGGAAATGCGTATTCAGAATTGAATGACCCCATTGACCAGCGTGAACGCTTTGAAGATCAATTAAAGCTTGCAGCCAGAGGTGATGCTGAAGCAATGGCAATGGATGAAGATTTCATCAGAGCGCTGGAGTATGGAATGCCTCCTACTTCCGGCTTGGGGATAGGAATTGACCGTTTGGTGATGTTGATGACTAACCAATCAACCATTCAGGAGGTTCTTTTCTTCCCTCAAATGAGACCTGAGAAAAAAGCAAAAGTAACCACAGATGAAGACTTCGTTGATGCTGGAGTAACCTCAGAGTGGGTTCAGGTGATTAGGAAGATGGGAATCAATACCATTGACGAGTTGAAAGCTGCTAACCCAAATAAGGTGTTTAACGACCTTGGAGGGATGCGTAAAAAGTTAAAATTAGACCTTGTGATGCCTTCTAAAGAAGAAGTAACTGCCTGGTTCTCTTAACATAAAAATAACGAAACGTTAAAGCTCCACTGCATCTATTGTAGCGGAGCTTTCTTACTTTTAAGGCCTAAATAATTTATATTATCATGAATATATCAAGCCTAGAAATAACTGACAACGAATATTGTATCAAATTGAGTAAAGACTCTTTTGACCTAACCCTAATTAGACAGCTGATTAAAAGAATTCAATCTGAACAGTTGTTCTTCAGTAAAAGAAATGATTACATGGAGGATGACCTGATTAGCAGATCATCAGATTTTACCGCAGAAGAGAACTTTGACAGACTTAGCGAAAAGTAAAAAGCCACACCGTATTGGTGTGGCCTAAGTATTTATCTATATCTGATTTGCTGTCTGTCCATCAAAACCATCTGATCTTTCATCTGCTTTATTTGATCCGCTAAAAGCTTGTTTTTATCGGCTTTTTTTGCTTCAGACAAGTACATCGTAGCCTCTCTTTTATTTCTTTTTCCCATTGCAATTCCCGCTAGGCTGAGCTTGGCCAGGGCAATGTTGTGGTCCATATGTAAACCAAGGGATATTGCTTTCTTGAAATACTTTTCTGATTGCATTGGTGCTTTTCTGGATTCAATTAAACCAATCAAAAGGTTGTAATAACCGTGTTGTACACGAATTAATTGCTTTTCATAGTTAGTGATTCTCTTTAAAAAACGCTCAGCTTTTACCATATCGTCCTTCCTTAGAAACCATTGTGCCAATAGCATGTTTTCGTTGAAAAAGAACGTAACGAAAACGAGTATACTTAAAAATACACCTAAAATACCCCATCCCCATAAACCGAAGATCATTAAGGCAACAGAAGCTCCCAATAAGACAAAACCTAAAATAAGACGAACTATATTTGGCATAACCTGTTATAATTTTTGTGCAAATATCGTGTTTAAATACTAAATAATAGATTTAATATTATAATTTCAGCAAATAATTAGTTGTTGTGAACATCTGCCAGACTGTAAATGATAAGTTGCTATTAATCGACAAATGTACTCGAAAGAGGGCTGTTCGTTTTTCTGAATTTAAGGTCTATTACGATTTGGAATACTCCCCCTGTGAGCCCGATACTATTGTAATTTCATCATTAAAAACTGTGGTTGAAAATGTTCATATAATGGTAATACTTGGCGCCTGGTGTGGAGACAGTCAAAGCCAGGTGGGCGGAACTTGGTTGTATAGCAGAAAGTCCGATAGAACCTGTTGAAAAAGATATCCAATACATTTTAATTAATAAACAATATGTCGGTTACACTCACAAAGAGTTGGTTAGATGTTTTAGAAGGAGAATTTGAAAAAGGATACATGGTTAGCCTAAAAGCCTTTCTACTGGAGGAAAAACAAAGTGGAGTTACCGTTTATCCGAAAGGATCGGATATTTTCAATGCGCTAAATCATACACCATTTGATAATGTTAAAGTAGTTATCTTGGGTCAGGATCCATACCATGGTCAGGGACAAGCACATGGGTTATCTTTTTCGGTACAAAAGGGACTAGCGGTGCCTCCATCTTTAAGAAACATTTATAAAGAGCTGGCTGAGGACTTTCCTGGATACATAATACCTCATCACGGAGAGCTGACCAAATGGGCTGATCAGGGCGTATTGTTATTAAACGCCACCTTAACAGTGAGGGCACAGCAAGCGGGGTCACACCAAGGCAAGGGCTGGGAGATATTTACTGATCGGATCATCACCGAGCTATCTGAGAAACGGGAAGGAATCGTATTTATGCTTTGGGGCAAGTATGCTCAAAACAAATCTGCCTTGATCGATGGAAATAAACATTTTATCCTTACGGCTCCCCATCCCTCACCTTTTTCTGCCTATACTGGATTCTTTGGCTGTAAACACTTTTCTAAAGCCAATGAAATTTTAGAAAAAGCAGGTAGGAAACAGATCGACTGGCAGATCGATTAGTACTCTAAAGGAACAATAGGTTCTTTTTTGGTAGTCGACATAATCATCATGGTCTGAAAAGTTTTTACTACAGAAATCTTACTGATCTTATCCATAATTAAGCGCTCATAAGCTTTGATATCATTAACATAAACTTTAAGAAGAAAATCTGCCTGTCCGGTTACGTGATGACATTCGGTAATCTCTTTGATCTGATTTACCTCATCAAGAAAAATCTGGATGGTATTGTTTTTATGGAAATCTAATTGAACCTGGATGAAAGTCTTGATTCCCAAACCAAGTTTTTCTTCATCAACTAACGCATGATAACTTTTAATATAACCTGACATCTCTAACTTACGCACTCGTTCAAGAGTGGGTGCAGGCGATAATCCTATTTCCTGAGACAATAATAGGTTCGTAATACGTCCGTTTTCCTGAAGAAGTTTAAGTATTTTAAAATCGGTTTTATCTAGTTCTGCTGCCATCTCGTTTAAATTGTCTTCAAATATAACCTATAGACAGCAATGCTACCAAATTTTATTCTACAAATTGAATTAATAAATATCTTTAATTTGTTAACAATTTTTTTAGATTTGTCTAAATATTATGTTAGATATACTTCGATGCAATCATATACTGAAGAGAACTATTTAAAAGTTATATATCATTTATCACTTTCAAATGATGGGCTGATTACGACCAATGCGATAGCTGAAAGAGTTCAGACTAAGGCTGCCTCTGTGACGGATATGATGAGAAAATTAGCAGAGAAGCAACTCGTGAGTTATCAAAAGTATCAGGGTGTAAAATTAACTGATACGGGTAAAGCTATTGCGATTAAAATTGTAAGGAAGCACCGTTTGTGGGAAGTCTTTCTTGTAGATAAACTTCATTTCAAATGGGATGAGGTTCACGATATTGCCGAAGAATTAGAACATATCAATTCTTCAGAATTAGTTGAGCGGCTAAACGAATACCTTAAGTTCCCGACAAATGATCCTCATGGAGATCCTATTCCTGATAAGAACGGGAAGTTTGGAAATGAAGTATTCATAAAACTGAGCAAGCTTAAATCAGAACAAACAGGAATTCTAATGGGTGTGAGTGAGCATTCATCCCCATTTTTAAGACATCTTGAAAAACTTGAACTTACCCTGGGAAAGCGTATTCAAATACTAGACATCATCAGCTTTGACGGTTCTGTTGAACTGCTTTTAGACAATAAAAAGATAAACGTAAGTCGTGATGTTGCTAAACATCTTTTGGTAAAAATATAATGGCAAATAAAGACAAACATTCTGATTCACTAAGTGAAGTACATAACAGCGTTGACACAAGTAAAAGAACGGGTTGGAAACGTATATTATCATTCCTTGGTCCAGCTTACCTGGTAAGTGTAGGCTATATGGATCCCGGCAACTGGGCTACAGATATTGCCGGAGGTAGTAAGTTTGGTTATCAGCTAATCTGGATATTATTGATGTCTAACTTAATTGCCCTCCTATTACAATCGTTAAGTGCGCGATTAGGAATTGTTAGGGGCTTGGATTTAGCACAAGCGTCGAGACATGCTTATCCTAAATGGGTTAATATTCCTTTATTTGGGTTGGCACAAACCGCGATTGTTGCCTGTGACCTTGCAGAGGTAATCGGCATGGCCATTGGTCTAAATCTTTTATTTGGCCTGCCTTTAATCTGGGGAATCAGTGTTACTATTTTTGATACCGTGCTGCTATTATTTCTTTTAAACAAGGGAATGCGGAAGATGGAAGCGTTTATTGTATCAATGGTGTTCATAGTCGGACTCTCCTTTCTCGTAGAAATGTTCATTGTCGAACCTTCGTTTTTAGACATAGCGAAAGGATTTGAGCCTTCTATGTTATCAGGTGATGCTTTATACATTGCCATAGGGATCATTGGGGCTACTGTTATGCCGCATAATCTATATCTTCATTCCTCGCTGGTGCAGACCAGAAAGTTTGAACGTGATGACAAAAGCATCAAAGAAGCTATTAAATTTAACTTCATTGACACAGCTATCGCTCTAAATCTTGCCTTCTTTGTAAATGCGGCGATCTTAATTCTAGCGGCAGCAGCATTTTACACCAATGGACTTCATGAGGTTGCCGAAATTCAAGATGCACATATGCTGCTCCAAAATATTTTTGGCAATGTAGCTCCAGCGTTGTTTGCGATTGCGCTGATAGCGGCAGGTCAAAGTTCCACCATTACCGGAACCTTGGCTGGGCAGATTGTAATGGAAGGTCACCTAAAACTAAGGATTCAACCTTGGTTGAGAAGATTGATCACCAGACTCCTCGCTATTATACCTGCTTTTTTCACTATTCTTTATTTTGGCGATGACGCCTTAGGTGGGTTATTGATTTTAAGTCAGGTAGTGTTAAGTTTGCAACTCGGTTTTGCGGTGATTCCTTTGATACATTTCACATCTGACAAGAAGTTAATGAAAGGCTTTGCAATTAAACCATGGGTAAAAATATTAGCCTGGGTAAGTTCAGTAGTCATTGTTTCTTTGAATGTCAAACTGGTTATTGAAGAGATTTCTAGTTGGGGTGCAACAGGTGGATGGTATGTTTATTACCTAATAGTTCCTGCCGCAATTCTCATCGGACTCTTACTGATCTACATTTTTGTATATCCCCTACTGTGGAAAGCAAGAGCTGAACAGATTATAGCGCCTCATGGCAATGCGCTGAATATTAATGAGATTGAGAAGGTAAACTACAGAAGAATAGGTATTACCGTGGACTTCTCTAAAAATGATCGAAACACCATCAGGCATGCTTTGATACAAGGGGGAAAAGATGCGGACTATTATCTTATTCATGTAGTTGAAACAGCCGTTGCTCGCTATCATGGTAAATCGGCAATGGATCACGAAACCAAAAGCGATGAGGAAAACCTGGAAAAATACAAAGTTAATCTAAAGGAACTCGGCTATACTTCTACTACCCACATAGGATATGGTGGCACGGTGCAAGCAATTGTTGAAATAAGCAACAAAAATCACCTCGAGTTGTTAGTTATGGGCGCTCACGGTCATAAAGGCTTGAAAGACATTATTCTAGGCACAACTCTTAATTCGGTACGCCATAGGGTGAGCATCCCTGTCCTTATTGTGAGATAAAAACCCGACATTAGCGCCATTGCTATGAAAAACGATATACAGATAAAGAATAAAAGAGCATACTTCGATTACACTATAATTGAGAAATACAACGCAGGTTTAGCATTGCTAGGCACTGAAATAAAAGCCATTAGACAGGGGAAAGCCAACATGACTGATGCTTTCTGTATGTTCATAGGTAATACGTTATATGTCCGAAACCTACATATCTCTGAATACAGTCACAGCTCCTTTCATCATCATGACATAAAAAGAGATAGGATACTTCTATTACAAAAGAAGGAATTGAGGAAATTAAAGGTGAAGGGTGAAGAAAAAGGTTACACTATTGTGCCCTTGCGCATTTTTACTAATGAGCGCGGTTTTGCTAAAATTGAAATTGCATTGGCGACAGGTAAAAAAGAATTTGACAAACGAGATAGCATTAAAGATAGAGAGTCGAAAAGAGAAATGGATCGAGCAATGAAAGTCTAATTTACCAAGCTTGATCACCAACTAATGGTACGAACCTAAAGGTGTCTAGTTCTATTCTATCAAAGTCTGATTCACTTATACGAATTACAGTAACCATTTTCTGCGAACGTTCATCACCGACAGGTATAACGAGAACACCGCCAATTTTCAACTGCTTTAAAAGAATTTCGGGAACGAATGGAGCGCCTGCTGTGACAATTATTTTATCGTAGGGAGCTTGATCAGCTATCCCCCGAGAGCCATCACCAAAAAAGAAGTGTGCATTGTAACCCATTCCAGGTAGAACTTTAATGGTATGTTTATAAATGCTTTCTTGTCTTTCTATAGTATATACGTTTGCTCCAAGCTCCATAAGGACACAGGTCTGGTAACCTGATCCAGTACCAATTTCCAGAACTTTATCACCTCTTTTAATATGAAGCAATTCGCTTTGGTAAGCCACTGTATAGGGCTGTGAGATGGTTTGACCATCGCCGATAGGAAATGCAATATCTCGATAAGCCTGATTCCAGAATGTTTCGTCAAAAAAGAAGTGCCTTGGGATCTTTCCTATCGCCTTTAGTACATTTTTGTCTTCAATACCTCTAGAGGCCAGGTGTAATACCAACTTCTTTCTTGCACCCTGCTCTCTGTAATTGTCAACAAATTTGTATGCCATCGCAATCAAAAATAGTTTTTAGAAATCTAATACGAGCACCTGATATGCTTTAAAAGGATAATAAAAATCTAATTCACACAGAATCAATCCTAATAAATTAATATGGATCAACATCAACCTGGAAGTTTACACCACGGTACTCTTTGTCGGATTGAAATTGAAGTATGACCTTTTTCAAGACAGATTTAACCTTGGTTACTGAAGTATTTTTATCAATTTTAATGATCACTTGTTTGATGTAATAATTTCTGATCCTGGAAACCAACGGTTGTTCGGGTCCTAAAACCCTGGATCCTAGTTGTACTCGAAGTACAGTTGCAAACTTCTGTGCGGCCAGGTTAAGCAAGTCTGCATCCTTATGTCTGATGTTGATAAAAATGAGCTTTGTAAATGGGGGGTAATTGAACCTCTTCCTTTCTTCCAGCTCCTCGTGATACATCTCCAGATATTTATTATCTATCACTTGATTGATGATCCTATGGTTCTGATCGTAGGCCTGAATAATTACTTTACCCTGCTTGTCCCTCCGACCTGCACGCCCAGCAACCTGGGCCAGCAATTGGTAGCTCCGTTCAAAGGCTCTAAAATCAGGAAAATTAAGAAGCGTATCAGCATTGATGACACCTATCAGGGTTACGTTATCAAAATCCAACCCCTTAGCCACCATCTGGGTGCCTATTAAAATATCTGTCTTCTTCTCTTGAAATTCTGAAATGATCTGTTGGAGACCGTTCTTAGTACGCGTGCTGTCTACATCCAGCCTGGCAATCTTAACATCTGGAAAGATTAGGCTAAGCTCCTCTTCCACCCTTTCTGTACCGAAGCCCTTTTGTTCAATGTGAACGGATCCACAAGCAGGACAGAGGTTTATGCTACTTTGATGGTAGCCACAATAGTGGCAGTGGAGTTTTCCGCTAGTTTTGTGGTAGGTTAAGCTTACATCGCAGTTCACGCATTTTGGTGCGTAGCCGCAGGTTGCACAAATGAGGATGGTTGCATAGCCTCTTCTATTTTGAAAGAGAATTACCTGTTCCTTGTTCTCCAGAGTCAATGTAATCTCGTCAATGAGCTTACTTGAAAAGTAGGAAACCATCTTTTTTTTCTTGCTTTCTTCTGCAATGCTAATTACCTCCTGAACAGGCAGTTCTACGCCACCAAATCGCTGTTTTAAAGTAACGAGGCCATATTTGCCTGTGGCTGCATTGTAGTAACTTTCTATCGATGGCGTTGCTGAGCCTAAAACAATCTTCGCTCCGTGCAGATGGGCGATATACACTGCGGCATCCCGCGCCTGATAACGTGGTGAAGGATCATGTTGTTTATAGGAAGATTCGTGTTCTTCATCTACAACGATTAGCTTTAATTCTTTAAAAGGAAGAAAGACCGCTGACCTTGCGCCAAGGACTACCCGGTATTGACCGTTTAAGACTTTGTTCCAGATCTCAACCCGCTCATTATTGTTGAACTTAGAGTGATATACGCCTATAGCGTCACCAAAATATCGTTGTATACGCTCCACGATTTGAGTGGTGAGGGCAATTTCTGGAAGTAGGAATAATACTTGTCCCCCATTTTCAATTGCTTTCTCAATCAGTTTAATATAGATCTGTGTTTTACCAGATGCGGTTACCCCATGTAGCAATACAACATCTTTATTCAGGAAATTTTGTTCAATTTCCTGAAGTGCAGTATTTTGCGCGTCACTTAACGTAAAATTCATGATGAAATCATCGGAATTATCCTGCAGCCTGCTTACAGGCCGCTTAGTTACCGCGAAGATCTCTTTATCCTGTAATGCTTTAAATGCTGAAGCTCCACAATTGCTTTCCTCCAGTAATTCTTGTTTAGAGATCTGAGGTTGTCTTTTCGATAATTTTAAATAAACTAGGAAGGCATCTAGTTGCTTAGGTGTCCGTTCTAAAACACTGAACAACTGCTTTAAGTTGGCTTCGTCTTTATAGAAAGGATTTAAAGTGACAAACGATTTAAGTAAAGGCCTATATTTTTCCAGCACTTCCTCCGCAATGTAAATCATACCCTTTCCGAGCAAGGAATTTATGATCGGATAGACTGTTTTTTGTCCGAGCAATGCAGATACATCGTCGATGGTTAATCTTGGCCGACTTCTAAAGGCATCAAGAATAGTTTGTTCCTTTTCTGTGAACACGATTTCATCTGGAAAGGCATCCTCTTTCAATACGATGATAGTTTCACTAGCGAGCTTTAAGCCAGTGGGTAAAGCGGCTGACATCACATCACCTTCATTACATAGGTAGTAATTGGTCATCCAATCCCATAACCTGAGTTGGCTTTCAGTTATAATAGGATGAACATCAATTACATCAATGATATACTTTGCTTCGTACACATCAGGTGCCTGAGTACTTATCGCTTTTATTAGTGCAGTATATATTTTGTTTTTACCGAACTGAACTACCACCCTTTTACCTACAGCAACCTCGTCATTAAGTTCAAATGGTACCCGGTATACATAGTTCATTGCCAATGACAGTGGTAAAACCACCTCTATGAATAGAGTTTCCCGCTCTATGAAGTCCGGCTCATGAAGATCCAACATTACTTCCTTTTTAGAGCAGACAATAATAACATTCCCCAGCCAATTATTAATAACAAACCTCCAATTGGTGTTATTGGCCCTATGTAATTTACAAATGAAATTTCGGTAATGGATCTCGTGGCTAGCAGGTATAAAGAAAAGCTAAAGAAGACGATTCCAAAGGAAAAAAAGCCATAAGCGAGTCTAGTCCACTTACTCTCTATGAGTTGAGATAAGAATAAAAGCGCAAAGGTATGGTAGAACTGATATTCCACTCCTTTCGACCAAATTGCCAAAGCATCCTGACTAATCAAGTTTTTTAACCCGTGGGCACCGAAAGCACCAAGAATTACAGCAATAGCCCCAAACAAAGACGCGGTAATTAAAATCTTTTTACTCATAATAACCAGCTTTTTAGAAAGCAAACTTATATAAAATTGTCTTCTAACACCTACTAAAGACAAACAATTTCTCTAAGTTTGCTTACACAGCACATGAAAAAGATCGTATTTATAATCGTCGCGTTATTAATTGCCATCGTCACCATGGCCTACTTGTACTTTTCAGGCTTAAACTTTGAGCAAAAAAGCAATAAGCATAGTTTGTATGTTGCAGCTGCCAACTCGTCTATAATCTTTTCTTTTGAGAACGATCAAAGTGTCATCGATATATTGAAGGGTCAGAATTTATTGCAGGAACTTATTGGGGAAGAAAAATTTAGTCAATTGGTGGCTCTTAACGAGGAGCTGCTAAGTATCCCGGGACTACGTAGGATTATTGACCATCAAAGCATTTATTTAGGTTTAAACCCCGGTCATGACCAATCCATTGATTTTGTTTACAGCACCCAAATCGGTCCTGATTTTAAAGCAGATCAACTATTGCAAACATTAAAAACCGGCAAAGCCACTTTAGACTTCTCAAAAGAAATCATCACCATTTCCTTAAAAGACAGCACCATCTTTTTCGCTGGCATAAAAGATAATTTGCTAGTGCTTTCAACCTCAATGGATCTTGTAAAAAAGGCACTAACAACGTCAACAGAAAAAACCAACAATTTTGCTGAATTCATTAAGACAAACAGCAGAATAGCTAAAAATAGTTTGGCAGAAGTATATGTGAATTTTGAATCATTGCCAACCCTCCTTAAGGTCACAATGCCTGGAAAGTTATCGGGAGAATTGACACCTTTAAATAACCAACATGCATACTCGGCCCTCATTTATAACTATAGCAAAGAGAAGATTTTGCTAACTGGGACAACGACCCTTCAGAATAATAATTACTACAAGCTATTTGTGAACTCCCCAGCTACGAAGATTGACATTTCCAATATTTTACCAGAAAATACCGCAAACTATACTGCTTATGGTATCGCGGATTATCCTAGGTTCAGAAAGTCATTAACTCAGTGGTTGAAAAACAATAAGGAAGATCAAAAAATAGACGAGGTTATCAAAGGTATTAATAAAACCTATCGAATAGATTCAGAGAAGTTATTACCAGCCTTTTTTAATGATCAAATCATTACCTTCCAACTGAGTACCTCGGAGAAGATAGGTGCAATTAACCTGACGAACGGAGATAAGCTCGAACAGCTTCTTTTAGAATTGAGCACGACTTACAATGAAGATATTAAATCTCTAAAGGTCAGTGGCTTGTTGTATGCATTTTACGGTGCAGCATTCAGTAATTTCAAAAGACCATACTACGCTATATTCGACAATTATATGGTTTTCGCCAACAATGCGAGTACATTGGAAGATTTTTTAAATAGTTATAAAAACAATAGGCTACTTATAAGTAGTGCCAGTTACGGCAACGCTATGGAACAATTACCCGTAACCTCTAACATCCACTTCTTCATTAATCTGGAAAACTCCTCGCGCATCATTCAACAGAATTTATACCTTCCGTTCTTTAGACATATATATTCTGATAAAGGGCTCAAAAGTTATTCTTCGCTTTCCTTACAATTGAGTAGCGATAACTACAAGTTCTTAAGCAACCTGTTAATGGTTAAGAAACCAATTATTAAAGCAACAGATTCTTCATCGATCTCCCCGTAACACAAGAATTAAACATTAACTTTATTGCAATACCCGAAAATATGTTGAGAAGAAACGCAATACTCCTGCTTTTATGTCTTTCTTTTAACCGTCTGGAGGCACAACAGTTTGGCTTGTTTAATACACAAACAATATTCGACGGCTTTGAGAACCCTGCGCAAAAAACGTTTATGCTGGATTATTCCAGAAAGTTTAGCTCAAATTTTTTTTTACCAAACTTTGGTATTACAATTTCAAACAAAGGCAATAACGACTTCGTTCGCACACTGGTTAATGAAAGGAAGTATGAAGTGGGGAATCTTCCTTTGGGTTCAAATCATTACAACACACTCTCGGTAACTTCAAATGTATATCTAGCCACACTAAGAATATTCCATTCCTACAAGTATCAAAAAGAAATTGGACTTTCCTGGCAAGTTAAATCTGAAGGTAGGGTTGATTATACAAATGAAACAGTCGCTCTAATACAGTCTTTTAAGAGATTGGAAGAAAGCGGTCTAACAAACTTTGACGAAGCATTTAACAATAAGGGTTTGGCTCAAAGCTATCATCAATTTAGTTTAAGTTATCGTGAAAACTATAATAAGAAGCTTGCTTTTGGTGCTAAGCTCAGCTTGCTGAGTGGCATTACTTACAATAGACTTAATATCACAGAATCAAACTTTACGCAGCAAGGTTTGGAAAAAGATATTCTTGTAAAACTTCAAGGTTACTACAAAGCCAGTTTTTTATACGGTGATGAACTACGAAAAAGAGATCTGGTCCCATCATTCAAAAACCCAGGTGTTTCAGTGACTTTGGGAACGACCTACACCGCAAAAAACGGGCTATTTATTATGGCAAACCTGAAAGACCTTGGTGTTATTCGATGGGGAAAAGGCTCCGCTATCGCAAACTTCGACCGTACCACCCTCATTGCGAATCCCGACACCTTAACTTCTGATGAAGTTGGCAATAAAATCACGGATATAGTTCTGGAAAATTCTTCAAGAAAGGCATTTTATGCGTTCACAAATGCAAAAATTGATTTCCTGATTTCTAAGACTTTCAATTATTATACACCTAGTCTAATTCTTTCTAAAAACGTGTTTTATAAAGGTGGGGAAGTAGCATTCGTAAATAAGTTTAGTTACAACGAGTTTTCCCTAAGTGCAATTCCTAACTATAATATAGATGGACTATTGCTTTTTGGATTACAGGGAATGTATAAGACACCCAATTTCGAAGTATATCTCGGTTCGGATAATATATTTAAATCAGTTTCACAATTTAATGGTGTCTCTGCTCGGGACGCGAAGGTAGGAACAGGTTACAATAGTGCTTCATTTTATATGGGAGTTGGTTTTAAGTTTGGAAGAATTGTAGAGCATCCTCAGAATAGTAGTACGATGCCAGGAATAAATGACAACGAGTCTAGCTTCTTTAGGCGTCTTTTTAGTGTCTTTTCAAGAAAAAAGTAGAGGTCACTTAGTCTTCGGAGTAGTTAATAAAAATTCCTTTAGATAGAATGGCTCAAAGTAGGCCAAGTCTTCGAACCTTGTGTTTAAGAAAGCGTCGAATGACAGCTCGCTCATATTTACTGCTGAATTAAAGTTCTCAGTGGAGAAAGCAGCATTGGGGTGGGTTATAGCTGCTTTACATTTCTCAGCACCATCACCGATAAACATTATTTGACCCTGGCCTAATTCGCTTAGAAAACTCTGCTCATCAATTATTTTAGCAGACACATCCTGAACCACTGTAAGCGTGCAATCAAATACTGAGGTAAAAACTTCCATCCTTCTAGCATCAATCATTGAACAAATCAAACCATCGAAATCAGGATTATCTCTAAGAAAGCCTTTTGCCATCATACCAAGTGTACCTATTGCGATCAATGGCTTATCTAAAGCAAAGCATAAGCCTTTAGCCGTAGACACCCCAATTCTCAATCCCGTGTAAGATCCAGGTCCTTTACTCACCGCTATAGCATCCAAATCAGAATAAGAGAATCCAGCAACTTCCATAACTTCTTTTATGAACAGCGTTAAACTGCCAGCGTGAATATTATTCGCCTGAAGCTCCTTTACGGCGATTGTATTACCGTTTTGCGATAATGCAGCTGAGCATACCTGAGTTGCGGTTTCTAATTGAAGTATAAGTGCCATGATACAAAATTAAGAGTTTTATTTAAGGAACAGGGTCATGGCCGTGACCGCCCCACGGGTGACAGCGACCAATGCGCTTCAAAGTAAGCCAACCTCCTTTAAAAGGTCCATACTTTTTAATCGCTTCAAGACCATATTGTGAGCAAGTAGGATGATATCGACAATTGGCGCCAAGTAATGGAGATAATAGCCATTGATAAAGCTTTATAACCCCCAAAAGAAGCCAACCAATCAAGTTAAGTAAGCCTTTATAGATTTGCTGAAGGCGAGTCATCGACTGTTAAATTATTAAGTAGCTTTTTGAAAACTCCAGATAGCTTTTTTTCGAAAAAAGCGTAATCATAGATCCGTTTTCCAACAAATTGAACCGACAATAATAACAATTTATCAGATTTGGGAATTGAATCGTACAGTTGCGCTTGCTTTTGAAGGCGATAAGCCTCGCGTGTTCTACGCTTGATCAAATTGCGGTCTACCGCCCTTTTATACCGCTTCTTTGAAGCGTTAATGACAACCTGAACTTGAAACTCATGGGGAGTTTCGATTAAAAGGTAAGACACCCGGAAAGGGTATAACAAAAAAGAAGAACCGTTCTTAAATAGCAGATCGATTGACTTTCTGCTACATAACCGTTCTTCTTTAGTGAGTGTATTCATATTTTGATGCAACCTTGCAGATGTTCTGATCTGCTAACACCTAAGTGCTGCAATCAAAAATTATGCTTTATGACGGCCTTCGCTTGAAACCGTTAATCTTTTTCTTCCTTTTGCACGACGTGAAGCTAATACTCTTCTACCGTTTGCTGTAGCCATTCTTTCGCGGAAGCCATGCTTGTTTCTTCTCTTTCTTTGCGAAGGTTGGAATGTTCTTTTCATAACTGTATTATATCTTAACTGTTTTTTTAAATAAGAGGTGCAAATATAGTTTGATTATTTTCTAATTGCAAATAGAATTTCGATTTTCTATATACCTAGTGCGGCCTTTAATTTGGCATATCCCGTTTTACTCACAGGCAGCCAAATATCTGATTTTAGTAGCACAATGTAGCTATCCTTTTCTTTAAGCTCTATCTTAGTAACCTGTGCCAGGTTAATGATATATGAACGATGAATCCTCGTAAATTGCCCAACATCGAGGGTTCTCTCAAAAAAACTCATGGTCTTTGGCCAACTAATGATCCATCCGGGTATATCCAACCCTTGATTCCTTAGAAAAAGCACTAGTCCAATGACCATTATGACTACCCCTGTCCATACTCTACTTGAGTTATTATTTGTGAACTTATCCATATTCTTGTGCTCTAAATATATTCCTTTATCCTTAATAATTCAATTAGCCGACCTAATTGATTATCGGGTTTACTATTTCGTTTTGCTGATTCAAATGTAGGCAGCAGAATAAACGCCAGCAATGCCCAAAATTTCTACCGCTGATAATCATCGGTGAAGCTCACTATTTAATCGGTGAAAAAAATCCGTTTATTTGTACCATGAGAAAGCTTTTCGTTCTGATCATTACTTGCTTGCCTTTTATGCTCATTGCGCAAAGCAATGATTATAAGATTTACGATGTTAAAAATAGTAGGATCATCACTTCCCAAGAACTTGTGATGAGTCTGAGGGATGTTGACGTCATTTTTTTTGGTGAGGAGCACAATGATTCAGTTGGCCATTGGCTGGAAGCCGACCTTTTCAAACAACTATTTTCATCCTACCCAAAAACAGCACTCAGTTTGGAGATGTTTCACACTGATGTGCAGGTAATACTTGACGAATACCTAAGTGGCAACATTTCTGAGAGAAACTTCATTAAAGAATCCCGAGCTTGGAACAACTATAAGGACTACAAGCCCCTTATCGAATTCGCTAAAGAAAAGGGCTTAGACGTTACCGCAGCGAATGCGGCAACAAGATATAGCAATCTGGTTACGAAATCTGGATTGGCTGGCTTGAAGTTACTATCCAAAAGCTCGAGAACATTTCTCCCACCATTACCAATAGATACAGCCGGAGGAAAATACTATTCTAAATTTATTGAAATGATGGGAGCCCACCGAATGGGACAGATGAAAATATATCAAACGCAGAACCTCTGGGATGCTACAATGGCATGGTCAATAACAAAATATATCAAGAAGCACAAGGGCACAAAAATATTACAGATTAACGGTCGCTTTCATAGTGACGACCAACTCGGCACTTTCGCCAAGTTTAAAAAGCAGCGAGCAGACTTAAGCCTATCCAATATATCATGTTTCTATGCTGATGATTTCTCCAATCCTAATTGGGAAAAATACAAGCATTTGGGCGATTATATTGTGGTAACCGATCCGAAGATAAAAAGGTCTTATTAGACTATTTCGTTTTCAACAAATCTCTAATTTCAGTCAAAAGGACCTCTTCTTTCGAAGGTGCTGGAGCAGGAGCTGGAGCCGCAGCAGCTTCTTTTCGTTTAAGCGAATTTATTCCCTTAACAAGTAGAAAAACTGCAAGTGCTAAAAGAAAAAAGTTTATAGCTACGGTGATGAAATTACCGTAAGCAAATACCACTACATTTTCTACCTTTCGTGCCTCTTCCAGCGAAATACCATCTGGCACAAGACCCTTTAATACAAGATACATGTTACTGAAGTCTACAGAACCAATAATAGACGATACTAAGGGCATGATTAAATCTTTAACAACACTCTCAATAATTTTACCAAAGGCGCCACCGATGATGACACCTACAGCGAGGTCCATTACGCTTCCTTTGACAGCAAATTCTTTAAATTCTTTAACAAAACTCATAGTTACAATATTATGTAATTATAAAACTATAAAAAACTGCCTGTAAAACAAATTCTCATTTAGGCATAACTTATCCAAGGGTTGTTTATTAAATTCATATTTATCAATATTGAACTATTGTAAAATTATGTTAGGTTGAGCAGTCTTTAACTACTAAGGGGTAATTTTGCTAGCTTTAATTTGATCATGAAAAGAAAACTAAACGTAATTCCTTTACTTGTAATCGCTATACTATTCTTTTTACTAAACTGGTATGTTCTTTCGGGTCTAATGGTTGCTTTCACTCATCCATCAGTCCCATTGTTCTTCTGGACATTTGTCGCTGTTTCAACCGCCATGCTAGCGTATTCTATCTCAAAAATTCAGACTCTGGGAATGGGCGTTCTGTTCAAAATTGCTACACATCTATTTTTAGTGCTATTTGCCGCCGAGGTTCTATTTATGGTTCTACTGCTTGCTGGAGATGCCTATTACCTTATTGCTCGTGTGCCAAGGAGTGTCACATGGATTAAATTTGATCTTATTGTTGCCGGGTTTTTGATTTTGATTTTTATCTACGGTATAGTTCGGGGAAAGTATGCCTATCGTGTTTTGCGGCACACGCTTTATTTCGATGATTTGCCACAAAGCTTCGACGGATTTACCATTACGCAGATTTCTGATGTGCATTCAGGGAGTTTTAGCAATGTAAATGCTGTACAAAGAGGAATTGATATGATTAAAGCACAAAAATCCGATGTTTTTGTGTTCACTGGCGACCTCGTTAATAATAAAGCTGATGAGATTAAACCCTGGATAGAACGCTTCAGCCAAATAAAAGCGCCTTTTGGACAGTTTTCCATATTAGGAAACCATGACTACGGTGATTACGTTAAGTGGGAATCTGAACATAGCAAGAAAGAAAACCTACAGCGGTTAAAGTCTTATCATAAAGAGCTAGGATATAAATTGTTGCTCGATGAACATGTCGAACTGCATAAAGGAAATGATAAATTAACTCTAGCAGGAGTAGAAAATTGGGGTATCGGTTTTGGTGAACGGGGTGACCTAAGGAAAGCACTTTCTGGAACCTTACCAAATGATTTCAAGATCTTACTGTCTCACGATCCATCACATTGGGAAGCAGAGGTAATTAAATATAGTTCAAAAGTTCATCTCACCCTTTCCGGCCATACTCATGGCATGCAATTTGGCATAGAAGCGTTAGGTGTAAAATGGAGTCCGGTGAAATACCGATATAAACATTGGGCTGGAATAAAACATATTAATGGAATGTATTTAAATGTAAACCGAGGGTTCGGATTCATAGGATTCTCTGGGCGTGTAGGTATCTGGCCGGAAATAACGGTTATTGAGTTGAAAAGAAAAGACGGTACAAGTTAAATTATATACTTTTGTACTGCAATAAAAAAAGCAGAACTACAAGATCCGAATGGAAAACAGCAAAGTAAAAGATATAGATGCAACTCCCGATCCTGAAACCGGCACCTTAAAAAGAATATTTCAGGATAGAAAAAGGACAAATTTATTAAGCAAGCCGGAGCAAGCAACGATATCATACCTTGTAAAGCGAGTTCCAGATTTTGTCACTTCTAATATGCTTACGGTTATTGGTACCGCAGGATCCGTACTTGTTTTGCTAGGGTTTGTTTTGGCGACTTACCTCGACCGTCCTTACATGCTTTTGGGTATACTTGGTCTAACTATCAATTGGCTTGGAGATTCCCTTGACGGGCGTATCGCTTATTATCGCAATATTCCAAGAAAATGGTTTGGTTTCTCACTTGATATCATCATGGACTGGGTGGGCACAGTGCTTATTGGTTTAGGTTACATGGTTTATGCACGAAATCAATTTGAACTAATTGCATTTGTCTTCGTTGTGCTGTATGGGTGGGCTATGATCATTTCACAACTTCGATACAAGATCACAGATGTCTACAGTATTGATTCAGGAATCGTCGGCCCTACTGAAGTTCGAGTAATTCTTGCTATTATTTTAGTTGTGGAAGTCGTACAACCGCATCTGATTGAATATTTTGCTACAGGAATGTGTATAGCTCTTTTCATTATCAATATCCTTGATACCAGAAAGCTCTTAAAACTTGGTGATATTCGTGATAATGCTGAGCGATTGGAAAAACTTCCAAAGAAGAATAGTGCCTAATGAATAAAAACAATGCTGTCTTTGTCTTCGCTAAAGCTCAACTTTCCGCTTTTTTAGGGGGACTTATCGATTATGGGGTGATGATATTCTGCACAGAAGTGCTGGGTGTATACTATCCTATTTCTATAGCTATAAGCGGCGTTGTAGGAGCTATATTCAACTTCTTAGTAAATCGGTATTGGACCTTTAAAGCTGGCAAAACAAGCTGGACTCCCGTAGGAGACCAACTTGTTAGATTTATCTTCGTTGTTGCCGGAAGTATCTTTCTGAAAAGCACCGGCACTTATTTGTTTACAAATTGGCTAAAGATTAACTACAAATTCAGCCGTATCATTGTTGACATTATTGTTTCGCTGGGATTCAATTATCTGCTGCAAACCTACTGGGTTTTTAGAAAAAAGCCGATCTAATGAAAGCTATTTTTTACCCAGAGTCATATCCGGCCAATTATCTGTCTTGAATGGTGATGCAGGTAGGCCTGATCCATCTACCAGATTACAGATTGGGTTGTTGGCCCATGCATATCTAACCGAAACCGGATTTGGTACCTCAGTACTACTTACTATAATTCGGTTTCCCTCAATTTTCGCATCTGCCCAATGAAATTTCTTGTCTGCACCCGCAACAGCGAAGCCCTCAACTTTTCCACCATCCTTTGTTTTCAAACCGCTTTCAATTCCAGTGAAACTTAGTTTGACAGAGTTGCCATTCGTCTGTTGTGACTTATAAACAGGACCAGTAAAAGGTATTTTAATTCCATAATCTTTAGCCAGTGCAATTAGTGCCAGTCTTTTGCCGACATCTTGCTTATTCTTGGGATGAATGTCTGCTGCATTCCCAATGTCAATCGCCACGGCCATGCCGGTGTTTGGCAGAGACAATGCTTGCCTTTGAGCATCTCTTAACTCCGCCCAGGCGGAAGGAACGGGCTCAGAATCTACCTTCATGAAATTAGCAAGTTGAACAAAGTAGAAAGGAAAGTTAGGCTGTTTCCAGCTTTTTCTCCAATCTTCAATCATTGCTGGAAATAAGACGCGGTACTGATTAGCCCTATCTGCATTACTTTCACCTTGATACCAGATTGCTCCTTTAATTGGAAATTGTAAATATGGATTAATCATTGCATTGTATAGTACAGTGGTTCTGTTGGGACCATCACTATTTACCGGCATTGGAGCTATAGTTTTGAAATCCAATCCTAGCTTAAATTTCCATTCCCCGTTAAGCGAAATCGTTTCGCCGTTTGAAGAAGAAATTGCAAGTATATTTTTTCCTCCATAGATGCCTCCTCCGCCACCAGTATCGGTAACTCTAACTGAGATGACCAATGAACCAGACTTAACTTGCTCAGCCGGTATATTGTATACTCTGTTATTGTTATAACCAACGGTTTCGCCTACCTTAAGTCCGTTAACAAATGTTACGTCATTGTCGTCAATAGGCCCCAGACTTATTCTAACCTCTTTACCCACCCATGTTTCCGGGACATTGATTGTTTTTCTAAACCAAACGACTCCATCCACATTATCCATTCCACTAGTTTCCCAGCTTGCTGGTAGGGTTATCGATTTCCATGAGGTGGCGTCAAATGAAGCAGAGTGCCAACCAGCATCACCGCCCTTAAGGCCTGCGTCATTAATTAAAACCAGCTTACTCCAAGTTACTAACTGTTCTTCCACTGAAGGAGTTTTGCCTTTCTGCGTTGAGGATTCAATCTTCTGTACTGCTGAAACAAAATCCGGAATTGTCTTTAGCGTTGCCCCACTCGTCCAGGCCTCAGCAATTGTCCCTCCCCAACTGGTATGAATTAAACCGATCGGAATACCAGTTTTTTTAAACACTTCCCTGGCGAAAAAATAGGCTACGGAAGAAAATTCAGGGATATTCTTTGAATTACAGGTTTTCCATCCACCCTCCCATACCTTTGCATCGGCTAGTGGTGAATTACTAGTCACGTGATTTGCCTGTAGCAATCTTATTTTTGGATAGTTCGCATCCTTAATCTCCTGCTCATAATTATCAATCTTTCCCCAACCGGCCACTGGCATTTCCATGTTTGACTGTCCTGAGCAAACCCAAATATCACCAATCAACACATCGTTAAGTACGGTCTTTTCACCATCATCTACAGTGACTGTATATGGTCCCCCAAACGACGGAGTTGTTATCCCGATTTTAAAATCACCATTTTTATCTGCAACTACTGATGTTGGCGCCTTGGCCCAAGTTGCGCTAACAATTACAATCTTACCAGCATCCGTTTTACCCCATATCCAAGCTTTAGTTTTTTGCTGAAACACCATGTTGTTTCCAAAAACAGAAGGTAATTTTACCTTAGCCTGGGTAGTTTCGTACGTGAGAAATATCGAGGAGAACAACAGTCCAGTTCGAAGAATTTTAAAGAAATTGATGCTCATATATATAAAGTTTTATAATTATTAACTTACTACTTTATTTCATCTATTTGTAGTATCACACTTGTTCTACCAGAGTTGACATTTGGGTTGAAACCAATATTCATCAAAAAATCTCCTGTATAAGATTTTTTCGAATCAATTGTTGAATTAGTTCCAGGGTAAATATTCAATTCTTTGATATTGTATTTCTTAGCAGCATCGAGACCTTTTAATTTAACAGGCATTTTACTGCCTTCATCGTATCTATTATTTACAAGATAACTGAACATGACACCGGAAGTCTTTGTCCCATTTAGATATAACATAGACGCCACGCTTCCTTCTCTTGGGTTTGCCAGGCGATATTGATCACCGTGCCAGATAATAGGCTTTACTATATTATACGTTTTGATGGCCTCCTGGCAGTATTTTAAGTCGTTGTCTTTAAGATGGCTTACCACAATATCGAATCCGAGCTTGCCCATCATGGCCACGTCAGTGCGAAACTTAATCGATTGTTTACCCCAGTCGGTGACGTGGTTTGATGATGTAATAGCCGGATAAAAATAGGAGTACTCCCATTGAATGAAGATGCGTTCCAATGGATCCGTATTATCACTTGGCCAAAACTCAGTAAAATATTTCAATGCAGCATAGTCAACGCGTCCGCCTCCACCAGAACACAACATCATTGGCACAGTGGGATATTTTGCACGGACTCGCTCTAATACCTTATAAAGGCCTCGCATGTATTCAATATAGAAGTGATTTTGGTTACCCAATGTTGCTGAATATGCATTATATATCACTGCGTTGCAATCCCATTTAATAAATGCAAGTTCAGGATTTTTGATGAATAGATCATTGACCACCCCAAATACAAAATCTTGCACTTTTGGATTGGTTAAATCCAATACCAACTGATTTCTGTAATAGTACTCCTCACGTTTAGGTTGTTTTACCACCCAATCAGGATGTTGCTCATATAGCTGGCTTTTAGGGTTTACCATTTCAGGTTCAATCCAGATGCCGAATTTTACATTATTACTTTTAGCCTCTTTAACCAAAGAAGAAACTCCGTTTGGCAGTTTTGTTTTATTTTCTTCCCAATCTCCCAAGCCTGCCCCATCGCCGTTGCGTGGATACTTGTTAGCAAACCATCCATCATCCAGCAGAAAAAGATCTACTCCCAACTTTTTAGTATCCTTTAACAGGTCAAAAAGTTTAGCTTCATTAAAATCAAAATATGTTGATTCCCAGTTATTTAATAGAGTCAGCCTATCCCCTTTTCCATCTAAAACTCTATAATTTCTTGCCCAATTGTGCATGTTTCGGCTAGCTACACCTTTCCCAGTAGTAGAAAACGTATAAAGGAATGCAGGGGTGGTAAATTCTTCATTCGGCTTAAGGGTATAGGGGGAAGCATAGTTGTTTATACCCGAAATGATTTTTAAGTTGTTCAAGTAATCAAGTTCAATATCTGTTTTGAAGTTTCCACTATACTCGAGCGCACCAAAAAGGACGGTACCTTCATCTTCAGTAGCTGGTTTATCCATTGAAATCATAAATACAGATGGCTGAAATATATTTGCACGTGTGCCTAATTTCGTATCTAAAGTTTTTATACCATGAGTAATTTTGGACTCTTCAGGTTGCATTTCCTTTGCCCAGTCGCCATGATATTGATTCAGCCAAAAGCCGCCTGCTTTCAGATATAGATTTGCTGAGGCATATTTTTGAAGAAGAACATTTCCTTTTTCTTTATGCTTAATCACACTCCACTGTTCTAACACATCATCTTTGTAGTAAGATTTGTAGTATAGGGTTACCTGGAAGTCGTAAATCGGATCTTTCAGAATAATACTTAACAGTGATACGTCATCGCTCTCCTTTTTGATACTATGGCTTACATATCGAAGGTCCAGTGAGTTATTTCCATCTGAATGGGTTACGGTAATGGCTGGTTCCATTAAACTCCTAGAACCCGATGAGGTATAAGCGGAATTCAAAACACCTGTATATTCTGCCGATTGCTTAAACTGAGATGGGATAAGCTCATACTCAGTGGGGCTGCTGAGCTTTTTACCGAAATATATGGTATTTAAATTTTTCTTATCGTCTGCTTGCAAAACAAGAGCATTACTCTTAGTCTCTAATGTAATGTTTACTTTCTGGGCATTTACCTGGCTCGCAAATAGCAAGAGGGCAATTACAGGACCATTCAGGTTTCTGAAAAATGGTTTTTTGAATTTCATTGTGTGAGTATTCTTTGGCTGTGTATTTCAAATTTAGTCTTCTGTACCCAATTTTTATGTATCAAATTAGCATATTGATATGAATTTTTGCCGTCAATTGAGGAAGATTGAAAAGGAAAAACACTAATTATCAATATAAAACGTTTGAGAAAATGCACCGTTTGCCGCAATATCCCAAGCTTCAACTCTCACCCATTTACATCCCGTAAGTTTAGTTTTGAATTGGAACAACCTATCGCCAAACGCTTTAGTATCCGACAAATCGATTTTATCACGATAAATCTTTGTTCCGTCACCCGAAATTATTTCAATAAAATTCATCGGGAATGTCCAATTTAACTTCAGTTTAATATTTGCAATTCCCGTTTTACCCAATGTAATGGTTTCTCCAGAAATTTCGCCATTTATACTTAATTGCGGAATCAACACTTCACCTGTGCTGGAAAAAAATTTCCCTTTTTGCATTGCAGTCAAAACAGGTTGCCAACCCTCGGAATATGATGGCATTTTTTCCATCATCAAATAGTTAACATTTAAATGAGCATACATCTCATTTTCTGGCGTGATCGTAAATAGGTCTGCCTCCGTAATTACCGTTTTCCTTTCCCCCCAATTGTTCATATCGTCAAGCAAATCTAGCACTCGTTTTCCAAGCTTTGGCTCTGAAAGATCTGCAGGCATAGCTTTCCATGCCGCACCCATAAATTGATCAGATTTAAAGAAAGCCTCATCCTTATAAACATCTGGTGCGTTTACAGACCCTTTTGTACGTGCGTGAGCAGTCCAGGCCAGCCCGTTTTCCATTTCGAGAAGTTTCAACATATCGTTCTTATCTCCAATATGATATATCCTACCATAAACTGGATGGTTCTCGAACAATGATTGCCCCTTTTTACGAGACATAATCCAATAAACCTCCTTTGGAAAAAACTCTAGCCAGTGACCTCCAAAAAATTCATTCGGTTCTTCTCCTGGTAATAAAAGCAATTTATCGTCAGAATACTTTTTGCACATGTCAAACAACATCTTCAACTCAAGCAGTCTGAGTTCGTCAGGACCTTGCGGATGCGCTGTATAATGAAATTCTGCAAGATGGACGATGTCAATTCCTGTCTTTTTAAAGACTTTAACAAAGTCAGGTACTTGCGGCATTTCCTTATTTGCCATCATTACTTTCATAACAAACTCATTGTGAAAATGACTAGACATGGTTTTAAATCCGGGTAATTTTACATAAGTATCTTCATGAGTAAACTTTTTGATTTCGGTAAATGCAGACGGTTCATCCTTCTCACTTAGATAGCAGAAAAAATTTAGCCGTTGCTTAGTTAACGGTGGTGCGTTAAACCATGGAACAAACCGATTATCTCCCTTTAAATCCTGCCTGATCCCCATACCGAAACCATCGACAACATTTCTGTAATCATCACCGTACCAGGTAAACTTGAGATTAAAGGCTTCGTCGAGTGGATAAAAATATTGGTGTGGCGCAGGAAAAATTGCAATAGCTCCATTTTGGCCCTTTGCCGCAATTGCTCGATATTTTACTGCAAGATTTTTAGCAGTATCAGTTGGCTTTACTCTGCAAGTCATGAATTCATCACTCGTATTAGTCCATGATATATTTTTCCAGCCAGATTTTTTGTCAATCAGTCCAGCATCGTAAACAATTGCAGTTGCATCATCGATAGTACTTACAACCGCAGCAATGTTGAACATCGAACTACCGTTATAAAAAGTAATTTCTAAATCTCCATTAAATTTGTCTGCACTGAGCGCAGATATTTTAATCACAGTTCTATTACCGACTGTGATAATCTCAGCACTGGTCTTTTTTAATTTTATGGGATAGGTTTTATAAGGTTTTAGAGGAACTTTGTCAAAAAATATATTCCATCCATTCTGAGATAACAGATCCCTTCTACCGATACTTAACAGAAAGACTGGATCAAGATCGCTTGAAATTACTTTTGCAGCTCCTTTCGTGATAATGCTTAGGCTTTTGAAAAGTGGTTCCGTAGGAAGCATATTTAAGACAACCTCGGCAAAACGCTGGTTTTCCGTAGGCCATTTAAAACGAAGCAAATTTCCGCTTACATCAAAAACAGTCTCACTTTTGCGATTGAACTTTATTGTATTGACTTTTACCTGAGCTTTTAGGCCTTCAGGCAGTAAAAAACACAAGATTAAAAATAGCTTAAGCTTCATATTTGGTTGTTAAGAATCCCTAAAATACGGTTTTTTAAGGATTCCTAAAAAGTTGCTAGACGATGCATTATTACTGTTGCTGCTGTTGTTGCTGCTCTGAAACAGCATCCATATAACGTTGATAACTGTTTTTGACTGGCATATTTACGCTTGGTTTATTATAATTTACTTCTTTGGGCTGAAAGTAAGTATCTGCTTCGAAGTCATCATCCTCATGCCCATACCCAACTGACACATTCACTTCAAGAATGTGACTCAGACCACCTTTGTAAACACCTTTTACAGGGGAACAATCACTGAAGTCACGACCAACAGCTAACCTAACATGCTTTTCATTTGCGATGCAGTTATTTGTAGGATCTAGCCCCAGCCAGCCATAATCAGGCAAATATGCCTCTGCCCATGCATGTGTAGCACCTTCACCTCGCATCCCATCTTTATTAGGACAAATATAGCCGCTAACGTATCTCGCAGGTATACCCGCAAAACGCAACATTGTGGTTAACAAATGTGCGAAATCCTGACAAACGCCAGCCTTTAATCCAATAATCTCGTCAATTGTTGAATCCACAGTGGTAACACCTTTAATATAGTCGAAATTTGAAAACACATAAGTGCAAAACTTCACCGCCAGCTTATATGGTGTATCTTCTTTGCTGTGCATATTACTACACGCAGTGAGCAGCATATCAGCACTTTCAAAGTGGCTCTGTTTTAAATAATCAATAAACTCGACATCATTTTTTACGTTAGCAAGCATCCCCCATTGCTCTTTTAAGAAGATATCATCCTGTGGAAGAGGTCTTTCTATAGTCTCTACGTAAATCTTTGAATATATTTTCAACTGGGTATGAGGCTCTGTTTGAGTAAAAACTCCAACCTCATTACCATAATAATCTAGAAATATGTCCACATCAGGAGTATTTGAGATGTTAAGATCATGTAGAATTACCTTTTGAAATTCATCCTTAATAGGAAAAAGGATTATCTGATTTGCACTATCACGAATAGGTGTTTCATACTTATAATTTGTAATGTGCTTTATTTTAAATACTGGCATCGTCTAGTGATTAAGATTTGGCAAAATAATATTCATCAAGCAGATTGGCTATTCCATACAATTCGTTTCTAATCTTCAAAAGATAATTGTGCAAGCCTTCTGACTTCATTGAATTAACAGAATTGTATGTTACGGTACTAGTTAATCTACCAATATTGAAAGAAAGATTATTATAATGTTGAATGTTTTTGTCACTTTTTAAACGGACAAAATATCGTTGTATATTATTAACAGAATAAATTGCTGACCGGGGGAAATCTCGATTTAACATTACAAGTTCTAGGATGTTATCAGCTGTGAACCCTTCTCTATAAGATTTTAAATACAACTCGTAGCCTCCAAGAGAAAGCAGCAAATGTTTCCAATAAGAGGTATCTGTAAGCAGATCTGGATCTGAGCTAATTGAATTAAATTTTGTGTCCAAAATATCAATCGATTGTATACTACGCTCGAGGTATTTTCCTATGCTCATAAAACTCCTGATCTCACCACGCTCCATAGTACTATCTGCGGTTCCATAATAGAGCATGACTTGCTTGACAAGGATATCCAGAGCTGTGAGCGGATCATCCTTCTGTACATACCAAAGTAGCTTTGGATCTTTAACTGTATGATAATAATCATTCAAACACTGCCATAGATCTTTTGCTATGTGCTCTTGAACACTTCTTGCATTTTCCCTGGCCAGTGTTATAATATTTAGTATAGAATTGGGATTATTTCTATTAAACAGCAGGTACTCGATTACAGACCTACTATCTGTCCTTATTCGGGATATATCTTCTTCATCACCGCCACTATAAAGGCGGAGAACTGGATTCCAGGTAAATTCCTGAATGGTATCCTGTGAAGAAGCATAGTTAATTTTAATCATCCTTAAAATACCATCACTACGTTCTACGTAACGACTCAACCAATATAAACTTGAGGCAACTCTACTTAACATATTTTTATTTTAAGATGATAAAACCCAGGTATCTTTACTTCCACCACCCTGTGAGCTATTGACTACTAGTGACCCTTCCTTTAGGGCAACCCGGGTCAAGCCGCCCGGAACAATGGAAATGCCATCAGGGCCATATAGTGCATAAGGCCTTAAATCCACTCTTCTAGGATGAAGCATACCATCAATGTAGCATGGAGCACTTGATAAACTAATAGTCGGTTGAGCGATGAAGTTTCTTGGATCTTTCAAAATTTCTATTTTATATTCGTCGATTTCAGATTCCGTCGCAGCATGGCCCATTAACATACCATATCCGCCACTTCCATTAGTCTTTTTTATAACCATTTTATTGATATTCTCGAAAACGTACGCCTGTTCATCGGGTTTATCCAGTCCATAAGTTGGTACGTTTTTAAGCAAAGGCTCTTCATTCAGGTAATATTTGATCATATCTGGAACATAACTGTAAACAGCTTTATCATCAGCCACCCCGTTTCCAACAGCATTTATGATAGCGACGTTTCCCTTTCTGTATGCACTCATCAATCCTGCCACACCTAACACACTCGATGGATTAAAGACTAACGGGTCAATGAAGTCATCGTCTACCCTCCGGTAAATAACATCAACCTGCTGTAGTCCAGTAGTGGTCTTCATGAATACCTTATGATCACGAACTAATAAATCTCTTCCTTCTACAAGCTCTACGCCCATTAATCGTGCTAGTGTAGTATGCTCATAATAGGCGGAGTTGTACATTCCAGGACTAAGCAACACAATCGTAGGATTGGAAACGGCTCTAGGAGAAAGAGAGAGTAGATTTTTATAAAGTATCGAAGGATACTCTGTCACGCTTCTGACCTTACATTGTGGAATAAGATCAGGAAATAATCGTTTGGTGATTTCCCTGTTCTCCAGCATGTAACTAACACCAGAAGGTGTCCTTAAATTATCTTCAAGCACGTAAAAAGTTCCATCAAAATCCCTGATAAGATCTATCCCGGCTATATGTGTGTAAATATCATGTGGCACCTTGAGCTGATACATTTCCCTTAAAAAATGGGGACAGGAATAAATTAAAGTGGCCGGTATCACGCCGTCTTTGATAATGAACTGTGTACTGTAAACGTCCTTAAGAAAAAGATTAAGAGCCTTTAATCTCTGTTTAATTCCCTTTTCAATAAACGACCACTCACTAGAAGTAATAACCCGTGGGATAATATCAAATGGAAAAATCTTCTCGATACCCTCACCACTGTCATAAACAGTGAAAGTAATGCCCTGGCTCATGAAAAGGCTTTTAGCTAGCTCCTCTTTTTTATTTAAATCATTTGCAGATTCCCTTTCAAGATAATTGATGATTTTATGGTACTGTTCCCTAAGATTATTGTCAGAAATATACATTTCATCCCAAGTATTAGGAACATTTTGGTAATTATTCAACTTAATTGTACTCATAAACCTAAAATATTTCTAATTATAAGACATTTTAAGCGAAAAATATAAAAAGGTTCGGAATTTATTGTTTCAATATCCCCTAATTCAACAATATTTGCAATTTATTGGATAAACACTAGTCGGGAAAATTAATTACTAGTCGCTCTCACTTCACATCGCTGAGCTCTACCGTAAAATCCAACACTGAATTTGCAGGAATTTTTGGGTAAACTTGATTGCCGTATCCGTAAAAAGATGGAAGCAATAATCTAATCTTTCCTCCCTTTCTAATCAAAGGAATACCAGCCTGCCATCCTGTGATCGCGTTGCTCAATGGAAAGGTCGCTGGAGTGGTTGTAGAATCAAAAACTGTTCCGTCCAATAGTCTCCCAGTATAAATTACCGAAATGGTACTGAGGCTATTAAGTTTCTCTCCAGCACCAGGAGCAATGATCTGGTAGAAAATGTTATACATAGAATCTTTAATAATAGGAATATTATTCGCAATGGCAAAAGCACGAATAGCAGTAGTATCTTTTTTAAACTGCCCTTCAACATCAAAATTCTCTATACCAAGGTTCTTCTTACAGGCGGTTAAACCAACACCTAAGCAAATCAATAGTAGTAAATACTTTGTCTTTTTCATAGTCTTACAAAGATAAACTTTAAAAAGCATCTTGAAAATATTATAACGGTTTTAACACTTTGATAAGCTCTTGAGAAATTATTTGATAACCTCGATCAGATGGATGTAAGCCGTCATAAGTTACGTTTATAGCTGATTCCGGATAAGGATACTCATCAGACGGAGAAAAAGGGATTTTAGTATATTCCGGATAAGGGTAGTTTTGGTATACGCCTGTTAGAGGGTCTTTTAAGCGTTTGTAAGCAACAAGATTCTTGATAGCCATCCCTTTTCTATGAAAAAGATCGATAACCTTAATCTTTTCTTTCCTGCCAATCTCATTAATCGCGTTGGCAAAACTCTCTAATAATTGGCCATTTTTTTCATGGTATGATCCCCATGCATTATTGTTCTTATCTAACAGATAAACAAAATCTGTGCGCTGCATAGGTGTAATCAAAATGATCTTTGCATCTGGATTTAACATTCTGATTTTATTAATAATAATGCGGAAAGACCCGTAAAGTGTGTTATTCCCTGTATCCTTCTCATAATCGGAAAGCTTACCTATCGGAATTCCAGACCACCAGTCGTTAGTTCCCAGGAAAACTGAATATATATCTGCTTTTACGATTCCGAGCTTATCTATCTCCCTAGCTATACCGGACGAGGTCCATCCGTTATGTCCTTGGTTAATAAAATTTATATGAGGAAGGGCTTCCTGAACTCTAGTCATGTAACCCTTTGTAACTCTATTGCCTGTTTCATTAATATGATCATTTAGGTAAGTGATGGAATCGCCTATTGCCACCCATGTAACTTCTTTCTTTTTAAACGAGATAGAAGCAAATACGACGATAATTAAAGTAATATCAATAATTCTTTTTCTCATATACTTTATCTCCGTTTAAATATGTCTTAATAACTTTTACTTTTAATACTTTTTCACGAGACACCTTCATAATGTCCTCATCGAGAATCACAAAATCTGCAAATTTGCCCTTTTCAATACTTCCCTTTTCATTTTCTTCAAAACTACCTCTCGCTGCCCAAATGGTCATCCCTCTTAAAGCTTCTTCTCTGGTGAGTGCATTTTCCATTTGGAAACCATTATTAGGATAACCCTTTTTATCTTTACGAAATACTGCACTGTTAAAAGTTAAGACAGGATCAATTTCCTCCACCGGAAAATCAGTTCCAAGTACCAACCAGCCATTTTGCTTCATCAATTGCTTATTGGCGTAGGCACCCTTAATTCGCTCCTTGCCTAGCCTTTCACCAGCCCAGTACATATCTGAAGTCGCGTGTGTCGACTGAACAGAAGGGATAATGGAAAATTTACCAAACTGAGCGAAATCTTGTGGGGAGATTACCTGCGCATGTTCGATACGCCATCTTCTGTCATTCCTTCCCCTCAAAACTTTTGCGTAAATATTTAGAATTTCTCGATTTGCAGAATCACCGATCGCATGGGTACACATCTGAAATCCCTTATTGAAGATTTTCTCTGCTACCTCCTGAAAATGCTTTTTATCATTCAACAGGAAGCCACGGTGATTATCCCTATCAGAATAAGGTTGCAACAAGCAGGCACCCCTGGAGCCCAACGCCCCATCCGCATAAACTTTGAAAGAACGTACGTTCAATCTATCAGTTTTGATTGCGCCTTTCGCAAAAAGATAATCATAGTTGACCGGCTTATCTGAAAGCATCACATACATCCGCATTTTTAGTTCCTTCTGTTTCTGTAAACTATCAATAAAATCTACTGCTTCATGATCCAGACCGCAATCAGTAACGCTTGTCAAGCCAACAGCAAAACAATTTTGCTGCGCAGCAAGTACTGCTGCTTTCACTTGGATAGCGGTACCTGATGGGATCTTTTCAGACACAAGATCAACTGCGTTATCTACCAGTAGCCCCGTTAGTTTTCCATCGAAAGTAACAATATCTCCACCTGTTAACTGCTGACCAGCTTTTAGATCGGCAGTTTTTATAGCTGCAGTGTTAGCGATTGCGGCGTGACCATCAATTCTGGTTAAAAACACGGGTCTTCCAGGGAATAAGCTGTCTAATGCAGAATTGGTCGGAAACTGCTTTTCAGTCCAATCATTTTGATCCCAACCTCTGCCTATAAGCCAGCCACCTTCATTAGTTTTCGAAAATTCAATCAATCTTTGCAAAACCTCTTGCCAACTTGCAGTACCGGTGAGATCGACCTGCTGCAATGTTACACCATACTGAAAGAAATGTGAATGGCCATCTATAAATCCTGGGTAAACAGCTTTGCCACCAACATCGAGCACCTCTTTCCCATTATAAGCCGCCTGTATATCAGTGGATGATCCGGTCTGTAAAATTTTTCCATCTTTAACAGCAAACGCCTCGACAACAGAAAAGGATCCATCTACTGTATACACTTTAGCATTATAGACCACAAGATCAGCCTGCTTCTTAGCCGAGCAGGCGCATAAAAGCGTAACAATAGGCAAATAAAAAAAAATTAGCTTCATATATTTATATTTTTTAGTCCACATCCCGATCAAAATGATTTCGATATCGAAGCTATCCTGAATATATCCGTAACTGATATTTGAGGCTACTGGCATAAGGCAAGATAAATAGATTACAAAAACTGATTTAATAATAAAACTCCTAGAAGGCCTAGAACCGATACGATAGTTTCCATTACTGACCAGGTGCTGAATGTCTCTCTAAGCGTTAGGTTAAAATATTCTTTAAACATCCAGAATCCGGTATCATTTACGTGAGAAAACAACAGACTTCCTGCACCCACAGATAATACCATCAATTCAGGAGAGGCACCAAATCCAATTAACGGCAAAACGATCCCAGAAGCGGTTAGAGCGGCAACAGTGGCAGAACCTAAAGTAACCCTCAGTGCTCCGGTAATTAGCCAGGCCAATAACAAGGGTGACAAGTTTAAAGTAGATGTTAGATCCTTAACGGTATTACCAACACCACTGTCAACTAAAATTTGTTTAAAACCACCACCAGCTGCAATGATTAAGATGATCATCGCGATACTTTTAACACCTGCCGTGCATGATTCCATTGCTACTGTTATTTTTATCTTTTGGATGAAAATAGTAAATACAATTGCTGTAAGCAAAGCAACAGTGGGATCTGCAAGAAAAACAAACAAACTTTTGAACGAATAATCATAGGATACCCCTGAGCCAATTGTGCCCACAATTATGATAAATACAGGTAATAATGCAGAAGTAAAACTACTTAATGTTGAGGGCAATGAACTCTCGTCAGGGATCATAAAGGGCGTATCAAATACTTTCTTGTCTCTTTTTATGATCATTCTCGGGAATAGCACACCGGCAACTACGGCAATTGGTACACTCAACATCAAGCCATAAAGCAAGGTCTTTCCCATATCTGCATGGAAGATCGCAGCTAAAGCAACTGGCCCCGGATGAGGGGGTAAAAAGCCGTGCGTAACAGATAATGCAGCAGCCATCGGTAGGCCGACATAAAGCTTCGGAAGCTTCGTGGTCGCGGCTATTGCGAACACCAGAGGTATCAAAACCACAAAACCCGCATTATAAAACAACGGAATACCAACTAGAAAACCAGTAAGCAAAATAGCCCATTGAATATTTCGCTGACCGAAAGCACCAATTAAAATAAAAACAATCTTCTTTGCTGCGCCACTATCCTCAATAAGCTTTCCCATCATAGCTCCGAGTGCCAATACCAACACCATACTTCCAAGAGTACTTCCCACACCTGCGCTAATCGAAAGCATTACCTTATTTGCTGGCATCCCTAGCAGTAAACCCGTTACGATGGCCACAATTACCAACGCTATCATAGGGTTTAACTTCCGTATAATCAGCAACAGCAGCAATAGTATTCCAAATAGCACTATAAATAAAGACATCTGTTAATGATTAAGTTGCTGCAGCTGTTTCATAAGCGGTTTTAGAGAAAGATAAAGCGCTTTAAATATGGGAAATATTTTCTGGTAAGTTTCATGATTTGCTATGTTAGGCAATATTGAATGGAGATTTTTATCGTTCAGCGAAAGGTTGAGCTTCAATGTTTTGGCTGCAAGAATTACCGCTCCGATTGCAGATGCATCCTCTTCTTGAATAAGTACTAATTTCTTACCGGTTATATCTGCCAATATTTGCATCCAAACTTCAGACTGAACAAAGCCACCGCTTACATTCAATTGGGTAATTGCTTCACCATTACTTTCCACCACCTGCAACACCTCATACAAGGTAAAGCATATGCCTTCCAGAACAGCTCTCGCGAGCTGAGGTCTGCTGTGATGAAGTCTTAGTCCAAAAAATGTTCCGCAACTGTCCGAATCCCACAATGGAGCACGTTCCCCTGACAAGTAAGGTAAAAACAATAAACTATCGCTACCTGCTTCAACTTGACTAATGCGCTTAAATAGTTGCGTGTAGACGATCTCAGTCAGCTCCGATTCCCCGAAAATATTCTTTAACAACCATTGAACAGCAGACCCACCATTGTTAACAGCTCCACCACAAATGAAAAATTCATTATCCAAAACATAATTAAAGGTCATAGCAGGATAATTAATAATAGGAATTCTACTCGCCACTCTTACAGCCCCGCTGGTGCCAATTGTCAAAGCAGCTATGCCAGGCTCGATTGCAAGACTTCCTAGGTTTGCCAGACAGCCATCACTTGCACCAATTACAAATTGAGTAGAGGCAAAAGCACTAAGACTTTGATCTCTCAATTCAAGTCCAGAACGCGTATAATCGGTCTGCACAAGCGTAGAAAGTTGTTCTTTAAATATTCCAGCCAATTCAAGAGCTTGACTATCCCATTCCAGACTATGAATATTGAAGAGGCCTGTGGAGGAGGCAATGGAATGGTCAACAGCAAATTCAGCAAAAAGCTTGTACCAGATATATTCTTTGATAGAAAAAACCCTGTGCAATTTTTCAAATAAAGCAGGTTGATTTTCTCTAAACCAAATGATCTTACAAAGGGGCGACATGGCATGAATAGGAGTTCCGGTACGTTCGTAAAGCCATTTCCCGGCTTCAGAATCTTTAATGCGTGCCGCAATAGCTGCACTTCTTGAATCCGCCCAGGTAATCATCGGAGAGAGCAATTCATTATGCTCATCGGCCAAGATCAAACCATGCATGGCACTGCTTAATGAAATTGCGAGAGGCTGGATGCTGAGCTTATCATAAAATGTTAGCAAGCAGGTCTTGAAGGCAATCCAGATCGCTTCTGGATCCTGCTCTGCAAAACCACCCTGCGTTGATTTGGTATCATTGTAAACCTGATGAACTGATAGTGTCTCACCTCCTAAACCGACTGCAACGGCCTTTGTGCTTCCTGTTCCAATATCAATACCGAGTAAGTATTCCATCGGCTAAATTTAATATTTAAAGGCAAGCATTAGCGAAAAATCTAAAAAGTCAACTTTACCACAGTATCTAGGCTCTCTGCCGATGCAGTTTCAAGATTTATAGTTAAATCACCCTTATCCTGCTTGAACTTGAGTTTTCTATTACCATCCAGCAAAGTTGCCGACCTGACTTTTTTATTCCCCACTGGAACAGTCACAGTTTTATTGTCTGGTAAAGTAAGCACATGTGTATACCAAATTTTCTCTTTTGCTGTAACCACACCCCAAAGTTGTGCAGCCACGACATTACCTCGCGTACCATAAATGCTCTCACTGTTTACCTTCATCCAATCCCCAATCTTTAAAAGGGTATCGGAAAACTCTGGTTGGATTTTTCCATTGGGCATTGGACCTACATTCAAAAGAAAATTTGCATCTCTACCAGCTGCATTTACGAGGTAATGTACAAGTTGCTTAACAGACTTGTAGCTGCGGTCATTAATATTGAAACCCCAGCTGCCGTTCATCGTTTCACAAGTCTCTAATGGAATAGTACCAATTTTCGCTCCAGCACTAAATCCTGCAGTATTATTACCCGGAAGATCCTTTTCGAACAATTGAAAATCCTCACCAGCTTTCGGCGCCAGATGATGGTTGTTCCCAATCATGATTTCCGGATTCAATTTATGGATTAATGCATAGATCTCATCATAGTGCCAATTGACGTCTTTACGTTCCCAGTCGCCGTCAAACCAAATTCCTTTAATACTTGGATAATTTGTGATCAATTCCGTCAACTGCGTTTTCATAAAATTTATATAGCTATCCCAGTCTCCTTTTACAGGCTTACCATTAACTATTTTACTACCAAAAGAATAATCTTCTCTGCCCCAGTCTAATAGCGAATAATAAAACCTAAGTTCAATTCCTTCTTTAACACATTCATCAGCAAGCTCTTTTAAGGGATCCTTTTTGTAGGGTGTTGCATCTACGATGTTATAAGGCGAGGCTTTTGTATTGAACATACTAAAACCGTCATGGTGCCTCGAGGTAATAGTAATGTATTTCATACCTGAGTTTTTTGCTAAAGCGACCCACTCCTTCGCATTAAATTCTTGTGGATTAAAGAAATCAGCTAACCTTTTATAATTGTAATATGGTATTTTTCGAGTATGCATGATCCACTCTCCATCGCCTAGAACGCTATATATGCCCCAATGAATGAACAAGCCAAACTTCATATCCATAAATTTTTCTCTTGCTTTTAAGTTGGAGGGAGATGGAACATAACTTGAAGATTGCTGGGCATTTGCTTTGAATACAAATAGCAACAGCACAATGATTAGAACATTACGTTTCATAAATATGTTTATTTACAGGTTTATTTATATTTTATTCTGGCAAATTAGCATTTTACAAATCCTATATCTTATCTACTTTTACCAATTATGTAAACGATATTGGCTCAAAGGTGCCCACTGATGAAAAACTGCAGATTATGGCATGGTCACTTATGTAGCTTTTGATCTACTTGCAATCAAGGACGGATACACGAAAAAAAGCGTTGCAGACATTGATTCTTTGACCTAGCAATTCTAAAATACCTCAGTAATACCTAAAAAGAAACCTCTGGCGCCATATTTACCAAAAGCGTAATCCAGGCATAAGTTAGTTCGCGTTTCTTTATTAAAAAGCACCCTTAAGCCTGCTCCCCCGCCAGGTTGCCACCTTTCGAACAGTTTAGTGCCCTGCATGTCATTAGCAGTCTGAATATTAAAAAAGGTGACACCGCTTAAAAAGTTATTTCGAGTAATTGGAAAACGATGTTCAAGTTCTGAATAAAAATATTGTGGCGCTTTAAAATATCCCACTGTATATCCTCTGCCACTCCGGAAGTAGGCATCTTTTCCTGTTCCTGTTAATTCCAGATAAGGCAGAACGCCACTCAACAGGTAAGAACCCCAGTTCCAAAAAGCAATAACATGTTTAGGATTTCCGGATGATAAACTCCAGTACTTCCTAAAATCAGTGATAATCTGGACCGCATTTTTCGAACTATCCAACCACGTTTGATTGATACGAATACCAGCATCTGCATAGATTCCCTTATAAGCTCTGTTCTGATTGTCTCTGGTGGTATACTGAAAGTTAAATAACAAACCATTAGAATATCAAAAGAAGCTCCCGCGCCAACAAAGAGATTTTCATAAACTTGCTTGTAAATTTTCTCTTTAAAACTCTAATACTCTGCATGAAGAACGTAGCCCTTTCGATCAGGATTACTTAGCGCTAAATCTGCGGCGCTTCCGTTTCCTGCTTTCCCTATTCCCAACCCGAAATCAGGTGTTACAGTCTTAGCAGCAATTAAACTACCTTGTAAATTGTAAGTGTTAGCTGGCGTGTAAATATTGTGGTTAAGGTAAAAATATAAGATGCCCTTCGTGGTGATGGAGGCTGAAGCAGCGACAGACATTAACGTATTTGGTTCATCTCCAAGAATTTTGCCAACAATAGCTTTAATACCAATTTGTGCACCAATACTTGGGTTATAAGCCACATTAGGAATGATAATAATGCCTGAAGACTTTCGATTTGGATCGACAGTTTTATTGGGATGAAAGATCTCTGTAAACAAATCGGCAATATCGTATTGGGTCGCAATCGTATCATTTTTCGCCGAATCAGTGCTCCTTGGCATGAATGATTGAGCGTAGCCTAAAGAATGGCCTGCAAAAAAGGTTGTGGTCAACAATAGGAACGATTTAATAAAACCTCTTTTCAATGATGTAAATATAAACTTAAATTTTCAGCAGATAAATTGCTTATTTACGCCATCTCAAAAAGGGAACAGGTAGAAAATATCCAGGTATTCTTCCAGAATATTTAATCGTTTGTATAATCTCTCGGTACAAAAATATTTATTAAAATAGAAATTGTATACATTGCTAACAAACATTACGACAACCTTTTCGTTGTCCGATATAGATTTTTAACGCCCATAACTATGACAATACTCTTCATTAGTATAGCAATCATGATCATAGCAGGCTGCCTTCTTTTGGGCAAAAGAAAAAATTCAATAGATAAGTCCTCAAATACTGTAATAGATTATGCTAAGATTTTAAATCGTGAAGTTCTATTTTATCAAAACCTTGATACCGTTGGTAAATCTAGATTTATGCGCTTGGTTATTGCTTTCCTGGAAGAAATACGCATTGAAGGTGTTGGCACAGAAATTACCGACCTTGATCGGATGCTGATTGCCTCAAGTGCTGTCATTCCAATATTTGGCTTTCCAGACTGGAAATATAAAAACTTAAGTAACATCGTTCTTTATCCTGATACTTTTAACACTGACTTCCAATTTGAAGGTGAGAGTCGAAATATACTGGGCATGGTAGGTTCCGGATTCATGAATGGCCAGATGCTATTATCAAGACTCGCTTTACTCAGAGGTTTTTCCAGCACTTCGGGAAAGGAAAATACCGCGATACATGAATTTGTGCACTTACTAGATAAATCTGATGGTGCTACTGATGGTATTCCAGAAAATCTCTTACCACATCAATACGCTACTCCATGGCTAAAAATGATGCACAAAGAAATGAATGCCATTGAAGCTGGGCATTCGGACATTAATCCCTACGCCATAACTAGCGAAGCAGAATTTCTTGCAGTCGCTTCGGAATACTTTTTCGAAAAGCCTAAAAAGTTTCAGAAGATGCATCCTGAACTTTACGAGATGTTAAGTCGCATCTTTGCCCAGGTTCCCGGTTAAATTAGCAAGATAATTATCATTTTACAGAGGCGCCAATAAGAAGTGAGACAAGGCTGGCATGAGTAAAAATAAAGATTTAAGTTTGTATATAAACACCTAACGTTGAAAAAGATTAGCGCACTCACTCTCTTAATCATATTTTGCTGTATGCTACAAGTTTTCGGGCAAGCTAAGCACAAGGTATCCGGCTCAGTAACCGATTCGACGAATAAGGCAATATCCAATTCCAAAGTAATGATTATCCTATTAAAAGATACAGTTACCACTCAAACAGACGAGCACGGTAATTTTAGCTTTTCAAGAATTAACCCAGAAAACTTCAGGTTGGAGATCTCTCACATCGGCTACATGACTTTCAAAGCCCAATATTCCTTCACTGAAAAAGAAAAACACAAAAAGTTAAATGAGTTGATTTTGAAGCCCTCTAATCAAATGCTGGATGAGGTAGTTATAAACGCGAAGCCCAACCCAGTGAGGTTCATGCAGGATACAGTTGAATACAACGCTGCGGCCTTTAGGGTGAATGAAGGTGATAATGTTGCGGATTTGATCAAGCAGTTTCCGGGAATGGATGTAGATGATCAATATGGAGTAAAAACTATGGGTAAAGAGATGGTCAAGCTTCGGGTGAATGGCGAAGATTTTTTTACAAGCGACATAAAGGAATTTATTGGAAAACTACCTGCTGGAATAGTTTCTAAGATCCAGGTGATCGATGATTTTGGTGACGAAGCAAATTTCACTGGCATTAAGATAGGCGAGCCAAAGAAGATGCTAAATATCGTCACCAAAGCAGACATGAATAAGGGGGGATTTGGAGGGATGTCGGGAAATGCCGGTACAAATGAAATGATTGGAAGTGGAGCGCAGTTCAACCTATGGGATGGGGCAAAGCAAAGCTCAGCAAATATTAATGCCAATACATCAAACAATGGAGTTGGAACCAATAGATTTATAAGTTTGGGATTGAATCACAACAATAAGATTGGCGAAAATATGAGGGCTGGAGTCGGCTATAATTTTAACAACAATAGCAATGCATTCTCCAACGAACAAGTTATTGAGTCAGTAAATCCAGAGGGAAATTTCATCAATAATTCTCAAAACCAGGGAGGTAACGGTGGTAACAACCACGGTCTTAACTCAGACATAAACTTCAACAATAAAAAGATCTTTTTTAATGGATTCCTAAATGCCAATTATAACAATTCCACTAACCAAAACCTATCATCTAACCGCCAGTCTGGAGTTATTCTTCAGGATTTAACGAACAGCAACAGCGCTCGCAGTATTTCCCCCAACATAAACACAGGAATGAACTTCTCTAAAAAACTGATAAACTCAAACAACTCTTTCTCTGGTAGATTTTCATTCTCGACCTCTAAAAAAAACAGCGACCAGAATATTAGAACGAATACTCTTTACTATGACAAAAGGACCGGCATCCTGCAAAAAGATTCATTACTAAACAGGGAACTAAATAGCAGGAATGGCCAAGAGAATTTTCTTATTAGTTTCAGTTACAGTATTGGGTTGAAGAAACTTAAAGATACGTTGGCTAAACAGAGCATAAATATTGGCTACAATGCCTCAGCATCAAAATCTAGAAATCTAGTATCTACATTTGCGTTCAATAATACCAGTGGCAAAGTTTTTTTTGTCGACTCCCTAAGTACTTCCTTCAATAGCACCTCATTAAATCAAGTAGCAAGTTTAAATTATAATTACAGTTCAAAGCAAAAGAGATATAATTTTGGTTTAAATGCCAGTCCAAATATACTTTCTAATCGCGATCTGAAATTAAAGCAGACTACATACAATAATACGTTTAACTACGCTCCAACATTAAACTTCAGTAAAACACTTAGCGAGGGCAAGATGATTTCCATGAACTATCAAGGCTCAAATAGAAACCCAACGATTAATCAGATACAACCTATTCGTAATGCCCAGAGCCTGCAAAACATAGTGGTTGGCAATCCTGACTTGAAACCTTCATTCAGTCATAATCTGAATGCAAACTTCAATTATTCCCACATTAAAACAGGCAGATCTTTGCAAGTAAGCATTGACGGATCTGCAGTACAAAGAGAGATCGTAGAAAACGTGACATTAATACCGGATACGCTGAACAGTTTTAAGCAGATTACCCGATACGAAAATGTGAATGGGAACTATCAGGTTAACAGCAATTATAACCTCCATATCCCCATTTCAAAAAACAAAAGCGCAATTCACTATTCAGGTTCCGTGGGGTTCTCAAACAGAGCAATAATTTTCAATAATCAAAAAGCTTTCGGAAAGGGTCTGAATTTTTCTCAAAGATTGGGCAGTAACCTCACGTACAATAAAATGTCGGTTAACGCTGAAGTTAACTATTCAGTAAATAGTAATAACAATGCAAATAACTTATACAGATATTCAGAATATCAACCTATCGGAATCGGCCAGATTGGGGCGCCAGCGTTTTTTAGAACAAAAACCTTTGGAGGATCTTTAGATAGCCGACTTCAACTCAAAGCGCTAAACCTTAATGGTGGGATAAATTATAATACAAATCATAATGATGGTACTGGAGCACAATCGATTCAAGATGTTACCAATGTCAACCTTAAGTTTTCTGGTCGAATAACGATCAGGAAATCTTATTATATTAACTTCTATGGTAGCAAAAGAATGAACTACGGTTATTCTCTTCCTAATGCAAATCCCTTTATTTTAAGTGGAGGCCTGGAAAAAGGTTTTTTAAAGTCAAAATCGCTGAGGTTGAGCATCAATGCCAATGATATTCTTGGGCAGGGTAACAACCTTTCAAGAACGGTATCAGGAAACACTATTATAGACAGTAGGAATAGGCAACAGACCCGGGTTTTCACGTTGAATCTCAATTATAATCTTTCCAAATTTGGTGGAAGAAATTTCCGTGTTGATGTAGATTAGGATTTTAAAGGTAAAAAAACGAAGAAATTTGAACCCTTTCCTTGCTGACTCTCAAAGCTTATTCTTCCCTTCTGGCGTTCTATAAACTCCTTGCATAATACTAAACCTAAACCGACGCCTCTTTCGTTATTAGTTCCTAACGAAGGCTCAGCATTCATAGAAAAAATTATTCCCTGCTTTTCTTCAGAAATTCCATTTCCATTGTCGGCAATAGTGATTTTACATTCATCCTTCACTTTTGCAGCATCTATGGTGATCACTCCGCCTTCTGCTGTGAATTTAACTGCGTTATTAATTAGGTTACGTACCACTATTTGTAGCATATCAAGATCAGCAACAATGACAATTTCTCTTGGAATATTGCAGGCAAGTGAAATACCTTTTTTCAATGCATTTGCCTGCTCCATTTCTATGGTACTAAATAAAGAATCTGCCAGATTCAACTCTAAAAGATAAACGTTAGCGCCTTCCATTTGAGATTTAGACCAATGAAGCAAATTGGAGAGCATTTCCATGGCGTTGTTTGTTGATGTTAGCAGAGCCTTTTGCATCATAATCCTTTCTGATTCTTCCAAATCATTTCCATTAAGTAATTGAAGATATCCTTGAACATTCATTAACGGGCTACGAAGATCATGCGAAATAATAGACATCATGCGGTTTTTTTCAATGCTGCTCTGTTCCAATGCCACGGCCCTCTCATCCGCAGCATTACGCTCCTTATCGTAACTCTTTCTAAGAAATTTAATGATGATGTAAATTGAAATGGCTGGAATTGGAAAAGCAGTGACGCGGTCGATGAACTGCCCTTTTCCTGCTTCAAAAGGATGTTGTACTAAAGAGGGATAGTAAAACTCTACAAGGTGTAATATGAAAAAGGTTAGCAGATAAATCGCCAGCCACAACAGGTGCTGACGATATGGCGTAATTGCAAAGACAAGTAACAGATAGGTGGGCCAAATCAAATCAGTCGAGCCGTCTATACCAGAGTTGCTGAAGTAATTGAGACCAAAAATAAGTAAACCCGCCAGACCGAAGACGATGTTGTTGTGAGCTCTTGCCCGATACCTGGATTGGTAATATTGGTGTAAAAACAATAAGCTGAATAGAAAACCAGAAAGCGAACCTACATATAGCCCGGCATATAAGTTATACAGCGTGTAGAACCAACTCAGAAAAACTAAACTAACACTGATAGAATGAAAGATTCGACTTTCCAACGAAAACGCTGCCGGACTTCCAATTAGGCCAAACCAAAAGCTCTCTTTTTTTACAGGTGGATTTTCAATAGTTGGTAAAGCAGGTTTTGGCATTAATATATCGAATTCAATGTTATATTGTAACGGCAGGCATGTAAGTTAGCAATCCTTGCTGAAGTTTTGTAATTGAGTTTTTAATATCACTACTCCATCACTATTGTAGAGATGGAACGAGCAGGTAGTGATATCACATTTTTCAACTCTTTTAAGAACTCGGGCTTCATATTTATATCCTCGTCAGCTGTGGTCAGGTATCTGGACAATCTACTGTATTTTTTCTTTGCATTTTTTAGCTTCAATTGCAGGTCTATCCCGGCTGGTCCATAATTAATAGCAACTAACACTAATTTATTGTCCCTGTCTAAGTAGGAAGACACCATTAAGTTTTTAACCCTATTGGAAGTCTTGTCACCCTCTGATTCAGTAAAAATTCTAATCATTCCGGGTCGGATAAACCTACTATAATGCCCAAGCGCCCATAGATTTTTAGTAACACTAAAATTCCCGTTTTTAAAATCTGCTTCGGGCTGAAGGGCGATCAAATAATACCTTGTGTTAAAATTAGCAGGCCCAGGTTCATAAGCATTCCAGAACTGCCATGCAGTAGCATTACCTATAGCTAGATCGTTGTGAATAACCTTAGATAAAAACAAGGCGCAATCCATAGTTGTTCTCGGCCCTTTCTGGCCATCCTTGAAACCATCTGCCAACATTGAATATTCCGATTGCCAATAAGCTAGGCCGAACGCCTTAACTGTATCTGCCAATTGTTTCCTGGTTTCCACCAAAATATGGTCGTTTGATTCTGTAAAGTAGCTGTGCCCGGCAATGATCCTTGGGACATGAGCAAATTCACCAATGTACATTTTACTCTTAGGATCGAAGAAGTTTTGAATTTGCCTTGAAGACCCGCCAGAACCTCCATACAAATAATTTAAAGCTCCGGCTTCTGAGACCAAAATTTTACTACTTAGTTTTCTGTCCTTCAAAGTTGAATTTAAGGCCTTCACAACATTATAAATCTCTTCATTTCTCCAAGGACTTCCCTCCTGATCAGCCTTCATATATTTTCTAGACCAATCCCATTGAGGCTCATTAACAGGACTCACATACTTGAAATGCAGACCCTGCTGATCAAAATGCTTTATCACGGTGCTTAAAAAATTTGCATATGCTAAATAGGAATCCTCACGAAGATTTGATCTATAATCCCTTTCCGTCTTAAATCCTAACCCATTCTTTGTAAACTGAACCGGAGGTGAATTTGAAAAAGCGATTAGGTTTTCTACGCCATAGTCTTTAGCCTTTTTTAAAAAAAAACGATGGCCTGCCTGTTTATTCCAGTCGTAAGTACCATCAGCATTCAAAAACGAATCAGATCTTTTTCTAAAATCTTTGATGCCGCTGCTATCGCCCTGCTCCATCGTGCCAGCACCTATATTGAATCGCCAGGCAGATAAGCCAATTCCCTGAGGTTGGCCCGCGGCGTCCAATTTCTTACTAAAAAGTAATTCAGCAATTTTCTCTCTTTTTTCCTTAGGCCAATATTTACCTATTCCTTCTGAGAACCAGCAACCTGAAGAACCAAAATTATCAATAACCTGAGCCTTCCTTTTCAAATCTATCTGGACGGTTATTGTGGTATCTCTTACAGGTAAGGCCTTGGTAAACAACGAGGATAAGCATAGAGATAATAGCGTGACAGAAGTCTTAATTCTAGTATGAATATAGGTCATAAACTTTGAGAATAAATAATTTTGCTTAGCATCATTTTTCTGTCCCACAATTATTGTCAACGAAAAACCATAAGCTTCGGAAGCAAAGCGAGCAACTCAGCCAGACGGCTACTTCCTAAGAACCCTTCCTCCTCTTTACCGCCTATTTTATCATCGTTATGAAAACTTTGTTAGCTCAAACAAATTGGCTTGGCAATACTTGGCTTAAAGCTGGGATTGCCCTAGGTGATGTCAAAATAAATTTATCCTACGTTTTGTCTGGAATATTCAGTCATGTTTCTAGGTATGGGGTTTATAAAGCGCCGTTTTTCCTTTGTTAGAGTTAGAGCGAAAAGAATACTAATCAGGATGATAAATAGTATTTTCGTTTTGTTAAGAATAAATTCTAAGTGAAGTGCCTGTTAGGCTTGTATTGTACACAGTAAGCGACCGCGATGCGGGACCATTGGTTACCGTGCCGCCCTCAGAGAAGGTTGAGCCATGGTTCGGACAATAAAACCTGCTATCGACGGATTGATAGGTCAGTGTATAGCTTTCGTGCGTACAAGAACGCTGAACAGCGATGTAGTTACCTGTTTTAGTCCTCGCAACAATTACTCCATTAGAAACCAACGAACCACCGTTAGTTAGCAAAGCTGCATTGGCTGCTAAGCTTAAATCAAGCGTGAAGTTAAGGCCCGTAGAGTCTTTGGTATCGGGAGAAGGTGAGTTATCACTTTTCTTACAACCTATGCAGTTTATAAGTGCAAATGCCCCGGCACTCATGCCCATGCTGTTTAAAAAATCTTTTCTGTCCATGTTATGTTGGTTTAACTAAAATTAACATTGCTAACACTTTTAAGTTTAAACCCCAGTCAAGAAAACTATGCGTTCATTAATGGCCAAACCTAACGTTTTGTAAAATTCTATCAATAAAAAAGTTCGTGTTGGCTGAATGTAGTTACTATTTTTGGTTTACCCTAATATTAATTCAAATCCAAAACTCCTTGTCATAAATTAAGTGATAAACATTGAAGATATTCCGAAGTTTTGGTGCAAATTCAAACTAATTTTACAATTAAAAACATTTCCAGATAAGAGCCAATCTATGCACCGAGTATTTCTTGCTCTCTTGCGGACCAAATAGTTAGAGCCGCGATTAAGAAAATGAACTGTCCTAATCAGGATAACATAAAGCCGCTTTTAATTAAACAAATTTAAAAATTATTTGGAATTCAACACAGAATCTGTGTGCAACCTACTTGTGGCGACTACAACTAAACCACAATACAACTCATATAGGCAACCTAATTGATCCGGCATTCCGGTAATTTAATTTTAGACCTTTCCAACTTTGTCTTTTGATGAAACGTTCTGGTTGATATGTGGTTGGTACGGAAGCTTTTCGGATACCGCTTTGCTATGTGTTTTATGGCTGTTTCCTTCGGGCCGAGCCGAAGCAGACACGAAGCAGACCCGAAGCAGACACGAAGCCGAGACATAGCAGAGGCAACTAGTAATGAACCACTGAGGCTCTTCTTTGTAGTCCTGAAATAGGGAAATGTAGTAGTATTTAGTAGCATGATTAGAAGCAGCATTGGTTGATTGCTGAAACGAACCTACAATACTGATATTAAAAAAAAGAAGGTTTTACACCTAAAATGAGTTAACTGAACACCTAAACTGGTAAGTGTGCACATAAATCCTTAAGTGTACACTTAAAATGCTGACTGCGCACAAAGAATTTAAGTGTGCTTCACTTAAATCATAAAAATTGATTCCTTCTCAAGTAATTCCTCACGTAATTTTTAGCTATAATTTTAAGACAAGTAGGACCGCAGTCCTTGCTGTCGAGTTGATGATAATTTGAAAATGATGTAAACACATGAATCCATCTGGGTCACCGAAATTATAAGTCCTATTTTTTTTGGAAATTCTGTTCTTTTGTCACAGAGGCCAAATGCTTCCAATTCCTATAAAAGCGTTTTCTGGCAATGAGTGTAACCAACTTTAGACATCATAATTATTGGACATTCATTGCATCCCTCAATTGCTTTTCTTTATCGCCATTCCAGTAAGCACAATCCAACTGTAAAAAGACCGAAGTGTAGGGAATGGTCTCATTTGTTTTAATGACCAGAACTTTGAACAATTTCGACTCCGTATCCAGTTTCCTGAATACTGAATCGTGAAGCATCGTTTGAACAGTTTGATGGCCAAAGATCATTTTTGATTCCTTGACAAACTGTTTAACCCCCTTAGCCTGATTTTCTGTAATAAAACCTAACTCCTTATCCTGATAGATAATGGGTTTAACATGACTAGACAAATTGATTTGCGTAAGTACCTGCTTTAACACAGGCAATAGACCTTCATTAACATAAATGTATTCCATTCCCGGAGCATTTTGCTCTGGGAAGGCTTTATCAACAACAAGAATCCAATTCCTGTGGCCGAGCATTTGCAATTTCTGATTAAGTTTTTCTTTCCAGTTCTGATCTTTATACAGAGTGGCTCCATTCGTTTTGCTTGTAGGTTCCTGGCAACCAAACAAGGCTACTGAAGCAATAAACAGTAAAACTGTCAACAGTTTCTTATACATATCCTTTAATTTTCTCATGCTACTTATCTATTTATGAAAAAGTAATATCTAAATGCTCATTTGTTTTAACGCTGATCTTCTTATTGCTGGTAATCCGCAATTCGGGACCGTTCTGTAAGAATTGAACAGGAATATTTTGAGCGCCCAGCATTACTGAAACAGATTTTATACTACCTGGACCTATTTTGTTAAATGCCAATTCCTGTAACTGCAATTCACCATATTTTAAATTTATGGTGTGAAGCTGTTTAGCTCCTGTTTTTTTCTGTGTGTAACTGCCCCATCCATTAGCTGAAGTAAAAGGCGCTTTAAAGTTCTCTGCATTCCAGGCCGGAGAAAATTTGATATAGCCTTTGGGACCATGGTATTCAAATCCACACGCGTTAATAAAGGTTCCATAACTTGCCATTGCCCTTGCATAATGATCGCTGCACTCAATCTCGTTAAATGGGTTTCTTTTAGCCGCATGATACCTATCATGAATAAATCGGGTAAGGATCAAACTTTCCTCAACCATGCCTTCGGCCATGAGGTGTGCTGCAACCTGATGCTCAAACCCACTCATGCATTCGTGAAAGTATCCCAGTTGCCAGGTTACATTCTCTCCAAATGGTTTAGCTTCGTTATACGGATTGGTGTTCATTACCATTCCACCTTCTCCTGGCAAGGCATATGGCCTGCCACCCACATGGGTTTTGATGTATGGCCCAACATCGGTAGTAAAGTTATATTTCCACAAGGCTTTTAGTGCGGCGACAGCTTTATGTTTACTCAACACCCGTGGCAGTCCTACCTGAAATGCCCAGCTTTGACCGTATACCTGATCAATATGACAGGTATTATAAGAGCCCAGTTTCTTACGTCCCTGAACCTTATCTGGCCGATGGATAAAGTATTCGCCATTAAAAAGTTCCTGTTCCATGTTCTTACGACCATTGGTTACATAGGTTTGACAGGTTTTGGCAAATGCAGTATCGTTCATTTCCTCTGCCATGGCCTGGCCTGCTCTCGCTGCAGCAATACAAAGACCAACAATCCACGCAATTTCACCTTCCCATACCGCATCCAAGGTGTTCTCCATTGGTGTATCCGTCATACCGTCGCCATTCTTATCCTGATCCAGCATGAACTGAGTTGCCTTTTTGATTTTGGGCCAGTTGGTTTGCAGAAAAGTATCGTCGCCACTCATTTGATGTTCACGGTAAAACCTAAGAACAGTACCTGCTTGTCCGTCAATTGCCGGTCTGCTTTCGTTTTCTGCACGGAATATAATGGCACCACTATCTTCCTTAAACCCAATACCTAAATCTACACGATGTCTCAGGTCACGCTCCAGTTCGGGAAATATTCTGGCTACCGCTTGTGCATATTGCCATACATGCGTACAGGTTCCGGCACAAGCGCCCACTCCTTCCCAGCTCCAGAATCTGCCATCAGCAAAACGATAAGTATTTGCTGTCGCCAGTGTATCAATATTAATGAAGGTTCGCTCCAGAAACCAGTGTGGAAGTGTAGCGTCATTCCATGTTGAACTCCACAACTCTGTTGTTTTTGTTAGCTTTTCAAAATTTGACTGCAGGTATGCACCCACAGCTCCGGCATCTTTAAATCGGGTGGCATAATGAAACCCATGTTCTGCATCCTTAACTATTTTCTTGAGGTTAACATTTGCATTATTGAAGTGCCAGCTGATTGAATAATCGGCAGTAACTGATTTTCCAGGGTTAAGGTCTGCAGTAACTTCAATTCCACCGACCAGTTTTGCAGGGGCATCTGCGGATGCTGAACTGGTGACCACAGCATTAAAATGCTTGTCCGTAATCGGCCAGGGCTCAATAGCAGCATGTGTTTTACCTTTTGCCTTATGGAGGATGAAACACATAGTGCCGCTGTCTTGTGCATTTTTTAAATCATCGGTAACAGCTTCAAACGAAGATAGGATGCTGCTTGAGTTTTGAGCTGTTACAACCTCATTTTTCCTTTTTCCGGTATTTAGCTTTCCGCTTAACTTGTTAACTCCGTTTTCCATCCACCCCAATACAGAAACATTTATATTACTGTTGGTGGTATTCTTTATTTCTAATCGTAAAATGGTTACAGGCAAAGCCGAATTCTGTGCATCTAAAGGAATAAATGGAGAATACACCTTTAGGTATACCGCAACAGGAAAATCTTTACTGCTGTATTTTATGGTAGCTATTGGGTAGGCTGGTTTAAATTCGATCTCATCCCAATGCTCTTCACTTAATTCTTTAATAAAGGTTTTGCCATTCAAAACGGCTTTTACGGCAAAACCTTGTTCTAATACTCGTTTGTTGTTGGCAATAGCCGGTTCAATGTAAGCAGAGCCATCTCTGGAACGAATCTTTCTTACTTCTGTTCCATCATTCCAGTTCACAGTTTTAGGTTCTATCCCCTCTTGTGCACCTTCAAATGTTTCATTATAGATTTGCCATAACCAGAGTCGTCCATCGCCACCAACATATACGGTTCCGGCGTGAAGGCCACCCACAGGCATCCCAATATATTTAAATTCATTTTTACTTTTAAAATAAGTCGTCTCTTCGCCCCGGTTGTAAAGTGATTTGACCCATTGTGGATCTAAGTCCTTACTTTCGGGTATGTTGTGAAGAGGATAATCTAATGCAAATATACTTTTACCCCATACCGGGAACTGTACCGCTGCCAGACTAGCCGTAAGCAGACCGGCTTTTTTAATAAAATCTCTTCTGTTTGATGATTTATTCTGCATATTAAAATTCTTTATTTTAGTTTAACTCCATAGGACTGCCCTGTGCTACCATTCTACCAACCTTTATTTTGAGGCAACAGATTCTTATTTCTATCGATGATAGATTGAGGAACTGGCCATATGTAATTCTTATTTGCATTAAACACTCTGTCCTGGGCCTTAAACATGGGTTTTGTCCAGTCACCAACAGGATCGGCGACATTACTGTTAATGCCATAGGCAGGTTTACTCAGTACCAGTTCCGCTGTTTTCCATCTCAGCAAATCAAAATATCTTTTGTGCTCAGCAACAAACTCGTGGCGGCGTTCTTCGCGGATCGCTTCGCGCATTTTAACCTGGTCGCCTAGTAAGACATCAATGCCTGGAAGTCCGGCTCTTGTCCTTACTTTATTCATTGCCCACGTAATCCTGGTATTACCAGGATCTGACTCATTCAAAGCTTCTGCAAGCACTAACAATGTTTCAGAATAACGATAGATTGGCCAATTGGCCCAGTTCTCTCCAGGTTTAGGATTGGTTAAATCATTAAACTTTAAGTACATATAACCTGTTAAACCACCCCCTTCATTGTTCATTCGTTCGGGCATATTGTAAGACGGATGTGGTTGATAAGGCGTAAACGTTCCATTCGGTCTCAATACAGGAACACCAGGAAGCATGAAAGTCATTTTTAACCGACCATCCCTATTTTCATAAGGCTTATTCACATCATAGATAGCTGATGTTTTAATGGATTTACCATCCGCACATTCATAAGAATCAACCAGATCCCTGGTAGGACAGAAACTTGCCCATCCCGCACCTGTTATACCTGTTCCGGTAGGAGAAGCCAAAACGGCGAGGAACTGGGTAAATTTATCCTGAACATACTGATAAGCTAATATCACCTCTCTATTATTGTTATTAGCTTCTTTTTTGAATAACGTAGAATACTCATTTTCAAGGTCATAGCCCATTGTGGTTACCTCATTCGCAGATTTGGCTGCCTCCGTCCATAAAGCTACGTCATTTTGCCCATCATGAAACTTTTTCATACTGGCCATATACAAATAAATATTCGCCCTTAACATCAAAGCCGCTGCCTTAGTAATACGCCCTTTGTCTGCTGCTGCCCCATACGTTGCAGGCAAACCTGCAATGGCAGTCTCTACGTTTTCTAAGGCATAATCCAGAACGTCCTGCTTAGGACTGCGCGATAAATTTGATTCCTCCAGCGTAATGGGTTTTTCTTTAATTAATGGCAAGTCCCCGAACAATTGGACCATACGGAAATACCTCATGGCCAAAACAAACCTGGCTTCAGCATCAAATCTCTTTTTAATATTGGCATCAATGCTCATCGCACTTAACTTATCAATAAAGTATAATGCTCTGCGGATGTGATCATAACGCCATTCCTCAGCGATGTAACCATCGGTTGCAGAATAAGTACCCATACTGATATAGCCCATTCCACCTTCTCCCCAAGCATTAGTCATAACTGAATTATCGCTACTGCAATCCCGCCAGAAATCACGACTGTCGGGTAAGGTAGCGTACACGGCATTCAAACCAGCTTGCGCATCGTCTGCTGTCTTCCAATAAATTGCTTCAGAAGATTGGTCAAGCGGGGAGGTATCTAAAAAATCTTTTTTGCAACTGCTGGTAATGAAAATCACAGCAAGTAATAGGTAAATATAATTTCTTTTCATCTTTTTAGAATTTAAGGTTTAAGCCAAATGATAGCGTTCTGGAAAGTGGATAATACCCTCCTTCCGGATCAAAACCGGTATAGTTTGTAATGGTTGCCAGGTTTTGAACAGATGCAAAAAGTCTAAGTGAGTTGAGTTTTAATCTGCTCAGTGCAGATTGCGGCAATTGATAACCAAGCTGTATATTCTGTATTTTTATATAATTCGCTTTTCTCAGCCAATAGCTCGAATACTTAGTATCATTAGAAGTATTTTGAATCGACAATCTCGGATAAGTAGCGTTTGGATTATCTGGTATCCAATTATCCAATGCAAGGGGACGCGCGTTTTGGGAAAGAAAAAAAGCCCATCCTTCATAACCATTCATATACCTCATTCCATTCAGCGCGCCGGTTAGATTTGCAGAAATATCAAAGTTCTTCCATCCAAAATTGAGATTGGAACCAAATCTCATTACTACCTTATCATTTAAGATCACCCTATCTTTACCATCAATAACCTTGTCATTATTCGTATCCTGATATTTGATGTTTCCTGGAAATACATTGGGTCCCTGATTTGGGCTGTTTGTAATTTCTTCGGCACTTTGAAACAGGCCAATAGCTTTTAGACCGTAGGGCAATTGATATTGCAGACCTACATCGGTGTAAGTATCCCCAATTTGCGGGCCTTTACCAGCAAGATCAGTGACCTTATTTTTAGAAAAAGAAGTATTAAAATCAATCCCCCAATCGAAATCACCTGAATTATCCTTATAGTTCACCAAGAATTCCCAACCTTTACTATTCATTTTCAATAAATTACTGAATGGTGCAGGTAAACCGAATTCTGCACTAACCGGTGGATTATTTAAAATATTATCTCTTTTATTTATGAAGTAATCCACACTAATCGCTATCCTCTGTCCCAATAAGGTAATGTCCACACCAAAATCTGTCTGCTTAGACTCTTCCCAACTGATACCTCTGTTTACAGACACGCCATTGTACGCCCCTGGGACGGTCACCCCATTAAACCCATAAACAATAGGGTTATAGGTTAATACTTCGGCAGTTGGGTATAAGCCAACTTTCTCCGCATCTCCCAGAATGCCCCATGATCCGCGAAGCTTTAAGCTGCTCACCCATGAGATGTCAAAAAATGACTCTTTGTGAATGTTCCAGCCTGCCGAGAATGATGGAAAGTAACCCCATTTGTGTCCCTGAGCAAAACGTGAAGAACCATCGGCTCGGATATTTGCCTGTAAGAGGTATTTCCCGTCGTAGTCATAATTTAGTCTTCCGAAATAGGACCTGATGGCCACATCAGAAGCAGTACCGGAATTCTGCATGTTGGTAGATGATCCTGTATTTAAAACATCTATATTTCCAAAAGGCAGATTATCACGGTATGCATTAAAGCTATTGTTGTAAACATATTCCTGTGAATAACCTGCTAAAGCTTTAAAGGCATGCTTTTTTAAATTATAAGCATAATCAGCTGTTGCCTGAAAAACATTTCTGTAATTGCTCGAAAAACTCTCAGTCAATCCTGTTACAATATTTTTCTTAGCTGCGATCTCTCCATTGTCATCATAAAGGTTATACGCAAGTAATCTGTCAGTGGTACGCTGATCTGTCGAAGTCCTCGCATAAGAACCTTTAATATTTAAATTCTGTATCGGTGTATAAATCAAATCCGCTACACCAAACAGTTCTTTATACTTGGCATAATTGTATCCACCTTTATTTAAGCCAGCTATGGTATTACCAACCATAGAAGACCCGACACCATATTGGCCTTTTGTAGTATAGATTGGACTAATAGGTGCAGCGCGAGCCGCCTCTGACTGCCAGGCATCGGTTCCACCTTGAGGCTGCATAATATATGTTTGAGTATATTGCAGATTAGTAGCGAGTTTAAGCTTATCGGAAATTTTGATATTTACATCAGGTCGAAAGGTATATTTATTGTAGTTATTCTGGGGCAACGTTCCATCCTGATAATCGTAAGAACCAGATATCCGATAAGTAACATTTTCAGTTCCGCCGGAAATTGCAAGACTGTTGTTGTTTATCAAGGTATTTTTTTTATAGATCTCTTTATACCATTTATTATCCGCATATTTCCCGGCGGCGAGATCCTCAAATCCTTTAGCTCCATAAAGTGCTTGCTTACCGTCATTTACAAGTGCCTGATCCCATAACTTCATATAATCTGCAGCGCCAACAAAGTCAAGCATAAATTGAGGCTGTTGCACACCTATGCTGCTGTTCACTTCTACGATAGCCTTGCCGGTTTTATTTCCTTTTTTTGTAGTGACCAATAAAACACCATTAGCCGCTCTGGAGCCATAAATTGAGGCTGATGCGGCATCCTTAAGTACAGAAATGCTTTCAATATCGTTAGGATTTAAGGTATAGATATTACCTGGAAATCCATCAATCAGTACCAGTACGCCAGAACTCCCCCCAATGGTAGATGTTCCACGGATATTTAAACTGGCACCTGAACCTACTGCTCCGGAACCCTTTGAAATATTCAGTCCTGGAACTGTTCCTGCAAGTAATTCCTGGACATTGGTAACCGGTCTTGAGGTGAGTGCTTTTTCTACATTCACCACCCCGACTGCGCCAGTAAGATCGGCTTTCTTTTGGGTGCCAAAACCAACCACAACGAGCTCACCCAATTGTGCTACCTCTTCCTGAAGGTTAACGTTCAGATCAGGATTTTGCCCATCCGCAATCGTAATGTCTTTTGATTGTGTGGTGTAGCCTATGTAATGCCAGGTAATTTTATAGGTGCCGGGTTTCAGATTAGCAAAAGTATAAGTACCAATCTCATTCGATGTTTTGGTCAGGTTAGCTCCTTCACCCTCTAGTTTAATGGTTACCCCCGCCATAGGCAACCCGGTCTTACCTTCACTTACCTTTCCTCTCAAAAAACCAGCTGCCATCATATAAGTAGTTCTGATAGGAATAGCCGGCTTAATTATCACCGTCTTGTCTACGATGGTATAAGTAATTGGTTGTCCTACAAAACATTGTCTAAGTACTTCTTCCAATGAAGCATTATTCGCCATAACATTTATATGACGGGTTCCCGAAAGTACATCATCCCCATACAGGAACTGGTATCCACTTTGTTTTCCAATTTGTTTAAAGACCTCCTTTAGGCCCTTGTTCTTTGCAGACAGCGTGATTCTCTGCGCATTGGCAGCAATCCCCATTTGAAGAAACAAGGTGATCAATAAAAAAAAGGTTAATTTGGCAAACATTATTATTTTCTTTGTCAGTTCCCGGTTAAATAACACCCGAGTAATTCCCGGATGCAATTGCTGATTCGTGAGCATAATTAGCTTATACCTCAATAAAGCATAAAATTTCATACATTTGGTTAGGTTAGTTTTTCATGAACCGTTTATTCCTTATGGAATTTGAACGATTCGATATTATTTGATTTTGTTTAGTCGCAATGATCAATATGGAAACCCCTACTTTATCGGAAGTGTTATCAGCGCTTCCGGTATTTTAAGGTTCATTTGATGGTAAGTTATCTTATGGCATAACTATTATTCTCCTTTCTTCAATTTTAAAATGAACCAGATTTGTTAATTCAAGCATCTTCAAGACCTGTGAAACATTGGCATAGCGGGAGACTGTACCGGTAAATACTTTCGCTGAAATGTTCCCCTTATATTCCACATCAACATTGTACCACCTAGATACCTGACGCATAATTGCTTCCAGCGGCTGACTATTAAAAGTAAATCTGTTGTTTTTCCAGGCCATGACCTCCTGAAGATCTACCTTCTTTACTTTTAAATCCGACTCCACATTAGATTGTTCTCCTGGCTTTAACACTATATGACTAGAACTAACAGACCTATTGCCACGTTTCTTTTGAGTTATCCTAACTGATCCTTCCAATAAAGTTGTTTTGACACCGTTTTCATCCGCATAATTATTGATGTTAAAATGAGTTCCTAGCACCTCAATAATTTGTTTGTCACTGCTTACCCTGAATGGCATTTTTTTGTTTTTTGCTACCTCAAAATAGGCCTCACCGGTTAAGTTCACGTTTCTTTCCTTACCAGTAAAACGGGCAGGAAAACTTACTGTTGTTGCGGCATTTAGCCAAATGTTCGTTCCATCAGGCAAGATTACCTGATATTGTCCTCCCCTTGGGGTAGAAATAGTATTAAAAGATAAATCATCACCTAAAATATAATCTCGGCCAATACTGTACACCAATTGACCATCCTTCGTTTTTTTAATCACTACTCCCGCCTGATTTGCAAGTACCCCAGCCGAAGCTTCATTTAATACAATCTGCTGCCCATTCCCCAAGGTTAGTATCGCCTTGTTTCCACCCGGATTGATATCGATGCGCTGCTTCTGTTTCACCAGTTGATTCCTATTAATAGTATTTTTAGGATAAAAATAAAATGCAAGCCCCACTATAATTATTAATGCTGCTGCAGCTATCGTTTTGTAAAATCTTAATCTCTTGTTGGGATTAAAAGCATGACCAAATTGTGCAGCCTCCGAGATGCTCTCCCACATTGCATCTTTGGCAAGCATTGGATCAGCACCACAGTCAGGAAGTTCACGTATTAAAACCTCTCCCATATAAAAACGCTCTACAAGCGCTTTTTCTTTCGGAGTACAATTTCCCGTTAAGTATCGGTCTATAAGTTCTTCTACGTTTTGTTTATCCATGAGAGTTTTGATCCTAATACCTTAAAGACACCTGCCAAAGCACAAGGGAGTAGAAGAAGAGAAAAATTATTTTTGAAGGTACCAGTCGAGTATAGTAATTAATGCGGCCGGAACGGTGAGTTTTAAACGGAGTATCCGAATAGCATTGGCAACCTGCTTTTTAACTGTTTTATCCGATATGCCTAGCTGGTCAGCAATTTCACGATGAGAAAGGTATTCTTTCCGGCTATATTCAAAAACGACTCTCATCTTTTCAGGAAGATTTTTAATCTCAGTTTCTATTGCGACAGCCAGTTCTTTCTCATTAATCTGATCAATGATAGAATCGCTATGCATAAGTACATAAGCCTCCAATCCATCAATAAACCTGTCGCTAGTTTTCCGTTTGCGTATGGTGTTCAATACCTTATGCCTAGCGGTAACATATAAATAACCCAGCAGATTGATTTTAAGATCGAGCTCAGCTGATTTTGCCCAGAAGCTCATAAAAAGATCCTGCACAACATCCTGTGCTTCGGCTTCATTCCTAAGCATCTTAAGGCAGTGGGCAAAAAGAATTCCCCAATATCTATTGTAAATTTCCGAAAATGCACTATGATCTCCAGTTTTAACAAGCTGGATCAATTGAAAATCAGAAAATTCACTATTTAGATTCATGAAGACATCCACTATTTGGCGTATCTATTAAAGATAGAAACTACAAGTGATAGAAACTAGAATATGCCCAAATCGCTTAATGCTATGATAAAATTGTAAAATTAATACTTCATTTTGTTCTTATACAGAATAAGTTAGCACATCCTCAAGGAAGTCAATATGCAAATTACACTCTAGGACATTTTGAAATAAGTACTCGGTTCTCAACCTAGCTGGTCAAAAAAATATGTTTTATATCAATAGTGTCCTAAACGTTTTAAGAATATGTACGAGTGGTTGATTGAGTTGAAACAGAGATGATTTAAGCAATATTTGGAAAAGGATCCTATATACGTATAAATTTGGTTTCACTTTTGGGGTAACCATCCTACTTTAAGTCACCAATATTCCTATATTACGTTAACCATGTATGAACTTTTAGTCTGTTAAGCAAAATATGGTAAGTCTTACGAAGTAAATTTAATACCTAAAGAGTGCTTTTCTAAACGACAGGCTTGTTTTTTATGTTGATTAAATAATTATTTGTCGATATGATTGAAGGAAACTTGAATCTTTTTTATCATCTTTTGATGTATACTTTTAAAGCAATTGGTCACATTTCTAGGATATAAATCATAATAACTCAATATTACTGATAAGTATATAATAATGTTACAATCCATTTCTAATGAAACAAATTAAACTATGAAAAGAAATCTAATGAGGACTTTTGTCAGAAGCAGCCTATTTTTTATTTACGGTAGCGGTCTCATTTTTTATCCGCAAGCTAACCTATCTGCGAAATCAATATTAAAAAAGAATGAACCATTGGATTTTTATAAACCTCCATATCAGGATATCATTGTAAAAGGACAGGTAACGGACGCTAATGGACCAATTCCAGGCGTAAGTATTAAAGTAAAGGGCGGGTCTGCAAGTGCTGTAACTGACGTAGCAGGAAGGTTTAGTATTAAAGTCCCCCAAGATGCGGCCTTAATATTTACTTATGTTGGCTATGCGGATCAAGAAATTCAGGTGAAAAACCAAAGTAATATTAACGTTAGGTTATTAGAAGACAATCATAATTTATCAGAAGTAATTGTAGTTGGTTATGGCACCCAAAAGAAGGCGGTTGTATCAGGTGCAGTAGCGTCGGTAAAAGGAACAGAATTGGCTAAATCTTCCTCAGTAAATCTGACCAATTCCTTAGCTGGGCGTTTACCGGGTGTCACTGCATTGCAAGGAAGTGGAGAGCCAGGATATGATGGTTCAACCATTCGAATTCGAGGGATTAACTCCTTGGGTAATAACAATGCCTTAATAGTAATTGATGGAATACCGAATCGTGCCGGTGGTATAGAAAGGCTAAACCCTAACGATATTGAAAGTGTATCAGTTTTAAAAGATGCATCTGCGGCTATTTATGGTTCACAGGCTGCCAATGGAGTAATTTTGATCACCACTAAATTAGGTAAATCGGGCAAACCGCAGTTTTCGTATGATTTCAGTAGTGGAGTACAGCAGCCCACAAGAATCCCTAAAATGGCCAATTCCACCCAATATGCCGAAATACTGAATGAACTAAATATTTTTGGTTCCGACCTTAATCCAAATGAATGGAGTGCAGCTTGGAACAGTTTCAAAACTACTGGCACGTATTTGTCAGCAGGGAATAAAACGATTAATGCAGCTTATAAGCCAAGTGAAATCCAGAAATTAGGTGATGGATCTGATCCTTTGCGATACTCTAATACTGATTGGTTTAAAACCGTATTTAAAGAGTGGTCACCTCAACAAAGACATAACCTACAGATAAATGGTGGAAGTGAAAATGTGAAATATTTAATCTCGCTTGGCTATCTTGATCAAGATGGCTATTATAAAAATTCTGCTACCGGTTACAAGCAATATGATATGCGTATAAATCTGGAAGCAAAAGTAAGTAAATACATTACCACAACTCTAGGCATGACCGCCAGAGAAGAAAACCGTAATTTCCCAACAGTAGGAGCAGGTGATATCTTTAGATTTTTGATGAGAGGAAGACCAACTGAAATAGCGGTATGGCCGAATGGATTGCCAGGGAGAGATATAGAATATGGATATAATCCTGTTGTTTCCTCCACGGATATCACAGGATATAATAAGGATGTTCGGGATTATTTTCAAACTACGGGTAAAGTGGAAATTAAAATTCCGGGTGTTGAGGGCTTAAAAGTAACTGGAACCGCAGCCATAGATAAGTATTCTGGAAGGCAAAAGAATTGGCAATTGCCATGGACACTATACGATTGGGATAAAAAAACTTTCGAAGCAGATGGAGTTACTCCAGTGCTTAATGGAACTGTGCGTTCTCCTTATGCCGATCCTCGACTTAGGGAAACTGCTGGCGGTCAATTAGCCATCAACTTAACCGGAATGGTTAATTATGATAAGAAAATTGGGGATCACACCATTGGTTTATTGGCAGGCGTAACCAGAGAGCAAATTACTAATGATGGCTTTACTGCCTTTAGAAGATACTTTTTATCATCAGCGATTGAGCAATTACTGGCTGGTGATGAGAAAGAGCAAAGTTTAGGGAACAATCCTGGTAATCCTAACAACCTTTTTAATAGAGCAAGATTAAGTTACTTCGGAAGAGCCGGATATAACTATAAAGAAAAATACTTAGCTGAATTTTTATGGCGTGTAGATGGATCATACATTTTTCCAAAAGCAAGTCGCTTTGGTTTCTTTCCAGGGGTTTCCGTGGGTTGGAGATTATCTGAAGAACCCTTTTTTAAAGACAATGTTAAGTTCGTAAACAACTTAAAATTAAGAGCTTCTTGGGGTCAGATGGGTGCCGAAGCTTATTTCGGAGATGCATTGCAAGAATATCAATATTTAAGCTTGATGAATTTCGGAAGCTATGTGTTTAATGATTTAATTACTAAATCATTATCAGAAGGTAAAGTGCCCAATTTAGATTTTGGTTGGGAAGTTGCCAATAATACCAACATTGGTTTAGATGCATCTTTCTTTAATAATAAGCTTTCTTTTGAGTTTGATTTATTCTCCAATAAAAGAACCAATATCCTAATTAGTAGAGGAAATTCTGTTCCCGAAAGTTCTGGTATTGTCGACCAATTGCCCCCAGTTAATTTAGGGAAAGTTAATAATAGAGGTTTTGAATTTAAATTAGGCTACAATGATCAAGCTGGAGATCTAGGTTTTGGCATGAGTGTAAATGGAGGCTATGCAAAGAATAAAATTATATTCTGGGATGAAACACCTGGTGCTCCAGAATGGCAACGTTCTACAGGTAAAGTAACTGGTTCGTGGTTGGTATATGATTATGATGGCGTTTTTAAAGATCAATCTGCAATTAGTTCAAATACCCTAAATTATAGCGCACTAACCAATAACCTGCGCCCAGGTGATATGAGGTTTAAAGATACTAACGGCGATGGAAAAATTAATGCAGATGATAAAATTCGTTTAGATAAAAATGGTACACCAACATTTACAGGTGGATTTAATTTTAATCTACAATATAAAGGATTTGATTTATCGGTGCTTATTCAAGGAGCAACCGGAGGGATGCAGATTGTAGGTCTTACAGAATCGGGTGATATAGGGAACTTTTTAGAATATTCTTATCAAAACCGTTGGAGCATAGATAACCCAAGTGCTGTAAACCCGCGCTTATCCAATAGAGGAGCAACTTACTACACAGATTCAAACAATGCGCTAAACAATACCTATTGGTTGAGGAGTAATAATTATGTCAGACTTAAAAACGTGGAGCTTGGTTATACATTACCGACCAACTGGATAGAAAAAGTTGGCCTCAGTAGCCTTCGGATTTACGCAAATGGCCTTAATTTAGCTACACTTGATAAGATCAAGGTTTGGGATCCAGAATCGACCAATTCTAGCGGTCAATACTACCCACAAGCTAGGGTAATCAATATGGGCATTAAGGCGGTTTTTTAAAAATGTATAACTATTTGTTAATTACAACGAAAAATATGAAAGCAATAAATAAAAACATAAATCTATATCTCCTGGTATTTATAACTTTTCTTGCGGGCTCTTGTAAGAAAGATTTTATGAATGTAATTCCACCAGATAAGATATCTGCAGATCTGGTTTGGAAGGATCCTGCACTTGCCCAGGCCTTTGTTAATGAAATTTACAATGGCTTAGGAATTGGCGGATTTTCTGAACAAATGCTGGCTTCAGTTTCTGATGAAGCGATGTTTACGCATCCTACACGTGGAATCGATCTAATCAATAACGCAACCATTAACCCCTCCACATTGGGTTGGGTAGATAATACTTGGGATTATAAGCAAATGTATAACCGCATCAGGGCCTGTAACACAGTAGTTGAAAGAATTGTGGGTGGCGACAACAGCCTTTCCAGTAAAGTTTTAAAAGATCAACTTTTGGGGGAGGCCTATTTTTTAAGGGCTTATTTTTATCAGCAAATGTTACGTTTCTACGGCGGTGTCCCTATTATTACGAAAACGTATGCTTTGAGCGATGATTTTAATTTGAAACGTAACACTTATGAAGAATGTATCAATTTTATAATAAAAAATTGCGATCAGGCCAGTACATTATTAACAGGTAAAACACTGGATAAAGGGCGTACTACTGCGCTTGCTTGCTTAGCACTAAAATCGAGAGTATTAATTTATGCTGCAAGTGATTTACATGAACGGTCTAAACTTACTGCAAAAATTATTTCAATTGGAGCTCAAAAGCTAGATTTTTTGAGTTATGCAAGTGGTAATCAAAATGACCGATACAAGTTAGCCCAAACTGCTGCAAAGGCAGTTATGGATTTAGGTTCGGGTTATAAACTTGGTCTTTCCGCTCCAGTTTCTGTGGCAGAAGGAAGTAATAATTACAAAAGCATCGCTATGGGAGGCGCAAGTAAAGCACCAAATATAGATGCCTCAGCTGCCTCTGAACTAATTTTTGCCCGATATTTTATTATTCAAAACAACATCAAACATGCCCAACAAAATGGTCCTAATGGGTATCATAATTGGGCAGGAAATACACCCATAGGTCTATTGGTTGATGATTATGATATGGCAGATGGAACAAAATTTAGTTGGACAAATCCTGCTCAAAAAGCCGCTCCTTATCAAAATAGAGATCCTCGATTTTATGCTACGATTTTATATGATGGCGCAGGCTGGAAACCGCGTGATAAAGTATCTGGAAATGTTGATCCAGCGAATCAAATTCAGACAGGCATTTATGATTTAATGGACGGTAGCAATAAAATAGATTTTAAAGGTTTAGATACCAGAGCAAGTTCTATTGAAAACTGGAACGGTAGCTGGACAGGTTACTATTATCATAAATTTATAGATACAGATCCAAATATTGTGGATGCAACCATGTCGCAAAATGTGCCATGGCCTTTTTTCAGGTATACTGAAGCCGTATTTAATTATATTGAAGCTAGTATTGAGCTTGGAGAATTAACCAATGCAAAAAGCTGGCTTAATAAAATACGATTCAGAGCAGGTATGGTAGAGATTACCACGACAGATCAAGCAGAACTTAGGAATGTTTATCGACATGAACGCCGTATTGAAATGGCCTACGAAGAACAGCGTTATCACGATACACGTAGGTGGTTAATTGCGGAGGAAACGCTTGGTAGAAAAGTAACCTACATCAAAGTTACAGGAAAATTCAAAGCAGGCAAAACCATGTCTGCACCTTATCATTATGATGCTTCTGTGTACGATTATACCTATAATTCGGTAATAGAAAATGCGCAGGAAAACCGAAGTTGGGATAATAAGCTTTATTTCAGGCCATTTAGTCGCGATGAAGTAAATAAAAATCATTTGCTTGAACAAAATCCTGGTTATTAAATAGCTAGATTTCTGCCCGATGAATATTCATAATAAGAACTTATCGATGGGATAGAAAATGCCCATCGAGATTTTATTCATCAGCTTTGCTAATTTTCAGAGCAGAAACTTAATAGAGTTCCAAATGAAGGAAGTTGGACCGCTGGTCAAGTAACAGAACACGTCATTAAGTCCAACGAGGGCATTCTAAACAAGTTACTTTATGGCGATGTTTCCCAAATAACTCGACCATGTAAGCTTCCCGTAAAATCAGACCATTCAAAAGTAGAATTTAGCTGCTAATGTAATCTTCCCTAAAAACAGCTACAGAAATAAGTGTAGTATTTAATAAATTTAGGGTAATGAAAAAAAGCAATTTTAGTGATCCACAAATCATCAAGATTTTGTCTTCACAGGAATCAGGGAAATCAGTTTCGGATATCTGCCGCGAGCATTGCATTAGTCAGGGGACATTTTACAAATGGAAAAGCAAGTATTCTGGGATGGAGGTTTCCCAGGTTAAGCAACTGAAAGACTTGGAGAAGGAGCTGGTACAATACAAAAAGATTGTAGCTGAACAGATATTTCAGATTACTGTTCTTAAAGATGTGATTGAAAAAAAGCTTTAGGGCCTGCCGAAAAACGGGGGCTTGTTGGATATGCCAGAGAGACATTCCAGATGAGTCTTCGGCAGGCCTGCAACAGCAGTAACAAGTCTTTTAAAAGGTATTGAATTTAAATAGTTATCTAGTATAATTGATAACATGGGACTTTCCTGCATTACTATCGACTGATTACAAAAAAATATTGCCATGTATGCAGCTTTGTGTAATGACCAATCTGTAATAGTTTCATGTAACGAATAACTGTGAACTTTATTGATAAATTGCAAGAATTCTTCAACAGTATTTTGCTGCTTTCTATTAGCTTCTCGAAAAACGACGGTATCCCCTACTAATTTTTACTGAAAATCTTATGCATCAAGTATTCCAAAGAGAAACAACTATTGTTACTAAACGAACCAAATTGTTCCGTTAGACAGAAGATCCGCTTTCCCAAACAATTGCAATTAATTAGATACGAGGTGAAAGCTGTCCATGTCAATCATCTAACCTATCACATTACCCCATTCCAGTTTTAAACATGTAGACTCCGGAATGACGTCAACGCTTCGGCGTAGTGCAACCCTATTCGTCTTATCTTTTATGTTTAACACATAATTTTTTACGTAAAACATAAATATACTTTTGCTTTGTTGTGGTGTAAGTTGTAGATTTGTATCATAATTTATAGATATGAGAAAGAGTAGACGTGTTATCCGAGTGATTAAAGTCATTTTAGATGTAGGTTGGTATTTCAATATTGTGTTAGCTACAATAGCTGGAAGTATGCTATTCTACGAATTCGCATTTAACACTTACGCAGATTGGAATACTACTGTGCATATTCCACAATATGATTTTTCAGAAAAAATTGATTTAAACACAGATGAAGTTAAGGATGTAATATTGAGAACATCAACCGCAACCTTAGGACTAAAAATTAAAAACACGCTTCTTGTTAAATCATCTTCAATTTTTTTACTCTTTGCTATCGAGTGCCTAATATTTTCGATTATTTATCATCTACGAAAGCTTTTCTCAAGTCTTCATAAGGGAGTTCCTTTCACGTTTGAAAATGTTATTACGCTCAAGCGTATCGCGTTTTTTATTGCTTTGATTCTACCAGTTCAAATTATATTATATCTGTTTGAGCTTCAGATTTTAAACGCCAATTTTTCAAAACCTATTAAATTTTCAGTTGATCCAGTGTTAAACTTTGAAGTTTTGTTGATAGCTATAATTTTTTATATAGTAGCCGAAATATTCAATTCTGGATTGGAACTTAAAAAAGAAAACGAGGGATTTGTATAGTGGCAATTATTGTAAACCTTGATATAGAGATGGCAAAAAGCAAGATTTCTTTGACTGAACTTGCTGAGAAAGTGGGTATTTCAATGACTAATTTATCCCTTTTAAAAACAGGAAAGGTGAAGGGAATTCGTTTTAATACATTAGAGGCTATTTGTCGTCAATTAAACTGCAAACCAGGGGATATTTTAGATATACGTTAATATACTCGGCGGCTATGAAAATTGATGGAGTAATTGTCGGATGGTATTCCAAGACTGTGGATCCACAAATTGAAGAATTTTGATTCCAAATTGGTCTTTCTTCGTCAAATTCAGGATCACAAAATTAACCTTAAAAGTTATTTCTGGTACATTTAGCTTTGACGGTAAGAAAATGGATGTGCACGAAAAGAAGCTGTGAGTCTACTTAATATAGGCATGTAAAAATGATCGGAATTTGTATTAAAAAACGAAGGTTCCCTAAAAAATTGCTGATATAAAACTTCGAAATAATGATAATGCGTTACATGAATACCTTCATTTAATTGTAACCGTGTAGGTCGGTAAAACTGGATAATTATATTTTCCAAACACAATGCTTCGAATCAATTTAGTTGTTAATTTATCCGCCATTAAAAAAGTAATTGTAGGGAGCCTCTTCCTATGAGATAATCTCAAGCTTATAGCCTTTGCCACGCACAACAACAATATTGCTATTGGGGTCAAATTCCAGTTTTTTTCTAAGTTTTGATATGAACATATCCAGACTGCGCCCGACAATAACACCTTCATCTTCCCATATCTCTTTTTGCAGCCTATTTCTCTCTATAGTCTCGTTAGGAGATAAGGCGAATATGATAAGCACACGTGTTTCAGTTCCGGTCAAGTCTATTGGATTTCCATTTATAATGAGCTTACGGTTCTTTGCGTCAAACAACGCTGAGCCCAAAGCGAAGATGTTAGTATTCGGAGCGTCAGGTGGCGATTTACGCGGCTTAACAGATCTCAAAAAAATAAACCCAACAAATGCTAAAAAAGGCAAACCGCCTAGCAGAACTTCATTCTTTATTGTATTTATGCCCGTCGGTTTAAATTTAATGGTGATAACGTAACGAGCTCTAGGTTGCTTTCTTCCTATACAAGCAACAATATCATCCCTTTTATTTTCTGATATAGCATATCCATAGGCTACACCGGACTTGCCAATGTTCAGAACATTAACAACGTAATCAAGTGCGAGCAGGTCTTTTGCTAAAAGACGCTGAGTAGTATTCACCAGGGAATCTGCTTGAAAAGTAAGCTCATTCTCAAAACTGATCTGATACTCACTAATAGCAATCTTCTTTACCGGTAGAACCCTTGATATACTGTCGCCCGACTGTAAAAGTAATTCATGTCCGATCCTGCGGAGTAAGACTTCCCTTCTTGCAATAGCAAAATCGTCGCTATCAGTTATGCTGAAGCTACGCAGATTGCAGAAATAAACAAAAGCAGTATTGATCCAACAAGGTACTTGCCTTTCCCGGATAGGAGATTTTGGCTATCAAGCATAGTGTTAAGTTTCTATTTACAAAGTTTACATTTTTATTTACAATCTTAATCTCTCAAGCCGAAAAACATCAAAGTAGATTCGCTGAATCTATTTTGATAGATATGAAAAATAGAAAAAATATCTATAAAACAGAGCTTCCGTAAAACGCCGGCAAAAAATACAGCACTGAAATCATTTTAATAGTAGTTCTGCTCGTAGCGGCTGCAAGTATCTGGTCGTGGCAAATTAGGAACAGCAGAGTTCCATGCAACACTCTAACTGAACTCCATCAAAAGTACAAGAAGAAAATAAAAATTGGCGGCAGCGCCGGTAACTTTTATTTTTTACCAGTTAAGGTAATCTGGTAGCTAAAGGTTGTTGGTTTTGCATATACCTGATATTGTTCCAACGGTCGGGGACCGCAGCTATTTGATCCAACACCCAAGGTTTTATGGCTAATGCACAATACCGTGCCTTTGCTTTTTGGCAGATCAATTTTGTATTCAACTGGGTCCATTTCTTCATCGCTGTAAGGCAACGCAGCGATCTGCAATACTGAGTCTATTTGTTTAATATTTATTCCTAATCCTTTTGAAGAGGTAAGGTTGGCCCAGCGCACATCTTCATGATTACCTTGTTCTATTGGTTTTTCGTAACCCGTCATTTGTTCAGCTACACTGCTTGCATAATGGCCCACATCAAAGCCGCTTTTACGGTCACTATAGTTTTCCATCGGCCCCCGGCCCAGGAAATCAAATTGATTGAGGTCCTGATTCAACAGCATACGTACGCCTATCCTGGCAAGCACCAATTTAGGGTCGCTAAAATTTACGTTATTTACCGCTTTTATTACGCCATTACCATTGATCGTATAAATAGCTTTATGCTGTACAACAAAATTTTCGCCACCTGTTCCTTTCAAGCTTACGCTTATTTGCACCAAGTTACCAGCCAGTTGGGTTGCCTTAACACCCTCAGTTACCCAAGAAATATTTTTTAAGCCATTTTTCATCCAGTCACGATAAGCCCACATATCATCTTGCTGGTGTGGCGCACGCCATAAGTGCAGAACCGGCCCACCTTGATCTCTAAGGATGTTTTCACCATCTTTTACCATTTTGGTGAAAGAGCCTTTAATCTTATCAAACACCACGCTAAAATCAGCACCTGTAACCCCAATTTCGTTTTTTGAATCATTTACAGTCAGGTTACCCCCTAGAGAAGCGCTCGCTACCACTGGTACAGGTATAGCTAATTCAAATTGTTGTGCGGCAATTTCAAATCCTTTCGCAGCCCAAAGTTTGTCGGTTGCCAACTGGAATGATACCCGGACAAAATATTCAGCGCCTGCCCTGGCCTTGATTTGGTAAGGAAGTTTAAATACTTTTTCCTCGCTTGGATTCACAGATCCAACCACTAAATCACCTGAGGAGATGATGCTGCCATTTTCGCTCAATTCCCACCTGCCAACAAAATCGCGAAGATTTGTAAACTGATAGCGGTTTTTAACGGTAAAAGCTTTACTCTTAAGATCCTTAGCACGGATGCTGATCCACTGGTAAGCATGTTTAAGTTCCGGAAAATGAGGCTTGGGTGATCTGTCCGATGACACTACACCTTTATGTATGAAGTAATGATCATTTGGGTAATCGCCAAAGCCACCGCCAAATGCCGTAATGGGATGTTTAAGGTCGCGGTTATTATAAAGGCCCTGATCTTGCCATTCCCAAATCGCACCACCCAATAAGGCCGGGTATTTATCGAACATTTCGTTATACAGATCAACTGATCCCATCGAGTTGAACATCGCATGAGCGTACTCGCATAAATAGAATGGCTTGGTTAAATTACTATCTATCGCAGCTTTTTCCAGGCTGGCTATGCCGGTATACATTTGGCTATCCATATCGGCAGGATTACGGTCGTCACCGGTACCGAAACCCTCATAATGCGATGGCCTGTCCGGGTCAATTTCTTTTATTGCTTTTAACGCCGCGCGAAAATTAGTTCCGCCACGGCCGTTCTCATTCCCCAATGACCAGATAACAACTGATGGATGGTTCTTAAAATTCTGTACGTTGGCTACGTTCCGATCAATAATAGCTGCTTTAATTGTAGGTTCTTCATTAAACTGATTTTGCTCAGCATGGCACTCTACATTGGCCTCAGCAACTAAAAATATACCATACTCATCGCACAATTCATACCACCGAGGATCATCTGAGTAGTGGGATGTTCGCACATGGTTACTGTTGGTTTGTTTGATCAGGATGATGTCCTTGATCATCTGGGCTTCTGTAATGGCATGGCCGTCATCAGGGAAATTCTCATGGCGGTTTACACCTTTAAGTTTAATAGGAACGCCATTTACCAGGAATAAACGACCCTTGATCTGTATCTCGCGAAAACCCGTACGCGATGATAAAGTTTCCACGGTAAGGGCTCCCTCATTTAGGGTAATAACTGATGTATATAGTTTAGGAGTTTCCGCGGTCCATTTTTGCGGGTTGCTCACTTGGAAATTTACATCAACCGTTACTTCCTCTCCTGGTTTTAACGCTGGGACAGTTTTTTTTCCTACTGCCCCCGGAACCGGTACCGAACCATTATATAAAGTAATAGTTAACTGCCGGGCCTTGGTAGCGATGGTGCCATAGTTTTTGACTTTGGTAATAGCGGTTACCTCAGCATCCTGATATTTATCATCAAGGTTAGTTTTAACAAAGTAATCGCGAATGTGCTGTTGCGGAGCGCTCCAAAGGGTTACATTCCTGAATATTCCGCTAAGGCGCCACATGTCCTGATTTTCCAGATAACTTCCCGATACAAACCGGTACACTTCAACAGCTATCATGTTTTTACCCGGTTTCACATATTTTGTCAGGTCAAACTCGGCAGCGTTTCGGCTATTTACACTGTAGCCTACTTTCTTGCCATTTACCCACAAAAAGAATCCGGCATCAACTCCATCAAAAGTAACAAATATGCGGCGGCCATTCCAGTTTTCAGGAACCATAAAATCACGACGGTAACTACCTACCGGGTTACGTTCAGAAAGTGTAGTGTATTTTCTATTTTTAGGGGCAGTCATTACTCTTGGGAAATCGCTTTGAAAAATCAAGGTAAAGTTGCTGTAGTCCGGGGTGCCGTAACCTTCTACCTGAAAGTTTGAGGGTACTTTGATGTCTTTCCATTTAGAAACATCATAATCAGTTTTATAAAAATGAACTGGGCGCTTCTGGGGCCAGTCTACCCAGTTGAATTTCCACATTCCGTTTAGACTTCTGCTAAAAGAAGAAGCATGCCTGTTGGCCTTTAGCGCTTCCTTTAAATTTGCATACGGCATTAGGGTTGCATGGGCAGCTTCTTTGTTTATCCCAATATTTTCAGGATCTTCTATTTCCAGGGGTAATGATGCAGTATCTTGTTTAGAGAGAAAGGTTTCTTCCTTATTTTGTGCTGTTGAATTCGTGTAATGAGTCAAGAGGAAAATAAATGCCAATGTAAGTTTGATAATCCCTTTTTTGGATAAGAAGTTGTTCATAAACGTATTTACTATTAAAGGTTACTTTGTAATATTCTCCAACTTTCAATGAAGGCTATCCAGTTTTAAATTTGTTTGCTGCAAAGGACTCTAATAATTTATTCTGTTCGATTGCCAAATCATACATTTTTAGTGACATGATGTGCATTTTTTGGATACCGCCGTTAAAATATTCAGCACATAAAAGCATTTTCGCTATATATATTTAATTAACAATTTTTATAAAATGGATTGAGCATCTAAACATGTCATTCAGTACTATCTGAATAACGGGTTTCCACATTTACTTTAGAAATAGTTGTTCAATTTCAAGCACGTTATTTGTAGTTTTAACTGAATTTAAAAACATCAATGGAAATAAAAAACCTTAATAAGTTAATGGATGGAAAATATGTAAAGGCCCTGTTACTAATATTCATCTTTAACATTATAGGTACGAATGCTATTTTCAGTCAGTCTTATTCCTATAAATTTAATTATCTTACAGTCGATGAAGGCTTGTCCCATACAGACGCAAATGATCTGGCGCAGGACAAACACGGTTACATCTGGGTGGCCACCTATTTTGGGCTAGACAGATTTGATGGTTATTCTGTAAAAAAATATTACAATAATAACGTTCCTTTAAAAAATGCTTATAAAAACCGGATCAGGAATTTATATCCTGATCAAGATGGAAAAATATGGCTTTCCACCGAAGGGGGGCTCCAGTATTTTGATCCAGGATCAGAGCAATATATTGATCTTGTTGAAACCGCTAAAAACAGTTCTCCAAGGCTGGAAAAAATAATAAAGCCTATTGGGAAACTGATATACGGTTTACTTGCTGGAACATTAAAACTGTACAAAATAGAAGGAAAATCCCTTCAGGAGCGACAGCTGAGTTTACCAAAAAATGTACATTTTTCAGATATGACTACCGATGAAAGTGGCCAGTTATATCTCTCGAGCAACAAAGGCATTTGGACATTAGATAAAACGCTGACGTTTAAAAAAATCTCAATCCAAGGAGTGTCTGAACAAAATTTTTTACTGGTGTCTTTAGACCACCAAAAACATCTCTTAACAGTCGCAGGAAACACAGCTTATTTAATAAACCGGCCATTAGTTAATGGTGAAAATTTCTCCATAAACAAACAATATTCCCATTCAGACTTTAGCCGTGCTAGAAGCATCGTACAAAATACCACCACTGATTACTGGATTGTGACCGGAAAAAATTTGATCAAGCTTGACAACAACTTTAATTACATCCAAACGATTAGTAGTAAAAATTCCCCGCAAAGTCTAAACTCTAATTCGCTTACCAAGGGAATAATTGATCAGTCAGGTTGTCTTTGGGTGGCCACCTTCGGGGGGGGCGTTAACTACTGCGATCTCCATGAAAAGCTATTTTATACCTTAAAGCATAATCCGGAAGTTTCTAATTCCCTCTCCGGTAATTATGTGCGGTCCGTATTGGCAGACGGCGAGAATCTGTGGATCGGCACCACCGTAAACGGGTTGAATCTATATAATTTAAAAACACGTAATTTTACCTTTTACAACAGCTACAATACACCCGTAAAGTTAAGAACAGATGTTATTACTGCCCTGGCAAAAGATTACGATGGTAACCTGTGGATTGGCAGCAATTCAGGGATAGAAATTTTAAAAGCGAACAAGCGGGAATTGTGGAAGCCAAGAGGTTATGAGAATTTCCCGACTTATATCATTGAAACTCTAGTCAAGGACTATTATGGAAACATCTGGTTTGGCAATCATGCCAACAAATTCGGAGTGATTTATAAAGACATACATAATATTTATCACGTAAAATATTATGATGAAGGTTATTTTATCTTTGCAGATAATAATAAACCTCAATTGTTTGTTTCCAGTACGAACGGTTTAAAGCGCATAACAATCGATGATAGTGGAAACATTCTAAAAAAAATTGCTTACCGGGGATCTTCAAAACCAAATTCATTAAGCTCAGACTACACATACCCTGTAAGTAAGCAAAATGACAGCACTTACTGGATAGGAACCATAGGAGGTGGATTAAACCGGCTCTCCATAAGCGCAAAAAACAATTATACCATTAAAACTTTTAATGAAAATTCTGACATTTTCAAAGATGTGGAAAGCCTTGAGATTGATGAGGAGGGGAACATCTGGATGGGTGGAAACGGATTGCAGTGTTTTAACGCCCAAACCGGAAGATTAATCCAATATGATAAAAAAGATGGATTGCAGGGCAATAGCTTTAAAGTAGGCTCTTCTTTTAAAGGTGCAGATGGAAGGCTGTATTTTGGAGGAATTAGTGGTCTGAATTACTTTTTCCCAAAAGATATAAAGGCAAATGAAATCGATGCCCGTCCTATACTCACTGACGTATTGATCAACAATCAAAAACCAATCTACAAAATGGCCAGTGCTATCGGTTACGGACCGGAATTGATGATCAATCACCTGCAGAACAATTTTGTTATCTTCTTTTCGTCCATGCATTTTGCCAATCCTTTGAAATGTCGGTACCGTTATAAACTTGTGGGCTTTGATAAAGAATGGAAATTTACTGATGGAAGAAACCCAAGCGCAGCCTATAGTAACCTAGATTTTAACCGCTATAAATTTATCGTCCAAGCTACAAATAATGATGGCATCTGGAGTAAAACTCAGGCCGAAACCTCAATAGTCATCACCCCACCGTGGTGGAAATCTGATTTAGCAAAAATTGTTTATTTGCTGATATTTATTCTTTGTCTATCCGCTGTTTATATCAACCAGGCAAGATGGTACCGTTTAAAAAGAGAGATTGCGGTACGCGAGGTAAATGAAAACAAAAGAGAAGAAATGCACAAGCAACATGAGGAGCTTGCAGAACAACAGCTGATGTTCTTTACCAATATTTCTCACGAATTCCGTACTCCCCTTACACTGATTCTGGGCCCCATGGAAAATTTGATCCGCCAAAATAGAGATGGCTCGCTAGATAATGCTTACCAGCTCATGTTTAGAAATGCTAAAAGACTACTCAATTTGATTAGTGAGCTCATGAACTTCATAAAGGTTGCAGATCAGATTATTAAACTGCAAGTCCAGGAGGTTCCAGTGCATCAATTCTGTATTAATATTGCCGAAGAATTTGAAACACTGGCGTCAAATAAAAAAATCCGCTTTAACTTAATCGACCATACACTGCAGAACAATGAAAAGCCATTAAGGGGATGGTTCGACGTACTAATAGTCGAAAAAATTCTTTTTAATCTGTTAAGTAACTCATTTAAATATACCGAGGAAGGGGGTCAAATATCCTTTGACGTATTTACTGATATGAGCAGCTTTAAACCATCCTTCTTTACTGGTTTTCAATTACTTAATGAGCATTACAGGTCAAATAATTACATTTATTTCCGTATTTCTGATTCAGGGATAGGAATTTCAAATGAATCTATCCATAAAATCTTTGAACGTTACTACCGCATCAGCACACAACACCTGGGTTCTGGGGTAGGTCTTGCCCTGGTTAAAAGTCTAACTCAACTGCATAAGGGCGATATTTATGTGTACAGTGAAAGAGAGAAAGGAACCGAAATTATCATTGGTATTCCGCTGGGTGAACACAATTACGATGAGTCGGAAAAGACAGCTGCTGAAAATATTTTGGACGCTAAACTGGAACCGCTAGATCATTCCATCCTTATTGCATCAGCAGAACATGAAAATGATGTACAGCAGGCAACACGGAAAATTACCAAACATATTTTGCTAGTGGATGACAACAGGGAGCTGCGCAGTTTTTTAAAACAAACTTTTGAGCAACATTACTTCATTTATGAAGCAGAAGACGGCAGCGCGGGACTTGACATTGCTACTGAATGTACCCCTGATTTAATTATAAGTGATGTGATGATGCCTCTTATGAACGGCATAGAATTTTGTAAACTCATTAAAGAAAAATTTGAAACCAGGCATATTCCTTTCATCATCTTGTCCGCTAAAGATGCATTGGAGGCTAAGATTGAAGGTATGGAATCGGGTGCTGATTTCTATTTTGGCAAGCCCTTAAGTATCGAGCTCTTACTGTTGACCGTGCAAAACATATTTGAACAGGCGGAGAAACTGAAAGCGCATTTCAACAAAAATTATCTCGCTGAAGCAACCGATCTTGTTCACACTGAAAAGGATAAAGAATTCATGAATAAACTGCTGGCCCTAATCGAAGATAACATTAAAGACCCTGATTTAGATGTCGATTTTCTATGTGACAATTTATACATCAGCAGAACAAAACTTTATCAAAAAATAAAAAGCATATCAGATCAGTCCGTTGCTGAATTTATAAGAACAATCAGGCTAAAAAAGGCGATTCAGATTATGACGCATGAAGACATCCCAATTTACGAAGTAGCAGACAGAATAGGCTTACAAAGCAGGTCCAATTTTTCAAGAGCTTTCAAAAAAGAATATGGAAAATCGCCCTTGCAATACATTCAATCCTTAAAAAATTAAGTGCATTACAGCTTGGGGAATGATTTTACCTACTTTGATTGTGACGAAGAAAATCTGGTCGAATCCCAAGTGAATATAGAAATTATGTACACCTTGATACAAAGTATGTACAATGAGGCAATCTCTCAATCCGACTTAATCAGGTTATTTGTGTAAACCAAATAATCTCGTTAAACCAAATGGATCAACCTTTACATTCCAATAATCTCCAATTCCAAGTGAAGAACATTTCATTCAAGCTCTTACTTGCAGAGAGACCTAGAGTCCTCTGTAAAATAGTTTTTTATGTAATTTTTAACCATCGAAAGCTTCTAGAAAGTTGACTATGCGCATTTCAGTTACCAAAAGCTAAAGGCTTTAGATTTATAGTCAAGAATAAGACTCAACAAGCCAAATCTTAAAAATTTAATTAACCATTTATAAACCTAAGTTAAAAACCATGAAAATGACATCCCTCAAAAAAATCCAACGTTCAGCAATTTTTATATTGCTTACTGTCACAGCTGCCACAGTATTTTCGGCTTGCAAAAAATCCAAAATTGAGAATGAAAACTTAGAGCTGAAACCAAATTCAACAATGGCAACAACTTTAGCTGCTGTTAATCCCATCAATCCGCTCGCGAATGCCAATGCTGCCTATGATGGTTTTCTCAACGCATTTCTTGTAAAATCAGGTAATGCAACTTATCTTGTTGATGGAATTAACAAGCGTGACAAAGCTTATTTCTGGGGTCAGGCGTTCATGATCACAAGTCTTATTGATGCTTACGAGCGAAACCCAACACCCACTCGTAAGCAACTGATCATTGATCTAACAAACTCATTTCTGAACCAGGAGACCTACGATTGGTCGTGGAACTCTTGGACGGATGATATTGCATGGGCATGCATCGCAGTAATCCGGGCTTATAAAGTGACCGGTGATCCTACCTATCGCACTGTTGCCGCAAACAATTGGAACTTTGCATTTAACCGGGGATGGGACAATGTTTTAGGTGGTGGACTTTGGGAAAACATGGACAAGCATACCAAGGCTTCACTCGCCAACAACCCGATGATCATCAGTGGCATTTTTCTGTATGAGACTACCGGGGATGCTGACTATCTTAATAAAAGTAAACAGATCTATTCCTGGTTCAGGAGCAGTGGGATTTATAATACCACAACAGGTGTGGTGAATGAAGCAAAAGTAAATGACGGAACGATACAGTATTCGGAAAATTCTTATAATGCCGGATCGTTCATTAACGCCGCTGCTTCGTTATACAAAAACACAGGCGATGCGCAGTATCTGAACGACGCGGTTCGTACTGCTGACTTCGTCGTTGAAAAATGGGGAGTGATGAATCAGGAAGCCGATGCATGCGCACGTGGTATTGCTAAACTGGCAAGGGAAAACAATTTAGGCGGTAAATATTATCCTTGGCTTGTTCGTCAGAGCATTGCGGTTTGGAACAATAGGCGTACAGATTTCAATATCGTAAATAACGATTGGCGTAATCCGACACCTGGCGGCGAACAATTCGCGATGAATTGTATTAGCATGGTGACGATTCTGAACGTGACACCTGAACAAGAAATTGTGTCAGTTCCCACAGGAACCTACAGGTTGAACGCACGCCATAATGGATTAAGCCTGGATGCCTTAGGTGGCGGAACCACAAACAACACGGCGCTGGATGTTTGGGGATATGGCGGCGGAAATCACCAACGCTGGACTCTGGTAAGCCTAGGTAGCGGCCTTTACAGATTGCAGGGTGTTGGCAGCGGCCTGTCAATTAACGTTGCTGGTAACAGCGGGGATAATAATGTCCCTGTTGTATTATGGGATTATAATGGCGGCGGGAATTCAAAATTTTATTTTTCTTCTCCTTCTTCCGGTTATTATAGTATGATTTTCGTAAATTCGGGTAAAGCAGCAGACGTGGCCGGAACAGGCCAGGGTGCTAAGATCCTGCAATGGAAGCCAACCGGATCGACTAATCAGCAATGGCAATTTGTTGCACCATAAGAACCATGTGGTGGTTTGTGTAAGAAAAGGTGCGGTGCCTGTTGATGACTGGAAAGCCAAATGAATTTTAAAAATGACAGGCATTTATGAGCCTGTCATTTTTAAATCCACTATGATAACTAAGAATTAAGAATGATATAGCGAATTATAAGTTAATGATTAGAATTAGTCGGTGTATAGCAATTATTTATATAAAAAAAGAGAAGTGAATTTCAAATGGTCAATTTTTTATAGTTTATTTTTTTTAATACCTATCGGCTCGTATGCCCAAAAGTCTAGCCAGTCTGTCGAAAACCAATATGCGGCCGATTTAGGTAACGGTAGTTTTCTTAATCCAGTCCTTAAAGGCAATTATGCAGACCCGTCTGTTGTCAGAGATGGTGAAGATTATTATATGACACAATCCTCATTTGATAATATACCTGGATTATTGATATGGCATTCCAAAGATTTAGTGAATTGGGAACCAATTGCTAATGCATTACATGAGTATGTAGGAGGTGTCTGGGCACCGGACATCATTAAATATAAAAACCTATTTTACATTTACTTTCCAGCGGGAGGAAAAAATTGGGTAGTTACTGCTGCCAATCCTAGAGGGCCTTGGAGTAATCCGGTAGACCTGAAAATCGGAGGAATAGATCCGGGCCATGTAGTCACACCCGAAGGCAAGCGATATCTTCATTTGAACGATGGACGAATGGCTCCGCTTTCAGATGACGGGCTAAGTGTGACGGGTACTTCAAAGAAAGTTTATGAGGGCTGGCCATATCCTAAAGAATGGATTGCAGAATGCTTTTGCCTGGAATCGCCAAAACTTACTTATAGAAACGGCTATTATTATATGACCGCTGCACAGGGCGGAACAGCAGGTCCACCTACCAGTCATATGGTTGTTTCGGCCCGGTCTAAAACCCCCTTCGGACCCTGGGAGAATAGTCCGAACAATCCCATAATCAGAAATACAGACAGGAACAACAAGTGGGCATCTACCGGACATGGAACCTTAGTAGATTCGCCAGATGGTAAGTGGTGGATTATTTTTCACGGATTTGAAAGCAGTAACCGTACTATTGGTCGTCAGGTACTACTATTACCTATAGAATGGACAAAAGACGGGTGGTTTAAAGTACCCGCTGGTTCAGACCCTGCAAAACCACTCAAAAAACCTGTAGGAAAGGCAGTTTTACATAGCATGAAACTGTCAGACAATTTTTCAGGCGACAAATTAGGGAGCCATTGGAATGTTCTTAAGAACGAAAACAGGTCAAATTTTAAGATAAGTAATAATTCTCTTTCAATAAAAGGAATCGGAAATTCTCCTCAGAACACTCAACCCCTTACAATCATGCCTGCTAATAACTCTTACCAAGTTACAGTTAATGTATCCGCGGGAACCGGAAATACTAAAGGTGGTTTGCTCTTATACTATAATTCCAAGTATTATGTCGGGTTAGAATTTACAGATAAATCTATTTATCGTCTCTATAACAATGGAGACAGAGGAAAGCTGGTATCAGATATTGCCCAGGATAATGTATACCTGCGGCTGGTGAATGATCATCATGACTTATTGTGTTATTATAGTTTGGATGGAAAAGAATGGAAACGGATGGATTTTGTTACTGAGATATCGGGCTATCATCACAATATTTTAGGGGGCTGGGGATATTTACGACCTGGACTGTTTGCTGTAGGTGACGGAGAAGTTCAATTCCGAAATTTTCAATATCAGGGTTTGGATTAATTCAGTAATTTAAAAGGTAGTAATATTGAGGCCTATGTGAAATATGGGATGTTCGATAAAGAACAAAACCAGCACTATAACAACAAAAAAAGCTTTAGTACAGATAAGCTGTTTTACAATCAAGAGCAGGACTGTTATATCTGTCCAATGGGCCAGAAGATGAATTATATCGGAGATTCAAAACGGATAACCACGACCGGGTTTGAACAGACAGCTAAGAAATACCAAGCGAAAAACTGTAGCAATTGACCATTAAATGGTGCCTGTCATAAAGCCAAAGGAAACAGGGTTATAGAGATCAATGAAAATCTGGAGCAGTACAAAGCAGTGGCATACGAACTACTCAACAGCGAAAAAGGCATAGAAAAACGAAAGCAACGATGTCATGATGTAGAACCAGTTTTCGGGAATATTAAACAGAACCACGGGTTCCGAAGATTTATGCTCAGAGGGAAACAAAAAGTGGCCATAGAATGGGGATTATTCGCAATTGCACAAAATATAAGGAAAAAAGCAGCTTAAAAAAGGTTGCTTTTCACTCATTTATGTAATAATAAATCCGAAAAACAAATCTAGGCTTACAGCAACCATCGATAGCACCAAATTCAAAAAATCAATAAAGAGGCTATCTCAAGATTTTGAGACAGCCTCTTTTGATTTTTAACCTCTGCGTGTGTTCAGAGGACCGTACCCCCCGGACATACTAAAGTCGAACCAGTTTATAGAAGAATTGACAATAATTGTTTCAATATCAATAAGTTATTGAAGGGCATTTATTTTCGCATGCGGAAACGATTATTTACACTTCTCCCGATATATTAAATGAATTAATATTGACACTGTGGATAATTAACTTCACTAGGAGGAATGATTGTTCCTATCTTTAAGTGTTATCATGGAACAAAGTCAGATTATAATATATCAAGCGCCAAATGGCGAAACTACGATTGATGTAAAAATTGAGAATGAAATAATTTGGCTTACTTTGACACAAATCGCAGTGTTATTTAATAAAAATAAGTCCACGATATCTAGACATCTAAATAACATATATCAACAAGAAGAATTAATGCAAGAAGCAACTGTTGCAAAAAATGCAACAGTTCAATTAGAAGGAAATAGAACCGTAGAAAGAACTATTGAATATTACAATCTTGATGCTATTATATCTGTTGGATATAGAGTGAATTCGAAAGAAGGAACACGATTTCGAATTTGGGCTAATCAGGTATTAAAAGAATACTTGACCCAAGGCTATGCTGTTAACAAAAAGCTATTAAAAGAACAAGGTGAAAAGTTGATAAGCTTAAAAAACACTGTGAATTTGCTCAGTAATGTACTTGAAAGTAAAGAACTAAGCTCTGATGAAGCAGCAGGTTTATTAAAAGTAGTTACAGATTACGCCTACGCGTTAGATGTTCTTGATAAATATGATCATCAACAATTAACTATAGAAGGAACAACTTCAACATCATTATTTATAATAGATTATGTAGAGGCTAAGAAAGCCATATATGATCTTAAAGATAAATTCGGCGGAAGTTCACTATTTGGTAATGAGAAAGACGAATCGTTTAAAAGTTCTATTGCTACCATTTACCAAACATTTGGAGGTCTTGATTTGTATCCAAGTATAGAAGAAAAGGCTGCAAATCTTTTATATTTTGTTGTAAAGAACCATTCGTTTTCAGACGGAAACAAAAGAATAGCGGCATATCTTTTTGTATGGTTTTTAGATAAAAATAAAATTTTGTACCGAAAAGACGGTTCTAAACGAATTGCTGATAATGCATTGGTGGCACTAACGCTAATGATTGCAGAGAGTAAATCTGATGAAAAGGGGATGATGGTAAAACTAATCGTCAATTTAATAAATATCAAAAATTAAGTATATCTAATTAATAATTTCAATGTACTTATTCTTTTATTATTGAGTATTTAACATGATCAAGCCCATAATTTTATTTACAAGTCGCCTAATAATTAGAGAATTGAATTATGATGATTTAGATTTTGTCCATTCGATTCATTCCCTTCCTGAAGTTTAAGAGTATGCCACTCTTGGTATTCCTGCATCTATTTTAGAATCAAAAGCATATCTAAAAAAATATATCGAAGGCCAGAATGAAGAACCTAGAAAGGAATATGGCCTTTGCGTGTCATTAGCTAATCATGAACCAATTGGGTTAATTGGGCTTAGTAATGGTCTAACCAAGTTCAAAAATGCTGAGCTGTGGTTTAAACTACATCCCGATTATTGGGGCCATGGATATAGTACTGAGGCAGTGCTTCCTATTATGAAATATGGCTTTGAGAAATTGCTCC
>NZ_JBKHKK010000005.1:0-222558 GCF_046546555.1 Pedobacter sp. JCM 36344
TTCTCACTGATTTCTCCCCTTTTTTGCTAAGGATTCCACATACCAACAACAACCTTTTCAAGTGGGAAGAAGGACGATTACAGATTAAACTAGATCAAATGCCCTATGACTATGGCAAAAGTTTATAGGGCTGGTAATAGGTTTTGCTTTTGGTGGTTCATCAAATAGTTTATCCAAACATTCCTGCAAGTTTATTTTAATAAATGTTCAGCCTAATGAAAACATCAAGATTTGATAAGGCCTGTTATACTTAGCCATATCCTTGAGCACTTTTAAGATGAGTATAGTATTAGTGCGGTCCAGATTTGTATCATCACCGACTTTTCTGTTGTTCCCACGAAGGATTTAATATGCAGGGTCTGCTTAATTTCCCTAAAAAAATCTCAACCTGCCAGCGGCTTTTATAAAGCTCGCTAATTGTGTTTGCTGTCCAGGTCATTTGGTTGGTAATGAGTTCTATGGTCTGCTTGTTTTTCTAGTCCCAATTTACTACTCTCCTGAGTTTCTTACCGTATTTTTTTAGAGGCCGTATTTTTGAGTTCAATCAGTTCATCTATTATGATATGTTGATGCTTGTTTTCAGGCAGGGTGATTTCGCTCTTAGATTCGTACTGAAAGTTTTCTTTACGCCTGATGACAAAATACACACCCTTGCTTTCCCAGACATTCAGCAGATAAAATCATTGTAAAAACTGTCTGCCACAATCCCGCTTCCCTCTTTTCGCTGTTTTGTACTTTGCCCAGTCAAATAAGGACAGGCATAGACTCATTCTTGTAGAATCCAGCAAAAAGATTCTGGACTTAATTCTGAATTTCACCTGCTTAAAGCGGGCCTGCTGTCCCAGAATTTCCAGCAGGCAGAAATAGTAATCTTTAAACAGACTATAATCCCTGTGCTTGTTTTGGTAGCTGACACTGGATTTTTATGGCGCCTTTTGTACCCCTATATGATTTGAGTTACTTGTAACAGAGCGAAGACCAATACTAATATCACGTACCGATTGACTTTTCGCAAATTGGCAGAAGGGCATCGACACCAAATGCGTCCAGCTGTTATAACCTTTATTATGCTTGTTTGTTTTCTTGCTTAGGGCAAGCTTATTGAAATTTGAACGGTCAGGGCAAACGCATCATATTTTGATTAAATGAAGGTATAAAAAAGTATGATTAAAGCTTTGTTTTAACTTACTTTTTGCTGTAAAATATTGTATATTATACTGACAATCAGTATTTTAATTAAATTTTTATGGCGGGTAATCTAAGCAAGCTTCAGGATTTGAACGACATCCTTGTGATGGCTATAATTGCGGTGATGGAGGTTACTTTAGATCATTCTCCGTAATTGCGAAGGTAGATGGCAAAATCAACTCGACAGCAAGGGCTACGGTCCTACTTGTCTTAAAATTATGGCTAAACATTACGGAAGGAATTACCCGGGAAAGTATCAATTTCTATGATTTAGGTGAAGCACACTTAAATTCTTAACTGCGCAGTCAGCATTTTAAGTGTACACTTAAGGATTTATGCGCACACTTACCAGTTTAAGTGTGCAGTCACCCCATTTTAGGTGTAAAATCTGCTTTTTTTTAACATCAGTATTGTAGGTTCGTTTAAGCAATCAACCAATGCTGCTTCTAATCATGGTACTCTATATTACTATATTTCCCTATTTAAGGACTACAAAGAAGAGCCTCACTGGTTTATTACTAGTTGCCTCTTCTACGTCCTGGCTTCGAGTCTGCTTCGAGTCTGCTATGTGTCTGCTTCGGCTCGGCCCGAAGCAAACAGCCATAAAACACATAGCAAAGCGGTATCCGAAAAGTTTCAGTACAAACCCCATATCAACCAGAACGTTTCATCAAAAGACAAAGTTGGAAAGGTCTAAAATTAAAATAGCGGAATGCCGGATCAATTCCGAGAATGCTACATCCAATGTCCAGTGCAGTTTGTTGTCTATGCTCCAATGCGAGAGGACAATGTGCTGGAATTCCCTGGTGCTTTTTATTTTATTACCGCATTTAGGTCCGGTCATTTACCACGGTTTCCGAGTTTCTATCTTTCCGTGCCCGCTGTCAATATCTTCATCTGTCTGGATCTCTTTTGAAAACCTGAATTCATTCCCTATATTTTTTAAATAACAGCTCCTGATTGTTTTTTATGCCAAAACATAATCCGCCTCTTTTGCGATGATCTTTTCGGCAATGTCCGTCTGAGAGCCCATGGCATCAATGGTCACAATGTTGTTTTTCAGGCTTAGCACCTCTAATAATTGGGGAGCTCAGGCACTGACCATATGACCCAGTGATTTTTTGCTATGCAGTTTAGCTCAACGTATGGTTTTGCCATCGATGTTTACGATTTCCTTTACATCGGTAACTTTTATCAGTTCGGAAACCTATTCTATAAAACAACGCTCAAATGCTGACTGTCATTGGCGCGATGATCCGGTTAAAGGCGTCGTGTGAAAGGATCCTGTTCTCTAAATTAAGGAACTCAGTCAACCATTCTTCTTTGGCCTGACAATATTCCCCAATATTACCCCAGGTATCTGCCCCACAAATCACAGCAATTATAGCCATCACAAGGATGGCGTTCAAATCGTGAAGCTTGCTTAGCTCCCTTCTGTTGTCTTCTATGTGCTTAAAAACACCTAACAATAACCCGTCATAACAGTTTAATTAAAATGCTGATTATCATTATAATATATAATATTTATAGCAAAAAAAAGCTGAAAAAAAAGCTTTAATCATACTTCCTTATAACTTCATTTAGTCAAAATATGATGCGTTTGCCCTGGCAATTAAGAGTCAAAACCTAATTACAGTCAAATTGCCTACTGGTAAATAACTTCAAAGAATCTCAATAAAAAGTTACAATTACTACTAACTTTTGTAAAATCCCAACTGTTAAATTATGTTAACCTATCACCTAGATAACCACCTTTTACATAGCTTAGCCTCCTATTATTTTAATTGACGTTATCGTATTATTACTTATCTTTGCACAATGTTTAAAATTAAACACCTTACATTATTAAGCTTCACCATCATTGCTTTGACCTTTGCGGGCTGTAAAAGCCAGTTTGAGAAAATCCGTCTAAGCAATGACATCGCTAAAAAAAATCAGGAGGCAATGCGACTTTATAATAAGAAAAGCTACAATAAGGCTTTGATCTTGTTTGAAGACCTTTCTCAGAAATACAGAGGAAGAGATGGGGCGCAGCAACTGAATTATTATTATGCGATGACCCTTTATAATTTAAAGGATTATGCCACCGCCAGGTATCAGTTTAAGGTATTTGCAGACACCTACCCGACCAGTGAGTATGCAGAAGAGTGCAGGTACATGAGTGCTTATTGTTACTACCTTGAATCCCCTGATCCAAGTTTAGATCAAGAGAACACACTGAAAGCAATCGATGCACTTCAACTTTTTATTAACTTTTATCCAAAAAGCGAGCGTGCTATCGAAGCAACAAAGTACATTGCCATACTTAGGGCAAAACTTGAGGACAAGGCGTTTGCCAATGCTAAAATGTACTATGAATTAGGAGGGTATGACATTACCAATTATAAATCGGCAGTCATTGCATTGAAAAATGCACAGATTGACTTTCCTGATATTAAATATGCAGAAGAAATGGATCTATTGATCGTTAAATCCCAGTTTAATTATGCGAAAAACAGTACTGAGATCCGTCAGGAAGACAGGTATAATGAAGCAGTTACTTATGCGAGTGAGTTTATAGAATCCCACCCCAAGAGTGCATTACTTGCTGAAGCAAAGGAGTTGAAGGCTGAAAGTGAAACTGCCGTTGTAAACGTAAAAAAATACTTTGCAACTCAGGAAGCTTTAACTGCCAAGTACAAAGCACAACTGACAAAGGAAAACAAAAATCAAAGAGATACTACAAATAAAACCCCAATAAAATAATGAATACGAATAAACCAGCAGTTCCAAATACAACAGTTACAAGGAATGTTAATGACCTTGACCAAAAAACTGGAAACATTTACGAGTCTTTAGTAATCATTTCTAAACGGGCTAATCAGATTTCAAACAACATGAAAGAAGAGTTACACGGTAAATTGGCCGAATTTGCTTCTTCAAATGACAACTTAGAAGAGATCTTTGAAAACAGAGAGCAAATTGAAATTAGCAAGCACTATGAGCGCATGCCGAAACCTAGTTTGATCGCTGTTGATGAATTCCTTAACGATAAAATTTACCACAGGAATCCAGCTAAGGATTTATAATATCTGGCATTGGATTAATTTGCTTTCATGCATTAATAACCATGCTAAAAGATAAAAAAATTATTTTAGGCGTTTGCGGTAGCATAGCAGCATATAAGTCAGCAATACTTGTAAGGCTACTCATAAAATCTGGTGCAAACGTCAAAGTTATTTTAACGGCTGACGCGGCAAATTTCATTACACCGCTTACCTTGGCCACCCTCTCTAGAAACCCTGTTTACACGCAATATTTTGATGCGGAAACAGGCGTTTGGAGCAATCACGTCGAATTGGGCCTTTGGGCAGACTTGATGATTGTCGCGCCTGCCAGTGCAAATACTCTTGCTAAAATGACGGCCGGCTTGTGCGACAACCTACTCACAGCAGTTTATTTATCGGCAAAATGCCCTGTTTTCTTTGCTCCGGCAATGGATCTTGACATGTGGAAGCACGAAAGCACCGTTCATAACATTCAACAGTTGCATTCCTATGGAAACAGCCTGATTTCACCGAGAAGTGGAGAACTTGCCAGCGGTCTGCACGGTGAAGGAAGAATGGCGGAGCCGGAAGAAATTATTGATCACCTCGTTAAATCTTTACGACAAAGCCTACCACTTTTCGGGAAAACCGCATTAGTAACAGCCGGTCCAACTTATGAGGCAATCGATCCTGTTCGATTCATAGGGAATCATTCATCTGGCAAAATGGGTTTTGCCATTGCCGATGAGTTGAGTGTATTGGGTGCATCAGTAACGTTGATCAGCGGCCCGACTGTCGCAAAAACTATGCATCAAGCTAACCGAATTGACGTGGTTAGTGCGGCTGATATGCTAGAAGCTTGTACTGCCGAATTTAGTACCGCAGACATTGTGGTGATGAGTGCAGCTGTTGCTGACTATACACCTGCTGTTGTTGAGCAACAAAAGATTAAAAAGGTGGAAGGTGATTTTAGCCTTGTACTTAAAAAAACGGAGGATATTTTAGCGACACTAGGAAAGCTGAAGAAACCGGGGCAAATATTGGTAGGCTTCGCTTTAGAAACCAATAATGAGGAAGAGCACGCGATTGGGAAGCTGAAAAAGAAAAACCTCGACCTTATTGTTCTTAATTCCTTAAACGACCAGGGTGCTGGCTTCAAGTCTGACACCAATAAAATTACTATATTCAATAAGGCTTTGGAGAAGACGATTTTTGATCTCAAATCAAAGGCCGAAGTTGCCAAAGACATTTGTGCTGAAATATTAAAATTGGTCTGATCATGAAGTGCCCTTTGCTTTTCATAATTCTATTGTTACTAATCGGCTTTGAATCGGCGCTTACCGCACAGGAATTAAACGCACGTGTGCAGGTTCTCGCTCCTACCGTTCCAAACATCGACAAAAGAAATTTAGAGGTACTGCAAAAGAACATCAGAGAGTTTTTGAATAACAACAAATGGAGTAATGAAACTTACGCTCCCCAAGAAAGAATTGAATGCAACTTTGTGATCACCCTATCGGAATGGGACGGCAATTCGGCTTATAAAGCGGAAGCACAAATTCAATCCAGCAGACCTATTTACGGATCCGCTTACAATTCTACCTTACTCAACCTAAACGATAAAGATTTTGATTTTAACTTTACTGAAGGACAATCATTAGATTTTTCTGACCAAAACTACCTTACAAACCTAAGTTCTCTGCTTGGTTTTTATGCCTATACCATTATGGGCTTAGATAAAGACAGTTTTAGCTCCTTAGGAGGAACAATATTTCATAAGAAAGCACTGACGTTACTGAGCAATGCACAGGTATCGTCAAATAGTGGCTGGAAAGCGTTTGACGGGTTAAGGAATAGGTATTGGTTAAATGAAAACTTTCTGAATAAAGGGTTCGAAGAACTTAGGGTATTCATTTACGACTACCATTTTAATGGGTTAGATAAGCTACAGGATAATCCAGGAAGAGGCGTAAAGAGAATAATCAGCCTATTGGGCGGTCTAAAACAGATGGATAAGCAAAAGCTAGGTTCTATCTTCCCAAACTTTTATTTTGCTAGTAAAGCAGATGAAGTTATTAATATACTCTCTATTCAAACCGGTGATCCAACAGACAGGATCAAAGCTTACAATCTTTTGATTGAAGTTGACCCAGCGAATATAAACAAATACGAGCGCTTAAAACAAGCTTCAGTACCACTCAAAGAATCCCTTAAAAAGAATTAGATAAAATCATCTCGATTATTGGTTAAATAACCGGAAGGGAGCGGATCTCTTATTTTTTTGTACAATTGAATAAACACTCATTGCTTAAGTTTTCATAATTTAGCGGAGCATATGCTACAAAAACTTACTATCCGTAATTACGCACTCATAGATAGTGTAGACCTTGATTTAGATAAGGGTTTGAATATAATAACTGGTGAAACAGGGGCGGGTAAATCAATCATGCTGGGTGCGTTGTCTCTTATCTTAGGTCAGCGAGCAGAGACCAGATACTTCTTTAACCAAGCAAAAAAGTGTATTATCGAAGGAATTTTTACTTTAAGTGGTAATCTATTGCAGTCACTTTTCGAAGAACACGACATTGATTTCCACGAAGAAACTATTTTACGAAGAGAGATTTCTACAGACGGTAAGTCACGTGCGTTTATTAACGACACCCCTGTTACGCTTTCCTTAATGAAAACAGTCGGTGAACAACTGATTGACATTCACTCTCAGCACGCCACATTAGAAATTAACGACCCGGGGTTTCAGCTGTTGATAGTTGATATATTATCTAACCATTCAGAACTGCTTGGCAGCTACCGTTCTACGTATAAGGGCTTCAAGAAAAACCAACAATTGCTCACTGAACTAAAATCGGGAGCAGCTAAAGCGAGAAGCAAGCAGGATTATGAACAATTTTTGTTTAATGAATTAGAAACCGCAGCATTTAAATTAGACGAGCAAGAAAAGTTAGAACATGAGCTGGAGTTGCTCAACAATTCAGAAAATATTAAGAAAGGTCTGTTAACAAGTAACAACTTGTTAACAGAAGAGGAAGTCTCTGTACTGTCTCTACTAAAAGAAAGTTTGAGTCAGCTGCAAGGAATCGAGAAATTCAATGCAGACTATGAGTTGTTAACAGCAAGACTGAAGTCAGTACTTATAGAGGTAAAAGACATATCGCAGGAGACTACTACCTTTGAACAGAATATTAACTTTAATCCATCGAGGATTGAAGAGATCAACTGCAGGTTAGACACCATTTACACCTTACAACAAAAACACAGGGTTGGTACTGTCGAAGAATTACTCGGCGTGCAAAACCAGCTATCTAATAGCCTGCAAAGCTTGCTAAATAGCGATGAGGAAATTGAAAAACTTGAACTTAAGATTAGAAAGTCAGTCGCTGAACTTGAAAAAACTGCAACTATACTTTCTACAAACAGAGCTAAATCCATTGTGGTTGTAGAAGAACAAGTGATCCATACTCTTGCGAAAGTTGGGATGCCCAATGCAAAGATTAAGATAGAAAAGGTTTCGAGCAAGGAGCTGAATAAAGATGGTAAAGATCAAATTACCCTATTGTTCTCTGCGAATACTGGTCAGCCACTAGCGCCTGTCGCAAAGGTCGCTTCGGGAGGAGAGCTTTCAAGGTTAATGTTATCTATAAAGTCGATTCTGGCCAAACATACTGCATTACCAACATTGATATTCGATGAGATTGATACAGGAATTTCTGGAGAAACAGCAGTTCGTGTAGGGAATGTGATTGGAGAATTGGAAGCAAACATGCAAGTGATTTGTATTACACATTTGCCTCAAATTGCTGCGAAGGGAGATGCTCATTATTTCGTTTACAAGAATGAAGAATCAGAACGGACAACTACTGGAATTAAGAGGCTGAAGCCTGCCGAGCGAATTGTTGCCATTGCCGAGATGCTTAGCGGAAAAGATCCTGGAGTTTCAGCGTTGCAAAATGCACGGGATCTATTGGCATCAAAGTAATTCTTTGCAGCAGGTTTCTTCATAAGTTTTATATTTTTCTTACTTTCGATAATTAAAAGCAGAACAACAAAACAAAAAAATATGTACAATTTATTAAAAGGTAAACGCGGTATCATTACCGGGGCACTTGATCAAAATTCCATTGCTTGGAAGGTGGCTGAAAAAGCGCATGAAGAAGGCGCTACGTTTGTACTAACAAACGCACCCATTGCTATGAGAATGGGAGAAATCAACAACTTAGCAGAAAAAACAGGATCCCAAATTATTCCTGCAGACGCTACAAATGTTGAAGATTTGACCAACCTGTTTACCCAATCGCAGGAAATACTTGGTGGTAAGATAGATTTTGTTCTACATTCCATAGGTATGAGTGTGAACATTCGCAAGAAAATACCATACACAGAATCTAACTACGATTACTTCATGAAAGGCATTGATGTTTCTGCCCTGTCATTCCACAAAATGATGGCCGTTGCTAAGAAACTTGATGCAATCAGCGAAGGAGGAAGTGTAGTTGCATTAACCTACATGGCTGCTCAGCGTACTTATCCATTCTATACAGATATGGCAGATATAAAAGCAATGCTGGAATCAATCGCAAGAAGCTTTGGATATCACTATGGTCTTGACAAAAAAGTGAGAATCAATACCGTTTCACAATCACCTACCAAAACTACTGCCGGAACAGGGATTAAAGGATTTGGCGATTTCTACGACTATGCAGATGCCATCGCTCCTCTTGGAAACGCGGATGCTGCCTCATGTGCTGATTACTGTATCACTTTGTTTTCTGACTTAACTAGAATGGTCACCATGCAGAACCTTTTCCATGATGGAGGATATTCTTCAACGGGAGTTAGCGACTCTATTATGACGAGGTTAGGAGTTGATCCTGAAGCTTAATAAAAATAAATACCTGAGCGCCTGGATCTTTATCCGGGCTTTTTTGTTAAGTGTTATAATTTTTTTTAACCTATCCTTCGCATTTGCGCAGGGTTCTTCTACGATTACAGGAATAGTTAAAGATAATAAAGGCGAAGTACTACCAGGTGCGGCAATCTATCTAAGTGGATACAAAATAGCAACAGTTGCCAACAACGAAGGAAAGTTTACCATCGGAAGTCTAAAACCGGGAAATTACGAGATCCTGGTACAGGTGATTGGTTTTCTACCTCAAAACAAAAACGTAGTGCTTGCTGACAAAACCGTCAATGTAGAAATCGTGCTATCGGAAAATGTAACAGAGTTGACTGAGGTTGTGATCAACGCAGATCCAAATAGGCAACGTTACCTGGAAATGTTTAAGAATTCTTTTATTGGCAATACACCAAATTCTAAAAAGTGTAAAATTTTAAATCCGGAAGTAATACAAACGGATTACAACAAATCTAAGAGAGTACTGACCGTTACCGCAACAGACTTCCTGATCATTGAGAACAAGGCACTTGGCTATCGCATAAAATACCTACTTAATTTTTTCGAAAGTGATGAAAATGCTAACGTGGTATTTTACTCGGGACACCCCCACTTTGAAGAATTAGAACGTAGAGAATCTAAATGGCAAAAGTACATGAAGCTAAGAGAAATTGCCTACGCAGGCTCGTCACAACATTTTTTTAGCTCGTTGTACCATAACAGGGTTAAAGAAGAAGGGTTTATAATCAATAAAATCGCTAAAGTACCAAATAAAAACAGGCCACCGGACGATCTGATTAACGCCAATATATCAAGACTAAGCAGAACATATTATGGCGATTCAAGGCTAAATGGAATGTTTACCGATTCCCTGAGGTACTGGCGAAACATGCGAACAGAACCAGCTACACTTTCCGTTCTCAACCGTTCGGAAGTCCTTATAGATACGCTCGTAAAGCAGATTTTTAAAGGGGTTCAATCCATAGCGTATAACGATGCATTATATGTGATCTATACTAAAGAACGTGAAACTGTTGAGTACACTAACATGTCGGGCCATAGCGTAAACCGTCCTATTGACATTCCAAATTACCAAATCTCCGTAGTTCATCAGTTGCTTTCACCTGCCAGCTTTTACGAAAATGGTGGCATTTTTGATCCCAGAGCGTTACTTTATGAAGGTTTCTGGGCGTATGAAAAGATTGCAGACATGGTTCCCATGGATTACATCCCTAATATAAATAGGTAAAATTACTACCTGATTACTAAATTTATTAGTAATTTTACCTAATGATAGCTGATAAGGATTTACCGGAAAATTACCACAAAGGACGAGGTGCTCAATTTAATCCACATAACCGTTTTGCTAAGAATGACTATGTTAAGCAGCACGATGAAGGAATTGATGATTGGGAGGATCACCCACAAAAGACAAGCTTTATTCTTGGAAAATCTAAGTCTATCGTGAACAAAGTCGATAGTCCTGATGTGGGCATGGCCTATTCACTAAATCCCTATCAGGGTTGTGAGCACGGCTGCACCTATTGCTATGCTAGAAATGCACATGAATATTGGGGTTTTAGTGCGGGTTTAGACTTTGAGCGAAAAATCATCGTGAAGACTGATGCGCCGGAACTGTTCAGGAAATTTCTGGAAAGAAAAAGTTGGGATGCCAGCACTATATCTTTATCCGGCAATACCGACTGCTACCAACCTGCAGAACGAAAATTTAAGATTACCAGACAGCTCTTAGAGATCGCTTTGGAATATAAGCAGCCAATTGAAATGATCACTAAAAACGCACTGATATTAAGAGACGCTGACCTCTTGCAAGAATTGGCGAAGCTGAATCTGTGTACGGTGTATGTTTCAATAAACAGTTTAAACGAAAGTTTGAGGTCAAAGATGGAACCGAGAACTACAACAGCAAAACAACGCCTTAAGATCGTAGAAGAACTTAGTAAGAATGGCATCCCGATGGGTGTTATGGCTGCACCACTTATTCCAGGCTTAAGCGACCACGAAATACCTGCTATTTTGAAAGCAATTGCTAGTGCTGGTGCTAAATCTGCAGGATATACGGTGGTCCGGTTGAACGGAGCGATTGGCGGAATCTTCAAAGACTGGCTAAGGAAAAATTTCCCGGACAGATTTGAAAAGGTTTGGCACCTTATTCAATCCTGTCATAGGGGCAACGTAAACGACAGCAGGTTTAGCGATAGGATGCGTGGTGACGGGAATATTGCTCAGATAATTAGTGACAATTTCAAGCTACATTGCCGTTTAAACCACTTGAACGAGAAAAGAGTAATGCTGGACTCTAGTCTTTTTAGCGTACCTAAAGTCCAACTTAGCTTATTTTAAAAGGCTCAATCCGATTAGGAAAGGAAATTGTCACACTCCCTATAAGCCTTAATTACGAGCAGCTCACCATCTTTTCCAGACTTGGAATTGCCATGTTCCATGCCCATTACTCCTTTGTAACCTTTATTGTAGATATGCTTAAAAAGATTTTTATAGTTGATCTCGCCAGTTGTTGGCTCGTTTCTTCCTGGATTATCACCTATCTGGATATAAGCGATCTCATCCCAACACCTATCCATATTTACTATTAGCTGCCCTTCGGTCTTCTGCATGTGGTAAATATCATAGAGAATTTTACATGCGGGACTTTGAACAGCCTTGCAAACGGCGTACGTTTCATGTGTTTGTTGCAGAAACAGTTCTGGGGTATCACTTAGAGTTTCCAAAACCATAACTAATCCATGCGGTTCAAAGATTTCTGCTCCAGCACGCATGGCATCAATTACATTTGCGAATTGATTGCCGTAAGGAAGTTTACGTTCATAGAAACCGGGTACTACAGTCAGCCATTTTGCATCACACCTTTTGGCTGCTTCCACAGAACGCTTGCAAGTATCGATAAATTTATCTTTGAATTCCTTTTTCCCGGTAGTGAGTGATGTTTTCCAATTGTCGCCACCATCAACAACAAAAACTCCCATACGCATGCCAAGCTTAGCCAATAAATTACCAATTTTGGTTTGCTCTTCAATAGAACGGCCAAGGAAACCATTATCTTCGATAGCGCGGAAGCCCTGATCATACATGTATTGGATTTGATCTAGGAAACTGTTTCCAGCATTGTTACCGAACATCCCCTGGTGAGGTGCATAGTTAAGATTGAAGGTTTTAGCGGCACTTATTGAAGCAGAGTTCTGCTCATAATTTGCTGCAAAGCCAGCTAATGAAGAACCTGCAACAAGCGCTCCGGAAGCAACAAAGCTGTTCTTTAAAAAATTCATTCTATTCATATTTTTGGTTTAGATTTGGTTGCACTAATTTAATTAATTTTATCGATCAGCAATTAATTTTTTGAAACCCACTGTGAGCGTATCAGATATATTGCCATCCTTTTGACGATAAATGATGTAGGCTTCTAAATCACGATGAGATTTGATAAATGTCATTGCTTCATTCACTTCCATTGCCATTATCGCGTTATCATACCCATCTGCGGTGATTGCATCTTTGGCATATAACGTAGCGCTGATTATTGAATTTTGCAAGGGATAGCCTGTTTTTGGATCGATGAGATGGGAAATTTTCTTTGAACCTTGCTGTAAATACTTTCGGTAATTACCAGAGGTAGTAATCGCACCGTTGCTCAGCTCAATAACGTGCTTGAAAGCGGGTTCCGGGTTTAAACCATCGCCAGGACCTTCTATCCCAATTCTGAAATGGCTACCGTCTGGCTTAGTACCTTTTATCCTCAGCTCTCCTCCTATCTCAACTACAAATGAGGTTACGCCCTTCTTTAACAGATAGCTTGCCACAACATCCACACTGTATCCCTGCGCAATTCCGTTGACGTCTACCTGAATACATGGCTTAGTCTTTCGAAGAAATGATCCATCTAGACTCAGATTCTTCATACCCACACACGGTAAAATTTGCTTTATAGTCAGGCTATCAGGGAAATCTTGTATTGGCTTCGCTCCAAACCCCCATACCTGCACCAAAGGCTTCACTGTAATATCGAATTTTCCTTTCGTAGACTTTGTGATCTCAAACGACCTCTTAATCACTTTTAGAAAATGCGGATCAAGCTGTAATCCTCCTGAAGAAGCATTTAGCTTGTTGATCAGTGAATATGGTTTGTATAGGGACATGGAAGAATCAATCTGCGAGAGAATGCTATCCACCGCATTTTTGGTTACTATACTATCTCTTGCAAAGTACTTTATGGTATAATCGGTTCCCTGGGCAAAGCCATGAATGAAATATTGCTGCTGGTACTCCTTTCTTAAAATGAGGATTAGCAGCGATATTAACAAAACAATGGCATTATAACGGAACATCAGTTTGAGGCCCCTAAATCACTTTGGTTTTACCTGGCGTCGGTATCGGATACAATCCGCTGGCATCAGGTAAAATCTTTGGCTTAGCAGTCCAGCTCAGTTCATCTGGAAACAAGTTATTGTCAGCAGCCAAGCCCTCTGCCCAACTAATTTTCTTGCCGGAATATGTTGCATACCTGCCGATGATCGCCGTCATACAGCTTGTTGCACCGCGCTCTGCATCGTGGAACTTGTACTCTCCTTTTGCTATTGCATCAAAAAGTTCATCGTGCTCAGTCTGATATGGATTTGGATTTGTCTTTGCACTGTAGTTGTAAAGCGACTTTCCTTTGGTATCCACAATTCTACCAATATTACTTCCCGCATCAAGGTGAATCCGACCCTTTGTTCCTTGGAACCCCTCATCTACACGATTATCAATACCTTCAAAATGACGACATTGACTATGTACTACAGCTCCATCCGCGTATGTTAACTCCACAGAGTGATTGTCGTAAATCTCTCCGTACTGCTTACCTGTTCTCCAAGCGCGACTTCCTGTTCCTTGCACAGAAACTGGTGGCCCATTTTTTATCCAGTTGGCGATATCGATATTGTGAACGTGTTGCTCTACGATATGATCTCCGCACAGCCAGTTGAAGTAGTACCAGTTTCGCATTTGGTATTCCATTTCAGTTTGATTAGGCTCACGGTCTTTTACCCAAACACCGCCGCTATTCCAATATACCTGACCACTGGTAACATCACCAATCATACCATCTTGAACACGCTTTATAGCTTCTCTGTAACTATTCTGGTATCTTCGCTGCAGTCCAACCACTACATTTAGTTTTTTACTTTCGGCAAGCTTCGCCGCTGCAAGCACCCTTCTAATTCCGGGGGAGTCGACCGCTACAGGCTTCTCCATAAAAATGTGCTTGTTTTGATTTACTGCTTCTTCGAAATGACCAGGTCTAAATCCTGGAGGGGTTGCCAATAAAACAACGTCCGCCAGTGCAATAGCATTTTTATAGCCATCAAACCCTACAAACCTGCGTTCTTTAGGAACGTCAACTTTATCTCCAAACTTCTCTTTTATGTCTTTATAAGCGCCTTCGAGTCTGTCGCTAAATGCATCTGCCATAGCAACTAACTTCAAGTTTTGCTTCGTGCTTAATGCCTGAAACGCAGCTCCGGTGCCTCGGCCACCACAACCGATCAATGCAATCTTAATGGTATCATCAACTGTGGAATGTGCTGCTCCGCCACCGGCAAAAGCTACTCCATTCATCATTACTCCTCCAGCAACCAAAGCAGAGGCTTTTAAAAATTCACGGCGTTTGTCACGCAATTCTTCATTGTTCATTGTGATTCTGTTTTATATGTGGCTATCAAATGTGTTGAATTTTATAAATCTTTAATAGGTGCCTTATTGTAATAAGCATCTATATATTCTTGAGAGGGCTTAACTAGAGGTCTTACTAAACGAAGACCAACAAAGGGTGCTTCAGGAAACCACCAATTACTTTTAGGAATCTGCGGATCCAACTGCTTCCATGCGGGATCAGAAGGAAATCTCGCGGCCGATCTCAAATCTGTTGCAGCATCGTTATAAGCACCACCCCTAACTACCATTGGATAAAGCTTCTCCGGATTAGCTACCGGATTATTCGCTTTCGCATCTACGACACTCGCATAAAATTCTGGTAAATATTGGTCATATGTCCACTCAGATACGTTTCCGTACATGTCATAAAGTCCCCATGGATTGGGTTTCTTCGCTCCTACTTTATGTGTTTTGCCATCGCTGTTAGCGTCATACCAAGCGAAGTCGCTCAGCTTCTTTTCGTCGTTCCCAAAAGAAAATTCCGTTGTAGTTCCGGCGCGACAAGCGTATTCCCATTCCGCTTCGGTAGGCAATCGATAGAATTCACCCGTTCGGGCGTAAAGCCATTTACAAAATTGTATCGCATTGTAATGTGTCATGGCAAGGGCAGGTTGTCCCTCTTTACCCATTCCAAATGTCATGTCGAGATATGGTTTTGTGGGTCTGGTTACCGCATCAACATTCGCAGCTACTGCGCCAACATTATGTGAAACCTCAAGGTCCTTATATAAAAAAGGCTCATAAATATCCCAGATCACTTCGTAAGTACCAATCCAAAACGAGTCTACCTTAACTTCATGTATCGGTTGCTCATCAGGTTTACCTTTTTTGCTGCCCATAAGGAACGTTCCCCCAGGAATGCCTTGCATTTGAAAAGAAAGCTTAGTTCCGGTGATCTCTTGTTTGTATGCCTTCGGCTTTTCCTGCGCAAAACTAATGGATGCTGCCAATACAAAAGGAAAAAGCATTGATATTTTCATTCTCAATATTAATGTGTTATATTAAAACCTAACCTAGTTTTTTCTAAAATAGGGCCAATAATCCATATACCAAAATTTCCGTAACTAAAACACAAAAAAACCCCTAAAAGCTATTTGCTCGCAGGGGTGGTAATATGGTTTAAACGAAATGCTTACTCTACGCTTCCCTCTTCTTTTTTCTTTTTCTTACCAGGGCTCCTGTTCTCAACTACAATCACATCATTCTCTTTATCATAATCAATCTCAAGAGTGTCTCCGTCACTGATCTCACCTTTCAGTATCTCCTCAGCGATAGGGTCCTCTAAGTATTTTTGAATTGCTCTCTTTAGTGGACGCGCACCAAAATTGATATCAAATCCTTTATCAGCGATAAAATCTTTCGCTACTTCAGTCAATTTAACTTCATAACCAAGGTTGTGAACGCGACCAAATAATGATTTCAATTCTATGTCAATGATTTTGAAAATCTCGTCTTTTCCTAAAGTATTGAATACCACTACATCATCAACACGATTTAAAAACTCAGGAGCGAAAGAACGTTTCAAGGCACTTTCAATTACCCCCCTCGAATGGGTGTCAATCTGATTTACCTTAGCCGTCGTTGAGAAACCCACACCTTGTCCGAAATCTTTCAATTGACGTGCGCCAATGTTAGAAGTCATAATGATAATTGTGTTTCTAAAGTCGACTTTTCTACCTAAACTATCGGTAAGCTGACCTTCGTCCAACACTTGAAGTAAAATATTGAACACATCAGGGTGAGCTTTCTCTATCTCATCAAGAAGAATGACTGCGTAAGGTTTGCGACGAACTTTCTCTGTCAACTGTCCGCCCTCCTCATAACCCACGTATCCGGGAGGAGCACCAACTAAACGTGACACTGCGAACTTCTCCATGTACTCACTCATGTCTATCTGAATTAGTGAGTCATCACTATCAAACATGAAACGGGCAAGTTCTTTAGCAAGCTCAGTTTTACCAACACCAGTAGGGCCTAAGAATATAAACGATCCAATTGGCTTCTTAGGGTCCTTTAAACCAGCTCGTGTACGTTGGATAGCTTTCGTTAACTTTTTTATTGCATCTTCTTGACCAATGATTTTCTCAGCAATGGTTTCGTACATATTCAATAGTTTTATGCTATCGGTCTGTCCAACACGTTGCAAAGGAATACCAGTCATCATCGAAACCACCTCAGCTACATTGTCTTCAGAAACAGTATAACGTTTAGATTTAGTTTCATTTTCCCAGGCTGCCTTCGCGCGATCAAGTTCTTCTAAAAGATTCTTTTCAGTATCTCTTAGCTTAGCCGCTTCCTCGTACTTCTGGCTTTTAACAACTTTATTTTTCTCTAGCTTGATCTCTTCGATCTTATTTTCGATATCTATGATATTCTCTGGAACGTGAATATTTGTAAGATGAACTCTGGAACCTGCCTCATCCAAAGCATCAATAGCTTTATCTGGCAAAAACCTGTCAGTAACGTATCTTGAAGTCAAAGCAACACAAGCGTTTATTGCCTCATCTGTATAGGTTACACCATGATGATCTTCATATTTTTCTTTGATACGATTCAAGATCTCAACGGTTTCATCCGGAGTAGCCGGTTCGATCATTACCTTTTGGAAACGACGATCCAAAGCTCCATCCTTTTCAATATACTGACGGTACTCATCTAAAGTTGTGGCACCAATACATTGAATTTCGCCTCTAGCTAAAGCAGGTTTAAACATGTTTGAGGCATCCAAAGAACCTGAGGCCCCACCGGCACCTACAATAGTGTGAATCTCGTCAATGAACAAGATGACATCTGTCGATTTCTCCAACTCATTCATCACTGCCTTCATACGTTCTTCGAACTGGCCGCGGTACTTTGTACCGGCAACCAATGAAGCAAGATCAAGTGTCACTACCCTTTTATTAAATAATACCCTTGAAACTTTACGCTGTACAATCCTTAACGCCAAGCCTTCAGCAATTGCAGATTTACCCACGCCAGGCTCACCGATTAGGATTGGATTATTCTTTTTACGACGAGATAGGATCTGAGAAACGCGCTCAATTTCTTTCTCGCGGCCAACAATTGGATCCAATTTGCCCTCTTCAGCGGCCTTGGTAAGATCTCTTCCAAAATTATCTAGAACAGGGGTTTTTGACTTAATGTCAGAAACCTTTTTCGGACTGCTGAAAGTCTCTTCCTCTCGATAGTCATCATCTCCGGTAGAAGAACTATTTTGAGGATCATCTCTGAAACCGTTTTTATTCACTTCTACTTCCTGTTTAAATATTTCGTAATTGATACTGTATTGCAAAAGAATCTGAGAAGCAATGTTGTCATCATCCCTTAAAATAGAAAGCAATAAATGCTCTGTTCCTATTAAATCGCTTTTAAATATCTTAGCTTCCAAATAAGTAATCTTCAAAACTTTTTCCGCTTGCTTCGTCAACGGAATATTTCCAAGATTTACCGTAACACTTGATGTTCCTCTTACCGAATCTTCAATAGATCTGCGAAGCTTAATGGTATCAACCCCTAATGATCTTAAGATCTTAATGGCCATACCGTCGCCTTCGCGAATTAGGCCTAACAAAAGATGTTCTGCGCCTATATAATCATGACCTAATCTCAGGGCTTCTTCCCTGCTAAAAGAAATCACGTCTTTTACTTGTGGAGAAAATTTCGCTTCCATATATACTTTTCTAAATCCGGAATGCTCTAAACTATAAAATTTGTTTTATAAAAGCACCCCTGATTGTTTCTTTTTATCAACAATTACGCCATCTGATATTAAATAGATGTAGGCTCTGACGTAATTTCATAAATGTTACTAATTTTTGACGTAACCGCCGACCTGCAGGGATTAAACACGCTATTTTGTCAGATGAAATCTTATACTCGTAATCTTTCTGAACTTGCGTACCTTTCTTATCTTTGGCTTACCTAATACAACGAGATAAACATGTCAGACGAGAAGATAATTTTTTCAATGGCGGGTGTAAATAAGATTTACCCTCCCCAAAAGCAAGTACTAAAAAACATATATCTATCCTTCTTCTATGGTGCCAAAATTGGTGTTATTGGTTTGAATGGTTCTGGAAAATCTTCGGTCCTGAAAATCATTGCAGGCATCGACAAAGCTTTTCAGGGTGAAGTCGTTTTCTCGCCTGGATACACCGTTGGTTATTTGGCTCAAGAACCAGAACTGGATGAAAACAAGACTGTTAGGGAGATTGTTGAAGAAGGGGTTGTCGAAATAACTGCCATTTTAAAAGAATATAATGCCACCAACGAGCAATTTGGTCTTCCTGAAATTTATGAGGACGCCGATGCTATGGATAAACTTATGGCAAAGCAGGGCGAATTACAGGACAAAATAGATGCAATGAACGCCTGGGAACTTGACAACAAGCTTGAGCGTGCAATGGATGCACTACGTTGCCCTGATCCTGAAACGAAAATTGGTGTCCTTTCGGGTGGTGAACGTAGAAGGGTGGCCATGTGCCGCTTATTGCTTCAGGAACCTGATGTGTTGTTGCTTGATGAGCCTACCAACCACCTTGATGCGGAGAGTATTGACTGGTTAGAGCAATATCTAAAAAACTATAAAGGAACCGTTATTGCAGTAACCCACGATAGGTATTTCCTTGATAATGTTGCCGGCTGGATACTGGAATTAGACAGGGGTGAAGGTATTCCATGGAAAGGAAACTATTCTTCATGGCTTGAGCAGAAAGCGAAACGTTTAGCACAAGAGGAAAAAACAGAAAGCAAACGTCAAAAAACTTTAGAACGTGAGTTGGAATGGGTGCGCATGGCACCGAAAGCAAGACATGCCAAATCCAAAGCTCGTCTATCGAACTATGACAAACTGGCTTCTGAAGACTCTAAAGAAAGGGAAGACAAACTGGAACTGTTCATACCTGCTGGCCCTCGTCTGGGTAACGTGGTTATTGAAGCAGATAATGTAACCAAAGCGTATGGCGATAAAATATTGTTTGAAAACCTAAGCTTCTCGCTTCCCCCTGCCGGAATAGTGGGAATTATAGGGCCGAATGGTGCTGGTAAAACCACACTTTTTCGTTTGATCACCGAGCAGGAAACTCCAGACACAGGTACATTCAGAGTAGGAGAAACTGTAGCATTGGGTTATGTTGATCAAATGCACAACGACCTCGATCCGTCTAAAACTGTTTACGAGAACATTACGGATGGTTTAGATAATATTCAATTAGGCAACAAAGCCGTGAACGGCCGTGCTTACGTTTCAAAATTCAACTTTAATGGTGGTGATCAACAGAAAAAAGTTGGAATCCTATCCGGTGGAGAGCGTAACAGGGTTCACCTCGCAATTACGCTTAAAAAAGGTGCGAACGTATTGCTGCTCGACGAGCCTACGAATGATATTGACGTAAACACCTTACGCGCACTGGAAGAAGCTTTAGAAAACTTTGGAGGCTGTGCAGTTGTAATCAGCCACGATCGATGGTTTCTTGATAGGATATGTACTCATATTCTTGCTTTTGAAGGGAATTCACAGGTTTACTTCTTTGAAGGTAACTACAGTGATTACGAAGAGAACAGAAAGAAACGTTTGGGTGATGTAACACCCCATCGCATTAAATATAAAAAGCTGGTTTAAAAACCAGCTTTTCTAACTATACTGCTTTAAAACTTTTTCCAGCAGTGCTTTTGTCTTTTTAATCCCCTCTTCTTCAGAAAAACCATCGCCCTCCCACTCTATCCCAACGATACCTGTAAACTTGGCATCGTGGATAATTTTAAACATTTTGGTGTAATCGATGTCCGGTTCGTTCCCGTTCTCATCAAACTTGAAGGTCTTCGCGCTGATTCCTTTCGCAAATGGGACCAGGTCTTTCACTCCCTGATACATATCGTATTGTTTATCCGCACTAATTTTAAAGTTTCCAAAATCAGGTAAGGTGCCGCAGTATGGACTATTAACTTGCTTCATCACATCAGATAGCCATTTTCCATCCGAAGAATACCCTCCATGGTTTTCTACAATAATATTAATATTGCTTTTCTTTGCATGTTCCGTCAATCTTCCAAGTCCGTCGACTACCGCAGTTTTCACATCCTGTTCAGAACCACTACCAGCAGCGTTTACCCTAACTGTCAGGCAACCTAAGGTTTTTGCGGCATCTACCCATTTATAATGGTTTTCAATCGCCTTTGCTCTTTTTACTGGGTCGAGATCACCAAGCTCTCCTTCTCCGTCAACCATAATCAAGTGATTTTGGATACCCTCATTCTTAGTTATGGTTAGCAGCTCCTTTAAATATGCGGCATCGGTTTCATTCTTGTTAAAAAAAGGACTTACATATTCCACAATATTAATTCCGAACTCTTTCTTCGCTCTTAAAGGAAAATCAAGATTGGTCATTTTGCCTCCAAAAAGAGCCTTATGGAAAGACCACTCTGCCAACGATATTTTAAAGAATTCTTTTTTTGCAGCCGCAAAAACATCGAAAGGTAACAGCGTACTCAGCCCCGCGGCAGCTCCCAGCATACCAAGATTTTTTATAAAAACTCTACGATCTCTGTTTTCCATTATCATCTATTATTTCTTGTTAAAATTATTGTTAAAAAACATCAATTGAAAACCAATTGAATTGCTCCAATATTCCCAGTTATGTGCACCCGGTCTGATGGTAAAATCATGTGGAATATTATTGTATAAGAGTTTCTCATGAAGCTGCATATTCACTCCGTAAAAGAAGTCATCTCTCCCGCAATCGATATTGATGGCCAGCTTGTTTGGAGTCAATAGGTAGATCAGATTAACTACTGAATTTTTTTCCCAGCGCTCAGGGAATTTATCCTCAGTACCAAGACGTTTAGCGATGTCCCAGTTTAAAGGAAAAGGTCTGATGTCGACTCCTCCGCTCATGCTACCTGCAGCACCAAAAGTATCCTGGTGCTTAAAAGCAAGATATAATGCTCCATGCCCGCCCATACTCAGGCCAGTTATCGCCCTTCCCTTTCTGTCTTTAATAGTACTGTACTTCTTATCAATAATGTTAACCAATTCAGTACTAACATATGTTTCATATTTCCAGGTTGGGTCTTCAGGACTATCGAAATACCAACTCGTCACATTCCCATCCGGACAAACGATAATCATTTGAAATTGGTCGGCGTACTTTTTTATCGATGGAACTTTATTTACCCAACCAGAAAAGTTGTCGCCAGCACCATGAAGCAGATAAACGGTTGGATAAGTTTTACTGTCAACGTAGGCTTCCGGCAAAACAACAACCGCTTTGATATTTTTCTTCATTGCAGTACTATACGTAGTTAGCGTATCTACTTTCGCGGCAGAGGCAACTTGCGAAATAAGTAGCAAAGTGGTAAAAACAAACAGATATTTTTTCATCATTACGCCCATGCACAGGCAGCTCCAACCAGTGCTGCGTCTTCCCACATTTCAGTTCTTCTGATCACTACAGTCTTATCCGTAATCCGCTTTCTCAAGGGTTCAATAAAGTGATCCCAAGTCTTAGCTATATTCCCTCCAATAACCAACACCTGAGGCTTCTGATCCGCTATAAAGTCATTTAAAAACGAAGCGAGATTGGTTGCAAATTCATCAAATATACTAGCCTTTGTATCGGCACAATCTGTATTTAAAAACAATTCTACATTCTTAATCTCTTTCCCAGTCAATTCCTTGTAACGTTTAAGAAACCATCTTGTAGAAATATATTCCTCAGCAATGCTATCTAGGAAAGGATAAAATGCAAGGTTCATGTCCACGACTTCTCCGTTGCAATTACTCGTTGATCCCAATCCGGTTCCAAGCGTAATGCCTATAGCCCTATCGAAATCTGATGCTGCACCTGCGGCAAGTTCGCCGCGAAGAAATGCCTCTGCGTCATTAATAAAGAGAATGTTATCGCCGGAAATGCCTAAACGCTCAGACAGGATTGTGCGAACATTCATGCCGTACAAAGCGTCATACTTTTCCTGACCTTTCATCAAACAAATTCCTTCCTCGTAATCAAACGGGCCGGGCATAGCGATACCAATTTTAGTACGGTCTTCGCCATCTTTCACGATAAGTGAGGAGAGAACAGAAGCCCAGGAATTGAAGATTGTTTCTGCATCGTCCATTGAAGAAACGCGTTCACGTTTCATAGAACTGTCAATTATAGAGTAAGAAGTGCAATCTACATGTGCAGCTGTGATGTGAGAGCCCCCGATGTCTACCCCAATAAAAGGCAGCTTAGACGATTTTTGGTTCATTGTCTCGTTTTAGTCTTAGTTAACGTAAAATCAAAATGATTCAGTTTCTAAAATAAAGTTATTTAAACCATTTTAGCAAACCTTTCCGCATATTAATTTAACATCATTGGAACTTAAATTAACAATGTGCGTTTATCAAAAGACTATTCGGGAGAGTCGATAACTTTTACTGGTCTTGAACCTCTTTTGTATATCACTAATCCATTCAGGAAATTCCTAAGAATCTGGTCTCCACAAGGCTTGAAATTGGGGTGGTCATCACTTCTGAAAAATGACCCAAGCTCACTTTTAGTAATCTTGAAATTAACTAACTCCATGATTTTGATGATATCATCGTTCGTTAATTCCAATGCGACACGTAACTTTTTAAAAATATCGTTATTACTCATATTACATTGCAATTTCTATCTTCACCTTTTTGTTCTTAATACGTTCATTTGATAGGGCGGCGAGCACCTGTGTTACCATCTTACGTTTAATAGCTACATAAGAACTTTGATCTTTTACTTCTATCAAACCAACATCTTCTTTCTGCAGACCACCCTTTTTCAATAGCAAACCTACAATATCGATCTTATTGACCTTATCTTTCTTGCCAGCAGCGATGTAAAGGGTTTGCCAGTCACTGTCTTTAGGTATATTGAAGTTTCCTTTCAGATTTTCAGTCTCGATATCGTTTTTGAGGAAAGGATACTTTTCATCATCTGCAATTACAAGATAGGCTGTTCCCTTTGCATTCATTCTCGCCGTTCTTCCGTTTCTATGAAGGAATGCATCTTCGGTATAAGGTAGTTGATAGTGTATAATACACTCTACCTCAGGGATATCAAGGCCTCGTGATGCCAAATCAGTCGTAATTAAGATTTTTATACTCCCATTCCTAAATTTCAGCAAGGCTCTCTCTCGCTCATCCTGTTCCATTCCCCCATGAAAAATATCGTGCGCCAAATCTTTATCTATCAAAAGATCACTAATCCTGTCGACTGTCTCTCTGTGGTTACAAAATATAAGTGTAGTCCTATTACCAATTTTACAGATGAGTTGAAATAAGGTATCTAATTTATCGGCAGCGGTTGTGAGAACTTTTTTTAGCTTCAGATCCGGAACAACTTTAATATCTTTCAAATAATCTATTTCAATCGGTTTCTTCACCCCTGTAAATTCTGGAATTTCCCCCATTGCGGTTGCAGATGTTAAAATTCTTTGCTTCAGGGAGCGTAATTTACCGATGATGTAAAACATATCTTCCTGAAAACCAAATTCTAAGGCTTTGTCGAATTCGTCTAATACCAAGGTAGTGATTCCTGATTCGTCGAAATTCTCGTGTCTAAGGTGGTAGGCAATTCTTCCTGGAGTACCTATGAGTACCGATGGTGCCTGCTCAAAGTTGTTTCGCTCTGTCTTGATTGGGTGTCCACCATAACAGCAGTTTATTTTATGTCCAGTTCCCATTTGCTTGAATACCTGCTCTATTTGCAAGGCAAGTTCACGTGAAGGGACAAGTATCAACGCTTGAACCCTATGCTTTTCAAAATTTTCTAACGCGGTCAGCACTGGCAATAAAAAAGCGAGCGTTTTACCGGAACCTGTGGGTGCAAGTAAGACAATATCATTTCCTTTTTTGGCAGCGCCAACAGCGGCATTCTGCATATCATTCAGTGCAGTTATTTTCAGTTTCTCAAGAATCTTTTCCAGCATATACTGTCAAAGATAAGATTGTATGCCAACAAAAGCTTAATTTTATAATTACGACATAATTAAAGTGTTGATAACAAAAGGCTTGTTAGCAATTAAACAATACTGATTTATCACCATTTTAACACGATAAGACTAATTTAGAACTATTAAAACAGACACCTTAAAAAAAATGCAATATATATAAGTAATTAACCTAAAACCTCAGCAACGTATGACCTGGAAGAAATTTAGCGGTGAGATCATTAACTCCACCATTCTTGAAGAAATTGAAAAAGCGATAATCAGGGAAACCGAGAATGGCTTCAAACTTAAAGTCTGCATCGGTACAGATTCCCAGGTGAAAGGAAGTTTAACAGACTTCGCTACAGTTATTGTACTGTTAAGAGAACATCACGGTGGGTTTATGTATATACACCAGGAAAAAAGCCCACAAAAGATGAGCATCAAAGAGCGCATGCTTGTCGAAGTTCAGAAATCTATTGAAAGTGCTTATTCCATATGCGACCTCCTCGATTTATATGATGTTGATTTAGAAGTACATGCCGACATTAATACCAACCCAATGTTCAAATCAAATAAAGCATTGAACGAAGCAATGGGATATATCTTAAGTATGGGATTCATTTTTAAAGCCAAACCTGAGGCTTTTGCCAGCTCCACCTGTGCAGATAAAATGTTACACTAAACTACCATTTCTTTGTTGATATCGTATTTTTTGGTTTTTTCGACTGCAAGGTGTAAATTCTCGTAGCCAAAGCAGTTTTAAATTGATCGGCGATTGCCTTGGCTTCTCTCGCCGTAATTTTTTGATAACCTACCCATTCTGCAACACGCAGTTTGCCCTGCTCTCGCTCAAGTGGAATGCCTATAGTCGTTTCAGGAACGAAGTTGCCGTACCGGTCTCTCATGTAAGAAACAAAAACGAAATCCGTTAACCAGAAACGGTACTTTCCCGCTTTTACTTCTGTATAAAAACTATAGTCGACTGCTCCCATAGGACGGGCCATACCAAGAGCGCTTTTACTGATCAACATTTTGCCGGTTGCTTCCACCAATGTATCACCCTTAATTGCAGAAATTTTAAACTTTTTACTATCAGCTTCTAAAAAAGCTAGTGCTCTTGATATAAGGGAATCCTTTGGCGTTTCATTAGATGCTACAACCTCGTAATATATTAACTTTCCCCGTTCATCAAATGGCAAAGGCTTTTCTTGCGCAAAGGAACAAACGGTGAATAAAAGAAATGAAAGGCTCATTAACAATGATTTCATGGGGCAAGGTAAATTAAAAAAGCCACCAGATAAAATCTGGTGGCTGAATTTCGTAGTTATCGAGACTAAAATGCGTAAACAATAGCTAAAGAGAATTGAGAAGCATTTTTTGTAGCAGTTAAGCCGTCACTTTTCAAGAAGCTTGAATTTGAATCATTATCAAATCTGATCTCAGGAATGAAAGTTAAACCACCAGATTTGAGATTTCCAGAAAGTGTAACTGCAGCAATATCTTTGGAAGTACCCGGTCCTGTCGATTTGAAAGTGAACATCTCACCTCTAACGCCTAATGCAAAACCAGGAGTGAATGCATTTTGCAAATACAACGCACCACCACCATAACCACCGCCACCGTCTAGAGAATAATCAGCAGCGTTTAAACCAACTTTGAACTTCTCAGTCACCTGGTATGAAGTAGTTAAATCTAACACTGTTCCATTAGTAGCTCCATTTGAAGTGCCAGACAACACATTTAAGTATGCAGTCCATCCTTCGATAGGGCTAACCATCAACTGAGCACCCACATGAGATACACCGTTGAAATCCTGATAAACGTTCCAGTCGTTAAACAAACCAACCATTAAGCTCACTTTATCAGAAAAAGCATAAGTTCCTTTGATACCGGCGTTTTGGAATGGACCGTTAGTAAACAAATAAGAAGTTGAGTAGTTGAAATTTCCGGTGGGAGCAATTACTTCATATCCGATGAACGTACCCATGTAACCAGCAGTCATTGAAAACTTATCGGTGAAAGCATACGAAGCATACAAATTCTGGATATGAAATGAATTATCAGAATTTGAAGGATTACCATCCCCGTTTAGAATAGACTGGTATTGACCACGTGGGCCAAAAGAAAGTTCTCCAACAAAAGATGCCTTACCGGTAGTTTTCTTCAAAGCAAGATCAAGCATTCCCAATGATACAGAATTGTGATCGCTACCAAAGGAAGTGCCTATGTTAGGCCTTTTGGCAAAATCGTACTTGTAATAAGCATCAGCAGAACCCGAGATTTGCAACGGAGCATCAGCTTCCTGAGCAAAAGTTGCAGTAGTAAAGGTTAGAGCGGCTATTGTTACTAATGATTTCAATTTCATAGTTGTTCGGTTTGATTGTATTTAGATTAGTGAGATTAAAACGCATTTTCGATTTCCTGTCCGCTAGCTATTACCAAAGTACCTTGAGAGTATTTCTCATTGTGCTGACTAGCATCTAGTCCTTCTTCTTCTTCTTCGGAAGTGACACGAATTGGCTGGATCATGTTAACTAGTTTGAAGATGATGAATGACACAACGAAACTGAAAACAACAACAATTGCAGCACCTTTAAGTTGAACAAAGAAGAAATCAAAGTTTCCGTAAAACCATCCGTCTGCTCCTAGGCTGTTCACTGTTTTTGTTGCGAAAACGCCAGTTAATAACATACCAACAATACCACCAACACCATGACAAGGGAACACGTCTAACGTATCATCCAAGCTAGTTGATTGTTTCCATGAAACAACCAGGTTAGAAATCACCGAAGCAATCGTACCGATAAAAATACTAGAAGGGATGCTTACAAAACCAGCTCCCGGAGTGATCGCTACAAGACCAACAACAGCACCTATACAGAACCCTAAAACGGAAGGTTTTTTACCTCTCGCCACATCAAAGAACATCCATGCTAAACCAGCAGCACCAGCAGCAGTGTTTGTCGTTAAGAAAGCAGAAACAGCTAAACTACCTGCGGTCAATGCAGATCCAGCATTGAAACCGAACCAACCGAACCAAAGTAAACCAGTACCAATAAGTACGTAAGGAATATTTGCAGGAGGAACTTCAATATGCTCAATGTGAGATTTTCTACGTTTAAGAACTAGAGCGCCGGCTAAAGCAGCCATACCAGCAGAAATGTGTACTACGGTACCACCAGCAAAATCAAGAACACCCATTTTCAACAGGAACCCATTTGGAGACCATGTCCAGTGTGCTAACGGCGAATAAACGAATAACGCGAACAAAACAATAAACAAGATGTAAGAAGTGAACCGAATACGCTCAGCAACAGCACCAACAACTAAACCTGGAGTGATGATCGCAAACATCAACTGGAAAACAGCAAATAAAGAAAGCGGAATAGTTCCCCAAGCTGGTCCAGAGTTTACTCCATGAAAAAACAAATAGGTCATTGGGTTCCCAATAAAACCGCCGATAGTGTCACCGAAGGCTAAGCTGAAACCTACAACTACCCAAAGCACAGTAATTATCCCTGCAGCAACCACACTTTTTATCATGGTTGAAAGAATATTTTTACGATGAACCATACCACCGTAGAAAAACGCTAGTCCTGGAGTCATGATAAAAACTAAAGCTGTACAGATTAAGATAAATGCGATATCTGCAGCATTGTATTTGCCCTCGTCAAAATTAGGAAGTAAGGGAATAAAAAGAGCAGCAATTGCAATTACCATTAAAACTGCAAAGGGGCCCCACTGTTTAAATAAAACTTTTGCCATAAATGTGTTTTTTAACTGTTTGTAATTAAAGTTTATTTGAATTTTTGCTAAAACTAACAATTATTTCAATAAAAATACACTTTAAAACAAACAATTTTCTTTTAAGACCGTATATAATTGCAAGTTTTTAACCGAAATACTAGCAAAATCACAAACATCACTTCATTTTTTTTCATTTTTATAATTATTCATATGTAAAATAGCCGAATTATTAAGAAATAAATAAAAATTACATAAAATAATAAGTTTGTATCTTTAGGAACTTATGAAATCATATCAATTTACCTTCGAACAACTTTTGCCCATCCCCATCGCAGAAGCATGGGACTTCTTCTCTTCACCAATAAACCTGGCCAAAATAACTCCAAAGGAGATGGCGTTTACGGTAACATCCGATAAGGATCAGCTAAAAACAATGTACCCGGGAATGATTATCACCTATCAGGTCTCGCCTATATTTAATATAAAGCTCAACTGGATGACAGAAATCACCCATGTATCAGAAGGAAAATACTTTATTGACGAGCAGCGTTTTGGTCCTTATCAATTTTGGCACCATCAGCATCACTTTAAAGCAGTTAGCCGTGGTACAGCGATGAACGACATTTTAACGTACGGCCTGCCATTCGGACCACTTGGCCAGATGGCCAACAGTATATTTGTTGCAAACAAAGTGGAAGAAATTTTTGAATTCAGAAGAAGGAAGGTTATAGAACTGTTCGGAGATTATACTACCGCCTCAGAAACGTAAGCTGAGCCCTGTACTACTCCCCTTCTCTCTATCTCTTTATCGATATAGGTTTGAATAGCAGACTTGTTCAAGCCCCAATTCGGTGCAATTAACAAGTCCCAGTCCGATATTCCGAATAACCTTTGTATCACCACATCTGGGCGCAACAGCGGGATCAGTTTGCAAAGCAGATTGGTGTATTCTTCTAAGGAAAATAGCTTGAATGGTTGCTTTTTATATTTCGCACCCATGATCGATCCTTCAACAACATGAAGATGGTGGAACTTAACGAATTTTATTTGGGGAAATCTGTTTATCTCATGAATGTAACCAAGCATCATTTCCTCTGTTTCCCAAGGAAAACCAAAGATCGTATGCACACAGAGATCAAGTTTGCTATCCTCTAATAATTTTACCGCCTCAACAAACTCGCCGTGGCTACATCCCCTGTTTATTTGGTTTAAAGTTTCATCATAAATAGACTCCATACCCATTTCAAGATCTACATCGAACCGATCCGAATAGCTCTCAAGAAGTGCTACCTTTTCTGCGTCAATACAATCCGGCCTGGTACCTACAGAAAAGCCAACTATATCATGCGTATTGATAGACAAGGCCTCATCGTACATCATCTTTAAGTAGTGAACAGGAGCGTAAGTATTAGTATTCGGCTGAAAATAAACAATGAATTTATCTGCCCTATAAAAACTTTTACCCCTTTCCATTCCCCGCTCTAATTGCTCTCGAATGGTTGGAAGTTTACGGGAAAGCTCCGGAGTGAACGAATCTACGTTACAATAAGTACATCCGCCATAGCCTTTACTACCATCACGATTAGGACAGGTAAATCCTCCATCAACGATTACTTTGAACACACGCTGACCTTCATACTTCTCTTTTAGGTGCGTACCATAATTTTTGTAACCCTTAATTCCCTGATCCAGTAATGTTCCCAATGCTTTTTAATTTTCTTCAAAAATACAAAAAAATTTTCAAGCACTATTGTTTAGCCATTGACCGGATGCTTCAATATGTGTAAAAAGGGCTGGGATTGGTATGGCATTAGTTCCGCCTTGCTACAGCGTTGCTTAGGCACAAAAAGTAGCAAGCCGAGCCAATGCCGCGCTAGCAGACTTTTAACAATCCAATAGTTTGCACTTAATATATGGCTCAGTATGGGCCGTACTTGATACAAAGGTTAAGTAAAATTACCGAAATCAAATTAATACTAACTTTTAACGCAAACAGGCAGCATTATTGCTATATTAAAAGCTTAAAAATTAGATAAATAAATGATTGAAAAACCCTCATTTTGGCAGCGAATAGGCGTTCAAGACTGGTTTCTAACTAATAATGGAGGCGCGGCAGCTTCAAAATCTCAGCCAATAACGCCAAATATTGTATTCAAATACATCATCGAAAAGTTCGAAGAATCAATTGCAGAGCTCTCCTTCGCAGAAAGAATTGTTTTCTATCACGAATATATAATTTGCTTGAATGCAGATGATTTTCGTGAATTCATGGATAACAAAAAAGGTATCCTGGGTTTGATTGCTCAAGAGTCCGTAAAGAATTTTTACGAAATCCTTAATCAGAAAATAAGCGAAGGTAAAAAAGCTGAGCCATCTAGTAATAAATGGGTTTTTCGTTTTGTATCGCATCCAGATTACAAATCTGGCGACAAAGGGTTTATCGGCAAGTTATTGCCAGATAATAATAAGAAAGAAGACAATCTAAGGGTGACTTTCATTCCAAGACAAACGGGGATGGCTCAGACTTTTGACATCAATGACGACATACTTAGGGATTTTATTTTTTATAGCGAAGGTTACTACGAAATACCATACGTAAGCACACTTGTATTTGACCAGGCCCCACCTGCTCGTAAGGAAGCCGAATTCCTCGCCAGATTTGAGACCACCCTTCCAGACCGTGCATACGCAGGAAAAAAGGTAGAATTTTTAATGAAAAAAGAAGAAATTATAGTTACTGGCGAAGAAGAAACGAGAATAGAAGAACATATTTTTAAGATCCCGTCCGAATGGGTAAATTCACCTCACCTTAAAATCCGATATAGCGATGCTGATGATAAATTTTACCTTGCCTCCTTTGGTGAAAAAACGATCGTAAATGAGAGTCAGGTGGAACGAAGTGACATTCACGGTCCTAAATGGACAGAGTTACCCTTGAATTCCCGAATCATTTTAAATGGAATCATTGGTATAAACATATTTAAATCCTAGGCCATGTCCCACATTCTATCCGTTGCCCTATTATTATTGTGTGTTGCTTTACTAATTGCCCACTTTAAAAACGTAAAAAATTCACCTAAATAAGATGGATAAAAACTATTTTGGAATTACTGATACCGGCAAAGTTCGGAGCAACAACGAAGACACTTTCATCGCTGAGATCACAGCAGCAAACGATTTTGTAATTGCATGTGTCATTGATGGAGTTGGTGGTTATTCTGGTGGTGAGATCGCTGCCGAGATCGCTAAATTCTCGGTGCTTGAACATCTGAGCAAGCCGAGCGGTGATCTGCTAAAAAGTATGAAAACTGCTATTGGCGCGGCCAACTCGAAGATCATAGCAGAAAAGCTACAAGATAAAGAATTAGAAAACATGGCCTGTGTATTAACCTTGGCGGTTATTGATTTAAAGAACAACCTATTTTACTATGCTCATGTGGGAGATACACGTCTTTATCTTCTGCGCGACAATTCGCTCGTCAAAATCACCAAGGATCAGTCATTTGTAGGCTTTATGGAAGATTCAGGTAGGCTGACGGAAGAGCAGGCAATGAAACATCCAAAACGCAATGAGATTAATAAAGCCCTTGGATTCGTCGCCAATGTTACAGAACAGGGTGAATACATAGAAACCGGTCAATCCCCTTTTTTACCCGGCGACCTTCTTTTACTCTGCAGTGATGGCCTTTCTGACATGGTAAACCGCCAGGAATTGACTACAATATTAATCACAGAAAATGATTTAGAATATAAAGCCAGTGAATTGATTTCAGCGGCAAATCAAAGTGGTGGACTAGACAATATTACTGTTGTACTTGTTTCTAATACGAATAAAAAGTTAGTCTACGAGGCAACCAAACCGGGTCAGGCAACCATGCAAATACCGAAACGGAAAAAACAATTTCTCGCAGAGCCTGAAATTCCATATGACGAAGCTGAAGTCTTTCAGCGCGCAGAATTAATTCCAGAATCCGTTTCACCATTAGAAATTCATACAAATATTGAGGAATCTGGTCAGAAGTCCGGCAAGGCACTAATCGTTTTGCTTTCTGTGCTATGCATAGTATTTATAGGTACTACGGCCTATCTTTATTGGTTATATAACAATCATCCTTCGACTGCTGTGCAGCCGAAACGATTGACGGAAATTACAGAAAAGCGAAACACTAAGGAGATCATGCTTCAAGATACGCTAAATAAACTTCAAGGTCAAATCTTGGTGTTATCAGACTCTTTATTCCCCTCACCGATAATTCTGCACCAGCCTTTAACCTTTAATAAGGACACCATATATCTAAGGGCTGAGAAAGAGTTGGTAATTATAAGCGATTCTCTATATAAAGGAATTGCGATAGATATTAAACCAAAAAGTAAGTTTATACAATTACGTAACATTGCATTCGAAAACTTTAACACAGCAATTTCTACGTCTAATAACGCTTTAGTATTGAGAAATGTGAAGTTCAGCAATTGTCCAAATGCAGTTCAAAACATATATAATTTAGAGGATAAAAAATATGTTAACGGAAAAATCCCTTTGAGCTCATTCTCGGCAGACTCCTTACCAATTAAGCCAACAGAGTAACATGCAAAGAACGAATGAACGCATTTTTCTTGTATTGATTACGCTAGTTTTGGGGGCATTGTTTTTTACACTGTTTAATACATTGCAGAAAGGTTTTTCGGATGTGGATGCCCGCTTGAAAAACGGAACTATGGTTAACTTGAACAGCAAAAATGCCGCAGAAAAGATGCGTATCCTATTGCAGAGAGGTTACTATTTTAAGGACAAAAAAGACATTGAGCTTATAGAATCTTCAGTGGCGGTGGGAATAAAAACTTTCGATACTCCAATTGATAACGTAGGAGAATTAAATAAGAAGAAGTTTTTCGTCCTGGCGGACCAAGCATTTGAATCAGGAGGCACGAACTTTAGAGATCGGGCAACAGATTCCAGAGCTTTGATTGGTTTTAGTGGTGATGATGCGAGACGATTCATCCAGGAAAGGAGAAAGCCTCAATCACTGCCATCTTCGCGTGATCTCAACTCTGGTGATTATAATATTGAAGGTAAGATTATAGATAAAAATGAGGATCCGGTTAGTGGCGTCTTAGTTAAACTAACGATGATTTTGCCTTTGGATAGTGGATATGTGGAAAATGATTCCATCCCTTTTAAACCCCAGTTAGTATCCTATTTGCGTACAAATTCGAGTGGTTTTTTTAGCTTTCAACACCTTTCAAACCAGAGCGCTTTCGAAATTCTCCCACTACAACCAGGTTTTCAGTTCGGAAGGTCTCAGGGAGTCCAGGAATTGAACAACAATACGGCGATCACTTACAAACAGGCCCCGCATACTATAAGGCTTTTTTCTGCTAGAGAATTTAAGATTCTTAAAAAGGAAAAATCACTGATCGTTCGAAGCGTTGACGAATACAACCAGTGGTTCTGGATCATAACAGTGAGCTTTTTTCTGGGTTTTTGGCTACTTCACCTTTTGATGACTTATAAACAGCCCAATGCTGATCAATTGATGTTACCGTTGGTAATGCTAATGACCGGAATTTCTTTTATCACCCTATTAAGCTTACAAGACCCACTAAGAGATCGCTTTCTTGCGAGAGATTCTTTAGTCTTTTTCGGCATAGGAATTCTTGGCATCGGCATAATGCTAACCATCAAGTTCAAAAAATTGACTGCAGACTCTAAATTCTACCGCATGTTTGTGCTCAGCAACAAGAGCAATAGAGCAAATGGTTGGCAGTGGGCAGTCATGGCGCTGGGATTACTTGGACTAACCATAATATTCGGCAGTGGACCGGAAGGTAGTGGAGTAAAAGTCAATCTTTTTGGCGTTCAGCCCAGTGAGATCGTGAAGTATGCAATTATCCTATTCCTTGCGGGCTTTTTCGCAAGTAATGAAAAATTCATTACCGAATATCGCAGCTGGCAAAAGCGCTGGTACTTTTTCTCATTTGCGCTAGCAGCAATGCTAGGTGCGATCTTAATGTATCTAGTGCTTGGCGATTTAGGTCCTGCAATGGTTGTATGCTTTACCTTTATTATTCTTTTCTCCTTCTCTAGAGGCGATTTCATGATGATGCTAATCGCAATTATAGTTTATACAACAACTGTTTGGTTTCTTAATATCTGGATAGCAAGTTTAGCAACTGTAGCAGTTCTTGCGCTAGCGATGGCCTTTAATAAAAAGCAAACCAGTGAGTCGGCCATCATGGTGATTATGGTTATCGCTGGGTTTCTCCTCATAGATAAGATTCCTTACCTGGACAAACTGATTCCCGGACCTGTAAATCGTTTGTCTGAACGTAAATCAATATGGCAAGATCCATGGAACAATGAAGTTTATGGTGGCGATCAGGTTGCGAATGGAATATGGGCAATGTCTGGCGGCGGAATAAGTGGTCAGGGTGTCGGAGAAGGTTTTGCGAAGACAATCCCTGAGGCCCATACAGATATGATCTTGCCAGCTATAGGCGAAGAATTTGGGTTGGCAGCGATCCTGGGAATCTTCATTCTTTTCTTAATTTTTCTGAATCGATCTATCGTTATCGGCAGACAAACAGGCACACCCTTTCTGTTCTATCTGTCATCTGGGATAGGGATAAGTATGTTTGTCCAATTTCTGCTGATAGCTGGGGGTTCGACAGGAGCACTCCCACTTTCAGGGGTAGCATTGCCTTTTATCAGTTACGGGGGGTCATCTTTAGTAGCAAATATGATGGCGGCCGGATTTATTCTTTCGGTTTCCACTATTCGTGGAACAGCAATACAAATGGATTTTATTACCCGGCAGCAAGATAAAAATCTGGTTCCAGCACTTTTATCAGCGAGCGTAGCGGTACTGCTTTTAGGTATTACCGTTTCAAGATATGTAATTAATAATAAGAAATGGGTTGTACAACCTTCTCTGGTTGCTGACAGAAGTGGCCTAAGAATGTTTAGTTACAACCCTCGAATTGCGATATTGATGAATAGGCTCGAAGCAGGTCAGCTTTACGACAGGAAGGGAAAGATACTCGCCACAAGTAATCCTGAACTGGTCAGAAAACAGCACAGTATTTTAAAAGCAGCTGGTTTGAGCTATGATTTGGACTCAGCAATACATAAACGTGTGGACAGGTACTATCCTTTTGAAGAGCAAACATTCTTTTGGACAGGAGATGTAAACACTGGTGTTTTTAATGGCAGTACTAACGGCTATTTCGCCGAGTATGAGCATGGGGCGGAACTTAGGGGGTTCCATACACCTACGGTTTCTTTGACGACTAAGGCAAACAAATACCGGGAAGACCGATTTTTACCTCGAGGGGTTAAAGAAATGACAGTGAGCAAACGCGAGTATGCAGAACTAGCCCCACTATTATTAGCCGGAATCAATAGTCCTGAGGTCGCTGAATTTAAGAAACGAAATCGAGACGTAAAGCTAACCATTGACGCACAGTTGCAAACAGCCATACAAAAATCTATCAGCCGTGACGATTCTCTTAAAAACAGCCGAATTTCTGTAGTGATTATGGAAGACAAAACCGGAGATGTCCTGGCTTCTGCAGTTTACCCACTTCCTCCAGTTAAGGATTGGGAGTTGTTAAACATGACAACCACAGAGCAAAACAAGTTAGCAGGCTGGTACACAACCGCCGACTTAGGCTTTACTTACGCAACCCAACCAGGATCAACAGCGAAGATTCTTACCGCAATGGCAGCTTTCAATAAATTAGGTTTGGCGGCAAAGGACAAGACATTTACAATAAACAGGAATGAGCGGATCAGAACAAAAGGAATTGAACCAGATGAGACTGGAAGGATCAATATGGAGCGAGCAATAGTAAATTCCAATAACGTTTATTTTATTAAATTAGCAAACGAAGAGCAGTTACAGGAAGGTATGGCAACACTTTACATGAAGACAGGAATGTTTTTACGTGGTGTTGGTGGCTACTATTTTGATAAGGCAATAAATAACGGCAAACAAGAGGAAAAGTGGTTAAACTTATGGAGGAAAACCGAATTCAATACCAAGCCAGCCTACGATCCGGCCAATATCCGCAGAACAAGAGCAAAAGGAATTTCTGGTATGGCATGGGGACAAGGTGAATTAATTGCTAGTCCAGCAGCAGTTGCAAGGCTTGCTTCAAGTGTTGCTAATAAGGGAATTCTTGTACCGAATCGCTACGTATTAAAGATAAGTGACTCTACTGTAGCAGTTAAACCAGGGATTAAAATCGCTGATGATCCTCAGTATGCAACTCTAATGACAGATTACATGTTGAAGCAAAGCGCTAACAAATCGCATACTTTGGGGATAAGAGTGGCGGGTAAAACAGGAACGCCGGAACGAATTTGGAAACAGGAGAGAATTAATGACGGCTGGTATGTTTTCTTTGCAGCGAATAAAAATGAAAAAGGCAATATTGTGGTTTGTATTAGGATCGAATCGACTAGGGGATCGAGTAAAGCGGTTTTATTGGCGGGCCAGCATGTGGTGCCTATTCTCAAATCAATGGGTTACCTAATGGATATAAAAAAGGAAATAAAGTAATTATTATGTTTAATCTATTTAACAACAGCGCACAAGAGAAGCCACAGGATGTAAAAGCAGTCAGGGAGGCCTTTCTGGTATTCATTAAACAAGAACTGCAGAAATTGGAAGGTGGTGAAGGAACACATATAAAAGGACTTCAACTTTGTATATGTTGTAAACCCTCTGAAGAATTCATGTACGAATCTGCCGTATTTTCTGCTGAAGAAAACAGATTCAAAAATGAAATACAGCGTATTGCCGATGACTTCGCAATTGATCTGCCCGAAAACTGGACAATGGAGACCATCTTCGTAGAAGAATTGCCAGAGCGGGGAAAAAGAATGGAGCAACTTAATGCAGCTTTATGTGTTAAGCTACCTGAACACGTTTCGGTAGTAAAATCAAGTACGGGGTATATAAAAATTTTGACAGGAGAAGCTGAGCAATCATTATATACGCTCAAATCTGATAACGGTCGGATAAATATTGGTCGTGGAAGAAAGGCTCAAGGCACTGATGGTTTTTTCAGAAACAATGAGATCGCCTTTCCTGATGAAAGTAGTAATGAATGTAATAAATATATAAGCAGGCAACATGCGCATATAGAATGGAACAATGAATCGGCATCGTTTATGCTTTTCGCTGATGAGGGCGGTGTTCCACCGAGAAATAAGGTTAAGATCCGGTCTAAAACGGATCACAATCCAGTTAAATTAACTTTCACGGAGTTGGGATTTGCATTGACTGAAGGTGACCAAATCATTCTGGGAGAGTCGGCAGTACTGGAGTTCAGTTACAACCAATAAAAAATTACTGATGGCTAAAGTATTTACAATAACCGAAGGGCTGGAGAACATGGGTGCGCTGCGTACCGGTGGACAAGGTTCTGTATATAAGGGAAAGCGGATGGGTGCCATCATATCCGCTGTGAAATTGTTGCCAACCCCTATTCATACGGACAATGAAAACGATAAGAATTTTCGGGATTTTCAGAACGAAGTGGAGAAGCTAAAAAAAGTTAATGAAGATCCTAACCCAAACGTTGTCAAGATCATAAATTCGGGACTGACTGAAAGCGGGTCATTTCCATTTATCGAAATGGAATACATTGAGGGACCGGATTTAGAAGAACTGTTACAGGCGCCTAACCCGCCAGTTTTTACGATTAGGGAAACCATAAAGCTAGCCACGCAACTTTCGAATGCGTTAGCACATTGCCATAGAGCAGGTGTGAAACATGGCGATATAAAAAGTAACAACGTAAAGTTCAACATCGACACAGGCAACTATATATTACTGGATTTCGGCCTGGCGGTAATGTCCGATGAACAAAGAAGGTCAAGCCTCCGACACGCAGGTGCAGTTGAATTCATGGCTCCTGAGCAGCATGACGGCGAAATGCTTTTCCAATCTGATATCTACAGTTTTGGTATTATTGTTTACGAGCTCTTAGCAGGCGTGGTGCCATTCCCTCTAATTTCTAAAGCAGAATCCCATAGGAATCAAGTGATGATTTCTCATGTCGAGAAGAGTATCCCAAATTTATTAGAGTTGCGACAAACTCGACTACCGTCAGACTGGTCGGAGAAGCAGCGCGTGACTGAAATTAATGTCCCCATCTGGCTCCAGGATATAGTTGGCAAATGCTTGGAAAAATCACCTTCAGACCGATATACAAACGGCACTGATCTGCATGATGCCATATGTAATCAGATTGAACAAAATCCAGTTCAAACTGAAACTGTATTATCGAATATAAACGATAGTAGTTTAGCGTCATTGCAAAGCGAAAATGAACGATTACTAGCTGAAATAAGCAAATACAAACAGTACTTTAAAAGCAAAATGCTTTTATTTATTGCTTCATTAGTGTTGGTTTGTTTCCTTACTTTCGTAGGAAGCTCGATGATCGGCACCGAACGAACAGAAAAAGGCGCAAGTGCTGAAAGCATGGATAATGCAAAAAAAGGTAGTCCGAAGTCTTTGCAAAATAAATCCGGAGATACCATCAAAAAAGAAACGAAAAAACCAAAGAAGGCTACTCCCGCGAAGACCAAAGATGGCTTGATTAATGATGTTCCTGAATTTTAATATAGTTATACATGAGTAAAGTATTTACCATAACGGAGGGATTAGAAAACATGGGTGCCTTGCGCACCGGTGGACAAGGATCTGTTTATAAGGGCAAAAGGATCGGCGAGATTATTACGGCAGTAAAAATCTTACCGACTCCCATTCATACGGAAAACACAGACGACAAAAACTACAGAAACTTTAAGAATGAAGTTGAAAAACTAAAAAAAGTCAATGAAATTCCGAATCCCAATGTGGTGAAGATCGTGAATTCAGGATTAACTGAAAGCGGTTCTTTTCCATTTATTGAAATGCAGTATATTGAGGGGCCTGACTTAGAAGAATTACTACAATCTCCTCATGCGCCGATATTTACAATTAGGGAAACAAAAAAACTGGCACATCAACTGGCGAACGCCTTGGCACATTGTCATAGGGTTGGTGTTAAACATGGTGACATAAAAAGCAATAACGTAAAGTTTAATACCGATACGGGAAACTATATTCTTTTAGACTTCGGACTTGCGATTATGTCTGATGAACAGCGTCGAAGCAGCATTCAGCATGCCGGGGCTGTGGAATTCATGGCACCTGAACAACATGATGGGGAAATGTTCTTCCAGACTGATATCTATAGCTTTGGGATTATTCTCTATGAACTATTGGCAGGAGTGGTTCCCTTCCCATTAAACAATAAAGGTGAAGCTTCAAGAAATGCCGTAATGGTATCCCACATGGAAAAACCAGTTCCTAATTTATTAAGCCGGAGGAAAAGCAATCTTCCGGACACCTGGAGCCATGAGGTCAAAGCAAGAGAGATGAATATTCCAGTCTGGCTGCTTGAAGTGATCAAAAAGTGCTTGGAAAAAAATCCTGAAAAGCGATATGCTAATGGATCCGACTTGCAGGAAGCGATTTTACACGAAAACTTTGATCAGTCAAAGCTAATTAGCAGCAAAGTAGTTGGAAGTGGCTTCACACTTGCAAAAACTAATGCAGAACAGGACGCAACTGTTGACTCTATAGCTAGTAAAAACGCGACTTCGTTGACGGGACCAAATGTTACGGAAAAGTCGCCAGACACTATGGAGGTTTCTAAGCCGCTCTTTATTTCATTAATCTTGCTGCTAGTTGCTTTAGGGACTTACTCAGCTTATTCTTTATTTATTGCAAATTCGGATCAGAAACAAATCGTATATGAAGATTCAACCAATCAGAATTTTCAAGACACAGTTGGGATGAACCTTCCCTATCAAATTGATCCCGATACCACAAAGATCAATCCTCCAGTTAAAATAGACACAGCAGCAAGACAAGCCGAGGTGGATAGCCTAAGGAAAGAATTTGAACAGCAAACCGGTGCCACTTCTGTGAAGCCAGCTACCCCGGCAATTCCTACGGAAAATGTTTTAGAGCCACTGGTAACCAGCAATGGAAAACAGTATCGATTACCTAAAGGTGCCTTGTATTTCTACGATGAACCCAGTGCTGACGCCGAAAAGCACAAAGTGTTACCCTTATGGACGATTAAAACAAAATTTAACGTACTGGAAGAGCAGAATGGTTTTATACAGGTGATGCATACTACTACAGACGGAGAAGTAACAAAAGGTTGGCTGAATAAGAATGACCTTCGCGATGTTCAATAAAAACACCCTCATTAAGATATCAGAAAGCATGATTTCAATCTAATAAAAAAAATAAAATATTTAAAACCTTTTAGGTCTAAGAAGAGTTATATATATAGTTTGTTTGGTTTAGTTGATCTGTGGTGGGTCAACATCTATTAAAAACAGGGGTAGCGTTCATTGCTTATCCCTGTTTCCTTTTAAAGCCCTTTTTCTTGCCGAAGTTCTTGTTGCTATTCCGTGCCTAGAATAGCAACAAGAACTTACATGTGCAACTATGATGTTTTAAAAAATTGAACAGGCAGTTTCGCCGCTTCATACGGCATAAGGGGACGGAAGTATATTACATTTAGAAGTGATAATAACCTTTAAACTACCCCATAAATTTAAATCATGTTGTTTTCAAGAAAATTTATCTTCTCAGAGAAGACCTAAAAGAGAACATCTCAATTTTTATTTTTCTTTTGTGAAATAGTAAATAGGTATTCCTATCAGCATGATCAATACACCCCAACCACAAGTATCAGTCTTGTAAATCATCAGCCCGAAGCAAAGAGCAGATGCCAGAACGATATAAAGTAAAGGAAGGACAGGATATCCAAAAGCCCTATATGGCCTTTTAGCATTTGGCATTTTTATTCTTAAGATGAAAATTCCGTAAATAGTAAGAATATAGAAAATCAATACAATAATTACTACAAAATCCAGCAAGGCACCATATTGGCCTGTTAAACACAAGGCGGAGGCCCAGATTCCCTGAATCCACAATGCCCAGGCTGGCACATTTGCAGAATTAAGGGTAGCTGCTTTCTTAAAAAATAATCCATCTTTGGCCATTGTATAGTAAACTCGTGCTCCCGCCATGATAAGCCCGTTGTTGCAGGCAAATGTGGAGATCATGATCATTACTGCGATGATTATTGTCCCAGCTTGTCCGAATATATATTGAGCCGCAACTACAGCCACTCTATCTGATTTTGCAGTGGCAATCACGTCTAAAGGAAGCACAGCAACGTACATTAAATTTGCAAGTATATAAATAATGGATACGATAAAGGTGCCCAAAAACAAACTTAATCCAACATTTCGTTGAGGATTTTTGATCTCACCGGCTATAAATGTTACACCGTTCCATGCATCGCTGGAGAAAAGCGAACCGACCATTGCGGCCGATATCCCCGAAAGAAGAAGAGATCCGTTAATGTTCGTCCAACTCATTGTCTCAAGACTGAATGATTTCGATCCCCATACGTTTGCCCAGTTGGCATTCCAGACCTCAGCTTTAGCAGCAAGCGTAAAGCCAAAGGTGATCAAACCAAACAGGGAAAGGATTTTAATTATGGTGAGAATAGTTTGAAGAATTTTACTATCCTTTATACCCTTACTATTAATATAAGTAAGGAAGATTATGGTGATGATAGAGACGATCTGCGCCGCATTCAGTTGAAACTTACCAAGCTCAAATAAGATATTTTCATTGCTTAGGGGTTCATAGAGATAGGCTGAAAATTTAGAAAATGCCACCCCTACCGCCGCAATTGTCCCGGTTTGGATCACGGCAAAAAGACTCCAGCCATATAGAAAGGCAATAAGTTTATTATAGGATTCTTTAAGATAAACGTATTGACCGCCGGCTTTTGGGAACATCGCACTTAGCTCACCATAGCTAACAGCAGCAATCATAGTAATTAAAGCAGTAACTATCCAAATTGCTATCAGCCAACCTGCCGAGCCGACCTGCCTGGCGATATCCGCACTTACAATGAATATCCCTGATCCGATCATCGATCCTACAACGAGCATAGTGCCGTCAAGAAGCCCAAGCTCGCGCTTAAAGGATCCGTCTTGAGTATCTTGTTCCATGATAATTATTTAGTTAGGTTGGTTGTGCGAATATATTTAAAATTTATAATTATCAGGAATACATATGTTTTACTCGGTAATAATCGAATATCTCGATAAAAGATTTGGTTATATCAGAAACACCTTTATTTTTGTATACCTGCCTAGTCTTTTAATAATTGAGTTAACTCGATCACTGTCCGAAAAGAAAGCAGCAATTAACCAAATATATCTTAGAACTAACCTAATCTAAACAGCACTACACTATGGAATTTTTACAAACCAATTTAATTTATTTTATACCTGTACTCGGCCTAATTGGAATCCTTGTAATGGCGATCAAAAGCGCCTGGGTAAACAAACAAAATGCCGGCGATAAAAATATGCAGGAGCTTGCAGGTTATATCGCTGATGGAGCCATGGCTTTTCTAAAAGCCGAATGGCGGGTCTTAAGCATCTTCGTTTTATTCGCTGGAGCTTTGTTAGCTTATTCGGGGACACTTACGGAAATTCATGGGCGCCCGATTCATTCCAGCTGGATTATATCAATTTCATTTGTTATTGGAGCTGTTTTATCTGCCACAGCAGGCTATATTGGAATGCGTTCTGCTACAAAAGCAAATGTAAGAACAACTCAGGCTGCTAGAACCAGTTTAAAGCAGGCATTAAAAGTTTCCTTTACCGGAGGAACGGTTATGGGACTTGGAGTTGCCGGCTTGGCAGTTCTAGGACTTGGCGGTCTGTTTATCATATTTCTTCATCACTTTCAGGTGATTGGAGTAGATGGTGTTAACACTTTAAATATGAAAACGGCAATCGAGGTATTAACAGGTTTTTCCCTTGGAGCAGAGTCTATAGCGCTTTTTGCTCGTGTTGGTGGAGGTATATATACTAAAGCTGCCGATGTAGGTGCCGATCTTGTTGGTAAAGTTGAAGCTGGAATACCTGAAGATGACGTTCGTAATCCTGCAACAATCGCCGACAATGTTGGGGATAATGTGGGCGATGTGGCAGGTATGGGAGCAGATCTTTTCGGCTCTTATGTAGCAACTATATTAGCAACAATGGTTCTTGGACAAGAAATTACGGTGGTGGATAAATTTGGCGGAATGTCGCCTATATTGTTACCAATGGTGATCTGCGGGTTGGGAATTCTATTTTCTATAGTCGGAACCTGGTTTGTTACCATCAAAGATGAAAATTCAAATGTCCAAACTGCACTTAATCTTGGCAACTGGTCGTCGATCTTAATTACTGCGGTGGCTTCCTATTTTATTGTAATGTGGATGCTTCCTCCTACACTAAATTTAAGAGGCTATGAATTCTCGAATATCAACGTATTCTACGCAATATTAGTAGGTCTTGTTGTCGGAACCATAATGAGCATCGTAACGGAGTATTACACTGCAATGGGTAAGGCTCCTGTCAATTCAATTATACAACAATCGTCAACAGGACATGCCACTAATATCATCGCGGGCTTAGCAGTTGGAATGAAATCAACTGTTATACCCATTCTAGTATTAGCAGGAGGAATAATGTCATCTTATTACTTCGCTGGCCTATACGGGGTTGCCATTGCGGCGGCGGGGATGATGGCTACCACAGCGATGCAACTAGCTATAGACGCCTTTGGGCCAATTGCTGACAATGCTGGTGGTATTGCGGAAATGAGTCAACTACCTCCTGAAGTTCGTGAACGTACGGACAACCTTGATGCTGTCGGAAATACCACAGCTGCTACAGGGAAAGGCTTTGCAATCGCATCGGCAGCTTTGACATCGCTTGCACTTTTTGCAGCATTCGTGGGTATTGCAGGCATCTCTGCCATAGATATTTATAAAGCTCCCGTGCTTGCGGGACTTTTTGTTGGGGGTATGATCCCTTTTGTATTCTCGGCGCTATGCATTCAGGCCGTTGGTAAGGCAGCAATGGATATGGTTCAGGAAGTGCGTAGGCAGTTCCGCGAGATTCCTGGGATTATGGAATATAAAGCGAAGCCTGAGTACGAAAAATGTGTAGCCATCTCCACTAAAGCATCACTTCGCGAAATGATGCTTCCAGGAGCAATTGCGCTGATCACCCCTATCATAGTAGGATTTATATTTGGTCCGGAAGTACTGGGCGGTCTATTAGCAGGTGTCACCGTAGCGGGCGTATTAATGGGAATCTTCCAGAGTAATGCTGGGGGGGCTTGGGATAACGCTAAAAAGTCTTTTGAAAAAGGTGTAGAAATTAATGGAGAAATGCACTACAAAAAATCTGAACCTCATAAAGCCTCTGTGACAGGAGATACAGTAGGTGATCCTTTTAAAGATACATCCGGTCCTTCTATGAACATTTTAATTAAGTTGATGTCCATCGTTTCATTAGTTATTGCACCTTATATCGCAATTACTGGTGCGCCAAATGTTTCAGAAAATGCTCCGGAGAAAAAAGCAACCGCCATTACGAAAGAATCTTTCAGATATATCGTAAAAACAGTCGACGCGAATGGTATTACTAAGATTGATACACTCGAAAACGCGAATGACACCACAAAAGTTGGTTATTAATTCTGAATACTCAGAATTGTTACTCCTAAAAGGGGTTTTGACAGGGAATCCCTTTTAATTTCACACATATTTTCTTTAGGTTTGAATTTCGTAATTTATTATAAAAATAAACTAAATTTTATGGGTCTTTTTACAAAAAAGTCAATAACACAACTGCTCGCCGATGCCTCTGAGTCTGAAAAGACTCTTAAGCGTACGCTGACAGCCGGTTCTTTGATTGCCTTGGGTATTGGTGCAATCATCGGTGCAGGTTTGTTTGTGAGAACAGCATCTGCGGCAGCTCAAAATGCGGGTTCATCTGTGACCATTGGTTTCATAGTTGCAGCTATAGGCTGCGCTTTAGCAGGTCTGTGCTATGCTGAACTTTCATCGTCCATTCCTATTTCAGGAAGTGCATATACTTACACCTATGCCACAATGGGTGAGTTGTTGGCATGGGTAATTGGTTGGGATTTAGTACTTGAATATGCCGTAGGTGCCGCAACCGTTGGTATTGCCTGGAGTGAATACCTAAATAATTTGCTGGTCCATGTTTTTAATACAAGTCCTGTACCCTATCAATGGTGTCACTCCCCATTTGAGACCTCGGTAGGCGGTGTGAGTGGTATTATGAATGCACCTGCATTGTTTATCGTTGCAGCATTGAGCTTATTATTAATCAGAGGAACTCAGGAATCCGCGTTTGTTAATGGTATAATTGTGATTACCAAAGTTGCAATTGTAATTTTAATCATCATTTTTGGCTGGAACTTTATCAACCCAGTAAATCATACACCATACATCCCTGAAGCAACAACGTACACAGATACTGAGGGTATTACCCATAATTTCGGAGGCTTATGGGGTATTCTAGGTGCCGCTGGCACCGTATTCTTTGCGTTTATTGGCTTTGATGCAGTAAGTACTGCAGCTCAAGAAACAAAAAATCCAAAAACTGCTATGCCTATTGGCATCCTTGGTTCATTAGCTATCTGTACAGTTTTATATATCTTGTTTGCCCATGTCTTAACTGGTTTAGCTCCAGTTGAGTTCTTTAGAACCAACGGAAAAGAAGCATCTGTAGTAGCTGCTATCCAAAACTTTATGCCTGGATACGAATGGTTAGGTAAACTAGTTACAGTTGCGATTTTAGCAGGGTTCTCTTCTGTAATCCTTGTAATGCTTTTGGGGCAGAGTCGTGTATTTTATTCGATGAGTAAAGACGGCCTGTTGCCGCGTGTATTCAGTGATCTTCACCCGAAATACAAAACACCATATAAAGCGAACTTAATAATATTGGTTTTGGTTGCAGCATTTGCTGCGTTTGTTCCCGGCAACATTGTTGGTGACATGACCAGCATAGGTACATTGTTCGCCTTTATACTTGTTTGCGCTGCCGTAATTGTATTGAGAAAAACTGAACCGAAACTTGTACGTGAATTCAAAACGCCTTGGGTTCCGTTTCTTCCAATTTTAGGTATAGTAGTGTGCTTGGCAATGATCCTTGGTTTGCACTGGACAAACTGGTTAAGACTAATTGGATGGTTGGCAATTGGTTTTGTAATCTATTTCGGTTACAGTAAAAAACATTCAAAACTTAACACTAAAGGCATAACAGTAAATCCTGTGGATCCTCCTGCTCCTAAGCTCTAAATAAGATAAAAATGACCCCTCTTAGTTAAATTAAGAGGGGTCATTTTTGTTTAACATTGTATTGAGCAATTATTTAATTTTGTTTTCTAAACCTTGACATATGGAATTTAATTTTAGTCAAATCCTATCAACATCGATGGTTTTGTTTGCAATCATCGATATCCTGGGATCCATACCTGTGGTAATTGAACTTAGAAGGAAGGCGGGACACATCCAATCTGAAAAAGCAGCGATCGTAGCCACTGTACTGATGATTGTATTCCTCTTTGCTGGTGAGACTTTATTAAAGATCATAGGACTTGACGTACAGTCCTTCGCAATTGCAGGCTCAGTGGTGATCTTTTTTATTGCGATGGAGATGGTTCTTGGGTTAAGCATATTTAAAGATGGAGAAACAACCGAAACTGTTTCGATAGTTCCACTTGCATTCCCACTGATCGCAGGAGCAGGAACTATGACAACACTTTTATCACTAAAAACCGAATATGCCACCCAGAACATCATTGTTGGCATCCTTATAAATATGATTTTTGTTTATGTAGTTCTGAAGAATACAGAACGTTTGGAAAAGCTTTTTGGTAAGTCAGGTCTAGGTGTATTACGGAAAGCATTTGGGGTTATCCTACTCGCCATAGCCATCAAATTGTTTAGAAATAATACGGGTTTATAAAATATTGCTTTAAGCTAATTTTTCTTAATTAGGCGGGCGGCAAACATCGTGTCTGCTTTCAACCCATATCCTGTAATCACTTCCATCTTCTCAAGTTGCAATGGAAGGTTGTCAATTAACCAATTTACCACATCCTCATTTTCTTGTTTAAAAACCGAGCAAGTAATATATACCAAGGGTTTGCCGGGTTTCAGGTATTTTATAACATTAGCAGCGATAGTACGCTGCAACTTGGTGAAACAGCTAACTTTATGCTCGTCAAAGTAATAAAGCATCTCTGGAGTGCGACCCCAAGTTCCTGAGCCTGTACAGGGAGCATCCAAAATGATCCCATCAAACTCATAATGATGAAGATCCTGGTCATTGTTCTGCAAAAGATCCAACACCTTTTTCTGGTATTTCTTAAGACCTGCACCCTGAAATCTTTCCTCTAAGTTATTGAGACTATTCTCACGAACATCACTCACAAGTAATTGGATATGTGGCTCTAACTCATGTAACAAAAGCGACTTTCCCCCCGATGCTGCACAACAGTCCCACCAGTAGTCGTATTTCTTTGGCTTGAAAAACGCACTCGTTTTCTGTGAAGAGAGATCCTGAACTTGGTAGGCTTTTTGCGTCGACAGTACTTGCTCCAGCTTGGTTCCATTTGGTAGCGCCAGAGTTGTTTCGCCAACTTGTTCGAAAGTGAAGTCCGCCTTTTTCAGGTTCTCCAGCAGGCGTTGGAGCTCAAGAGACTGCACCCTAATGAATAAGTCTGGTTGAGTTAAAAATGAACTATAAAATGCTTTTTCTTCAACATTGCTGCTAAGCTTTTCCTGAAACTTAAATAAATCAGCCAACTGAAATAAAGGATAGCCCGTCTTTATGAGCGTTAACTTCTGAGCAACTGTACCTTCAATTTTGTCTTTTAGATTAGGAAGATAGGTATCGACAACAAGGCTTTGAGTTTTATTGCATAAGAAGTCAGCAATTGCCAGCCTTTGCACCTGACTTTCGTCAATTAATGCTCTACCAAGTCTGAAAAAGCTGTAAATGTATCTCGTAGCCCAGCGCCGGTCTGACGACCCCATCTGCTTATTTTTCTTGAAATAACTAAATAGGAAACGGTGCAGAGGTTGAAGACCATCATAACTTTTGAAGATCTGCTCAAATGATCTTATTTGATGCTCTACTCTCATTTTACAATATTTAAATCAAAATTTTGGTATTTTAAAAGCATCAAACTGGTATTCAGATAGCCCATTTTAGGATCATAGACAAAAGAGAAATTATTATGAAGCCCCTTATACTTTTCTTTAGTAAGAAATTGCGCGTAGTTCTTGCCATGTGTAGCAATTAAATCCGCAAAATAAAAACCCGTGTCAAAACCTTTGTAAGAATACTCCCCCGGTTCATAATGATAGTGAGAGCGGTATTTTTTAATAAATACAGATATATCCTTTCTGCTAAAATCAATTTTATAAGATGCACTTACTATTGTGTTCAACGTTTGAAGTTTCTCAGTATTATAGGTCTGCTTGATCCAATCTGGATGACCGTAAAGATCTACCGACAGCCCGGCATTCTTCATTTTAATAAGTTTATCGATGGTTGCAATCACAAACTTCTTTTCCGATGAGGCTAGTACAACCACATATTTCTTATTCTTTATCATCCTCGTGTCCATAGTGTACACGGAAGAGAATTCCTGAAAAAAGAAAGCTTGCTTTGAATCCTCAAAAAATCTCCTTATCGGCGCAGCCATTAGCTCGTCATCACTGCCCTTCGGATTAATCAGTACGACAACTGATTTTACAGGATCGGTGTGCTTAACAATATAATCCCCAATTTTCTCAGCATGAAGTTCGATATTATTCACAATTGTAATCATATTAGGGTTATTCAGCTCCTTGGGATTTGTAGCTGCCAAAGGATTCACCAAAGTTATATTCTTAGAAAGCGTGAAGCTTCGGATGTGCTTTAAACCATCAGGATAAACAGGACCAACAATCAAATTGCTACTTGCAAGACTACCATTTTGAATCAATGTTTCTAATTTAGCCGTATTATCCCCTGCGTCAAATACCTTAAGCTTGAAATTAAAACCGGCAGAAGCAGCAGAATCCAGACCTAGCATGAATCCCTGATAGAAATCAATAGCCATTGCAGACTTCTCCACTTCAGCTTTTGTAGCAGTTTTAAGATTTAAACTACTTAGCCTGAATGGAACTAGTAAAGAGATTGTTGCCTCGGTAAACTTAGCAACAGGCTTCATTACTGTTTCTTCAACCTTTTCAGGAGGTTTGGGCTGTTTTTTTACGGTCTTAACTAACTTTGGCGAGCAGGAAGCAAAAAGAACCGAAAGTAGAAAAACAACCCAATACTTATTCCCACTCAATCGTTGCTGGTGGTTTTGAGCTAATATCATATACGACGCGATTTACCCCTTTAACTCTGTTAATAATTTCATTAGATATTTTTGCGAGTACATTATAAGGCAAATGGCACCAATCGGCAGTCATACCATCAACAGACTCAACTGCTCTCAGACAAATGACATTTTCATAGGTCCGCTCATCTCCCATTACCCCTACGGATTGAACAGGAAGAAATATTGCGCCAGCCTGCCAAACCTTATCATAAAGCCCAGCTTCTTTAAGGTTATTAATAAAGATAGCGTCAGCTTCCTGTAGAATTGCAACTTTCTCGGCAGTCACTTCTCCTAATATCCTGATGCCAAGGCCTGGTCCTGGAAACGGATGGCGGCCAATAATAAAGTGTTCGAGGCCCATTGAGGTACCGACTCGTCTAACTTCATCCTTGAACAATGTGTTTAGTGGCTCTACAATCTTCAATTTCATGAAGTCTGGCAAACCCCCAACATTATGGTGAGACTTGATGGTGGCAGAAGGTCCTTTTACTGATACTGATTCGATTATGTCAGGATAAATGGTTCCTTGAGCAAGCCAAACTACATCCTTAACCAAATTTGCTTCATCGTCAAAGACTTCGATAAATACCCTACCGATAGCTTTACGCTTTAATTCAGGATCTGTCAGGCCTGCCAACTGACTTAAAAAGCGATCCTTAGCATCTACCCCTTTAATATTTAGACCTAAATGTTTATATTGTTCAAGAACAGCTTCATATTCATTCTTGCGTAACAACCCGTTATCTACAAAAATACAATGCAAATTTTTGCCGATTGCCTTGTGAAGTAAGATTGCCGCTACAGATGAATCTACCCCGCCCGATAGTGCAAGTACCACTTTATCATCACCTAACTTATCTTGCAAAGCGGCGATGGTAGTTTCTACAAATGCGTCAGGAGTCCATTCTTGCTTGCAACCACAAATATCAACCAAAAAGTTTTCTAATAATTGCCTGCCGTCTGAGCTGTGCGTAACCTCGGGATGGAATTGGATAGCGTAAGTCTGTGAATCCCTTATTTGAAAAGCCGCAACCTTTACACTGTCTGTACTTGCAATCAATTCGAAGTTGTCCGGAACTTTAGTAATAGTATCGCCATGTGACATCCAAACTTGAGAGCCAGCTGAAATATTCTTTAAAAGCTTGTTCTTCTTCTCAACGAAAGTCAGATTCGACCTACCGTATTCACGGTTGGATGAGCGTTGTACGTCACCACCGGAATGTTGCGCAATATATTGAGCACCATAACACACGGCTAAAACAGGGAACTTGTTATGAAACATTTCAAGATCTATTTGAGGAGCATCGTCCTGACGAACAGAATAAGGGCTACCTGAGAAAATGATACCCTTTATGTCTGCTGTAAGCTCAGGAATATTGTTGAAGGGATGTATTTCACAATAAACGTTTAACTCGCGTACCCTACGGGCAATTAATTGCGTGTATTGAGAACCAAAATCGAGAATAATGATTTTTTCTTGCATGATCAAAGCTAAGAAAATTTAATTACCTCCACGCCGAACCTTCTCAAAAAATCCACGCCCTCATCGCTTGGCAAGCCCTTATACTCTGCGTAAGAGTTCTTGAAATAAACGATCTTGATTCCAGATGAAAGAATTAGACGGGCACACGCAATACATGGAGAAAGGGTTGTGTATAATGTAGAACCCGATATCTTCGATCCATTTTTCACCGCATAAAGTATAGCATTTTCTTCCGCATGCAGTGCCAAAGAGCAACTACCCTTAGAATCCCGGTCACAACCCATACCCGGCCACTCTTCATCACAATTGTGGGTTCCCGCCGGGGGACCATTATAACCTATAGAAATAATCCTGGTGTCCTTAGCTAATACTGCCCCGACATGTGCCCTTACACAATGTGATCGGGCTGCTAGGTCTGTAGCCAGGTTCATAAAAATCAGGTTGAAGCTTGGTTTAGTCGCCATATACTATGAAAAAAGCCACGGAGAAATTATCCCTGTGGCTGCAAAAGTAAATTATAATATCTTAATGTCCGCCTTCGGCCTCGATATGTTCAATATCAATTCCTTGCTTTCTAAGCTCAATACTAACTTTCCATGCGAAGAAAATCAAGTAAGCAAATCCTAAGACCGGAACGATATATGAGCTATGGATACCGATGCTATCTGCAAGTTCACCCTGAATTGGAGGTATAATAGATCCACCAAGAATCATCATAATCAAAAACGCAGAACCCTGACTAGTATACTTTCCTAAACCCGTAATCGACAGGGCAAAAATCGATGGCCACATAATTGAACAGCACAAGCCACCACTAACAAAAGCAAAAATAGCGACATGTCCTGTGGTAAACAATCCTATGAGCATAGCAACCGCGCCGAGAGTCCCGAAAACAGCAAGTGTTTTTGCAGGTTTCTCCTGACCAATAAAGAAGGCTACGATCATAATTGCGATACACACTGCATACACATATAAATTCCCAACATCTGTGCCGGTAGCGTGGTTTACCAAAAGTATAACTGCAAAAGCAATAAAAGGTACAATGACAGTCAATATATTTTTCATGGTCTTAGTGAGACTGAAAGCACTGATCGCCCCTGTCCATCTACCTACCATCATACTTCCCCAATACAAAGAGATATACGGTTTAATCGCTGAGTCCGCAAGACCACCAAAGCTAGGTTCCTTCAGTAATGCTCCCAGGTTACTTTGAATTGTTACTTCTGTACCAACATACATAAATATAGCAAGCATCCCCAAAATCATCTGAGGGTACTGCATAGCACCCCATTTTGGAAGTTCAGCCTGATCTTTCTTGGTAAAATATACATACAGCAGTGCCGCAAGAATTATAAATAATGACGAATATACAAATACCGATGAACTGATACCGGTAAGGTTAGACAACGGTCCCGCAGCCGCTACCATTAAAAATCCTAAGATCAGAACGATCAGTGACGAATTAGGTTTCGGACTTGCTTCTACCGTCTCACTACTCGTTACATCAGGCAGTTTGGAAATCGAATAAAATATCGCTACAGCAATAAAAAGCCCAGCCAATATGTAGTACAAATTATTAATTGAAGAAATCTCTACAACTTTTGGGATGGCGTCATTAGCAGTACCAAACAGCACCACACTTACGATAACAGGCCCCATTAAACCACCAAAATTATTTACGCCACCCGCAAGATTCAATCGGTGAGATCCACCTTCGGGATTACCAAGCGCCACAACAAATGGATTTGCCGCAGTTTGTTGCAACGAGAATCCCAAGGCGATAACGAAAAAAGCCAGTAAGATGAAAAGAAAGGATCCAGAACCCACTGCAGGAATCATTAGAAGAGCACCTGCAGCTGACAAAATCAGCCCGAAAATGATACCCTTTTTGTAACCGATCTTATTTAAGATATCCACCTTACTAGCCTGAGAAGCAAAATATAAGATCAGTGAGCCAATGAAATAGCCGCCGTAAAATGTGAAGTCAATAAGTTGAGATTCGAATTGAGTTAGGTTAAAATGTGTTTTACAAAACGGAATAAAAATACCATTTGAAGCTGCCACAAATCCCCAGAAGAAAAACACTGTAATAATAGTATACAATGCAGTTCCGTAATTCATTTTTGTTTGTTGTTCCATATTTTGGTTAGTAATCAATTGTTGCAATAAACATAAATAAAAAAAATGTAAGGGAGCAGTCTAATGCACAATATTTGGGCGTATTTTATGTTTAAAGTTGCATATTAGCATATTATATCTACTAAATTGAATGTTTGAAGCAATATTACAAGGGATAGGTGCAGGGGTTTTATTTTCTTTTCTAACAGGCCCTGTTTTCTTTTCTATGATCAAAACCAGTATAGAATCAGGCTTTAAAGCTGGATTTTCTTTGGCTATTGGTGTTGTATTCAGTGATATAATATTCATATCATTAACCATCTTCAGTTCGCAATTTGTAGATTACAACGCAGCGTACAACCAATACATTGGAATTATTGGCGGCGCATTTTTGTTTGGAATCGGCATTTACTACCTTATCCATAAAGTCAAGGTAAACTATGAAATAGCAGATACAATCAAAATTCGGAAAAGAGGTTACATATTAAAAGGCTTTTTGATGTGCCTACTTTCCCCCTCAACGCTTATGTTCTGGATCATGGTAGGCGGTATCATATCGGTGCAGTTGCATTACGATTTGGCCGAGAAGATTGTGTTTTTTGTAGTTGCCATGGCTACTCAATTATCGGTAGACTGCATCAAGACATATTATGCAGCCAAGCTGAGATACCGTATCAAGGAAAAGAACATCCAGGCGCTAAATAAAATAGCAGGAGCAGTGATCTTAATCTTTGCTATCCGTCTATTCATACAGGTAATATTGAAGCACTACACCTAATGCTTTGCTTCTAATAAGCTCTCTGATTATTTCCTTCTTTCCAATTAACAAATGCTTTATTAACCACTTTATTTCCTCCAGGAGTCGGATAGTTTCCAGAGAAATACCAGTCGCCCCTATGATTCGGACAAGCAACGTGTAGATTGTCTAGCGTCTGATAGATAACCTTCACTTCTGCCTTTATATTATCTGGAGTAATAATTTTAGTAATTTGAGCAGAAATTTCTTCCTGGGTAAAGGGACGATAAATATCCTTTACATGGTTTACAATCTCTTCTTTTGGCAGCAAAAGTGAAGATTTACATTTCTGGTAAACCTCTTCAATAATATTCTCGAGGCCTCTTGCTTTCAACAACTGTATCGCAGCCTCAAATGCAACAAACTGTCCCATTTTCGACATATCAATACCATAGCAGTCGGGATAGCGAATCTGAGGTGCAGACGATACAATAATGATTCTTTTAGGGTGTAACCTGTCAATGATCTTGATGATACTTTGCTTAAGCGTAGTTCCTCTAACGATTGAATCGTCAACTGCAACCAACGTATCGGTATCATTTTTGATCACACCATATGTGGTATCGTAAACATGCGCCACCATGTCCTGCCTGTCTGCATCCTGAGTAATAAAAGTTCTCAGTTTCACATCTTTGATCGCAAGTTTCTCCACCCTTGGATTCATAGAAAGCAATTCGTCAAGTTGTTCATCACTTAAAATATCCTTTCTATGAAGTAGGGTATCCTTTTGAACTTGTCTTATGTAGTTATGTAAACCCTCAACCATACCATAGAATGAAACTTCTGCAGTATTTGGAATGAACGAGAAAACGGTATTTTTTAAATCGGCACTAACGGCATCAAGAATTTGCTTGCACAATAATGCTCCCAAATGTTTGCGCTCTTTATAGATTTCAGCATCACTTCCTCTGGAAAAATAAATCCGCTCAAATGAACAAGCTCGTTTCTCCTGAGGTTCTCGGAAAATCTCTTGAGTAACGGTGCCGCTTTTCTTAACTATCAAAGCATGACCCGGTTGGATCTCTTTGACATCTCTAAATGGAATGTTAAAAGCAGTTTGAATAGCTGGCCTTTCAGACGCAGCTACAACGATTTCGTCATCCTGATAATAGAATGCAGGTCTAATTCCAGATGGATCTCTTAATACGAAAGCGTCTCCATTTCCAACAATTCCCGAAATCGCATAACCACCATCCCAATTCTTTGCAGATCGCTTTAGTATCGTAGCAATATCGAGGTTATCAGAAATTTTATGTGTGATTTCTACGTTGTCAAGACCCTCCTTTTTATATTCATCAAACAAAGACTGATTCTCATCATCAAGAAAGTGCCCTATCTTTTCCAAGACAGTAACCGTATCTGCTTGTTCTTTAGGGTGTTGACCTAACTCATAAAGCTGCTCTAACAGCTCATCAACATTCGTCATGTTGAAGTTTCCGGCAATAACGAGGTTACGGGTCATCCAATTATTCTGACGAAGAAATGGATGGCAATTCTCAATACTATTCTGGCCATGTGTTCCATAGCGTAAATGTCCTAATAACACCTCGCCAATAAAGCTCACATTTGCCTTTAACCAAGCAGCATCCTGCATCAATTCAGGAGTATCATTTTGAATTCCTACAAACTTATTTTGAACATATCCAAAAATATCAGCCACTGCATTTTGAGCCATTGAGCGGTATCTGCTGATGTATCTATGACCTGGCTTCATATCCAGTTTAATGGTTGCAATGCCAGCGCCGTCTTGCCCACGGTTATGCTGCTTTTCCATCAAAAGATAAAGCTTGTTTAGACCGTAAAGTGCTGTTCCATATTTTTCCTGGTAATATGAAAGGGGCTTAAGAAGCCTAATGAAGGCTATACCACATTCATGCTTTATCGAGTCACTCATGGTTTGTCGTTTGAGCCGCAAATTTAGAGTTAATAATAATCAGAACCTAGAAAGAAATACAATATTTGAGTCAGATTAAGGTTACAATATTACTGTTCTTTAAGGTCGATATGCTTACAGAATATCTGATCACCAAAAAACACTGAAGCATGCTCGTCAAATACATGTTGGTCACCGGTAGTATAAAAACTACGCTTAGCATTAATCGCAAGTAATTCCTTAATCTTGATATGATGGTCAAGGTACCTCTCTAGGCTGCTTGAGACAATATCTCCCTGTCCGACTAAAAGAATTTTATTAGACAAAATCCGCTTTATTTTAGGAATGAGTAGAGGATAATGCGTGCAAGCCAGAAGTATCGTATCTATCTTAGGATTCTGATTCAATAATTCCGTTAAATATTTCTCAACAAAGAAATCGGCACCCGGAGTCAAATGTTCATTATTCTCGACCAGAGGTACCCACATCGGACAGCTTTGTTGGTAAACAGATACTTCCGGAAAGTATTTATTAATCTCCAATAAATAGGATTCCGAATTAACAGTTCCGCGGGTTCCCATAACCCCTATTATTTTTGATTCGGTAAAATTGCCAATTACTTCCGCGGTCGGTCTTATAACTCCAAGAACGCGGTGGGTAGGATATTTAACTGGAAGCACTTTTTGCTGAATGGTACGTAACGCTTTTGCCGAGGCGGTATTGCAGGCTAATATCACTAGTTGGCAGCCTTCCGAGAACAACCATTCCACGCATTCTAATGTATATTGGTAAATGGCTTCGAAGGAATTATCACCATATGGGGCGCGCGCATTGTCTCCAAGGTAAATGTAATCGTACTGAGGCAAACGTTCTGCGATTGACTTGAAGACAGTTAAACCGCCGTAACCTGAATCAAAAATACCTATAGGATGCTTATTTGTCATTGCACAAAAAACGGGATTGAGCTCTATCACCCAATCCCGCAATTTAAATAATTTAGCTCAGATAGCTCCAACTGTTCTATTGCCTTATTATTTTTTAGGAGCAGCAGCTGACGGTGCAGTAGCTGAAATGCCCAATTTAGTTTTTACTAAAGCTGTGATGTCCTCTCCACCATCAAAATATACCATTGCTGAATTTGCAGTATCGAATACATAAGCATATCCCTTTTCTTTAGAAATAGCTTTAATAGCCGCATCAGCTTTGATACGGATTGGATTGAAAACCTCTGTGTTTTTTTGTTCCAATTCCTGCTGAGCTTTAGCTTTCGCATCATTGATACGTTTCTCTAAATCCTGAAGTTCAACACCGGCACCCTGTAATTCTTTACCAATTACTTCTTTGTTCGCCTCACTCATTGTTTTTTGTTTCGCTTCAGCAGCGGACATTTTCGTTTGGTACTCAGCAATCATTTTCTCGATCTCCGTTTGTTTTGTTTTGGTTAGCGCCTCTAGCGTAGTTTGGCCAGTCTTAAATTCAGGCATTGCCTCAATGATCATTGCTGAGTTTAAGTGTGCCAGTTTTTGTTGTGCATTTGCAATGTTAGCCGTAAACAATAATCCTGCTACAAAAAATGCGTTCATTAACTTTCTCATCTCTATTCTTCTTGTTAGTTGTTTGTAATTTACTTATTTGTGTGTTATTTAAGAATTGCTCCTGGTTTGTAACCCAATCTTGTGATTACTTCGTTGCTCACATCATAATTACTACTTGCGTAGATCATCATTGTAGCTTCACTGCTTTTATCAAAGATAAAATCAAAGAACTTAGCCTTGGCGACTTCGCCTATAGCTTTCGTAACTTTATCTTGAATCGGACTTAACAATTTACTTCTGTTTTGGAAAAGCTCTCCATCAGGACCAAAGATTCTACGTTGAAAATCCTTTGCATCTTTCTCTTTCTCAATGATCTCATTTTCTCTCCTTTTGCGCATGTCCGCTGTAAGCAATACTTGGTCTGCCTGGTAAGCTTTATACATCTTGTCGATATCTGTGAAATTCTTGTCAACCTGTTGTTGCCATTGTTCTGACAATAGGTTTAATTGATTCAAGGATGATTTATATTCTGGTAAATGCTTAAGTATATATTCTGTGTCCACATACGCAAATTTCTGAGCGAAAGATGCGAATCCTGTAAACATTAGAAAGCATATTAAAATGTATTTTTTCATTTTATAATATTTAATGTCCTGTCAACTCCTAATTAAAATCCACCCAGCTGTTGAGCAATACTGAAGTGAAACTGGCCTTTATTCGCATCTGGCAAACCAGGAATCTTATCAAATCCGTAACCATAATCAATTCCCAATAGGCCAAATATCGGTAAATATATTTTTGCTCCAACACCAACTGAACGTCTGATGTTGAAAGGATTGAAATCACTAAACTTATTCCAGGTATTACCACCCTCACCAAACGCAACAACAAAGGCCGTTGCAGATTGAGTCGCGATGACAGGATACCTCAACTCTATAACATACTTGTTGAAGATCGGACTTCCTGAGTTCTGTGCAATGCTTGGATTAGAACCCACCGGTATAACCGTATTGTTTGCATATCCTCGCATAGCGATCAACTCTGACCCTTGCAGGAAGTCAAATCCCTGCATACCGTCACCTCCCAATTTAAATCTTTCAAAGGCCGACTGCCCAACCGCCTGGTTATATAATCCCAGGAAACCAAATTGCGCCTGTGCTTTAATTACGAACTTACCCGCCAACCTCTGGTACCACTGAGATTCGAACTTCCACTTGTGGTACTCCGTGAACTTATAACGCTGTTTATCTGATGCTGTTGCGTAGTTCAAATTATTTAACAACGAATATGGGGGTGTCGCCTGAATGGTAAATCTAAAAATCGAACCATCAGTAGGAAAAATAGGACTATTTCTGGAATCCCGGCTGATCTCCTGTGTTAAGTTGAAGTTATATGATGTACCCGTGCTAAATAAATACCCAGGATAATTGTTCAAGATATACTGTTGAGCATTGATAGAGTGCGTTAACTGGAAATAGTTATCGGGGAAATTCAAAACCCTACCAAGACTCACAGTAACGCCATTCAACCGAATTTTCCGCATCTTACTAGTACTTCCAGAAAATCCATTAGATTGCAGTGAGGTAAATGCGCTCACTCCAAAGCTGACAGGCTTTTTACCGCCTAACCATGGCTCAGAAAAAGAGAAACTATATGACTGGTAGTATTTACCGTTAGTCTGACCTCTTAAACTCAGCTTCTGTCCGTCTCCTTTCGGTAAAGGACGGTAAGCCGAAGCATTAAACAGATTTCTCAAAGAGAAGTTGTTAAATGTTAACCCCAAGGTTCCAATAATGTTACCACCACCAAAACCACCTGACAATTCGATTTGATCAGAAGGTTTCTCTTCCACTAAATATTGAATATCAACTGTACCGTCAGCGGCATTGGGTTTAACGTCAGGAACAGTTTTAGATTCATCGAAGTACCCAAGTTGACCAAGTTCTCTGATAGTACGTATTAACAATTCTTTAGAAAACTTCTCACCAGGTTTAGTCCGAACTTGTCTCATTGCAACCCTGTCGTGCGTAATGGTGTTTCCTTTAATACTGATTCTGTTGTTAGTGTACTGAGGGCCTTCAGCGATGCGCATTTCTAGCTCAACAGTATCATTGTAAATTTTGGTCTGAACTGGCTCAACATTGAAAGTCAAATATCCATCGTTAAGGTACAAGCTAGAAACATCATCTCCTGCAGCAGAACCCTTTAATTTTTTATCTAGTTTTTCTTCACTAAATACCTCACCTTTCTCGATACCTAAGATCTTAACCAGGAGTTCGTCATTATATTTTGCATTTCCAACCCAAGTAATGTTACCGAAGTAATATTTTCGGCCTTCAAATACGTCTATGTCTATCCCAATGGACTTTTCATTGTAACGGTAAATGCTATCCTTCACTAGTGCGGCATCGCGGTAACCACGTGAATGCATACCCGCAACGAGCTTAAGTTTATCTTCGTCGTACTTCTCTTTGTTGAACTTACCGGAACCAAATACTTTATAGAAAGCCTGCTGTTTTGTTTTCTTTAAGAACTTACGAAGCTTTGCTGAAGAAAAATCCTTATTACCTGTAAAGTTGATGTGATGAACCTTGACTTTATCACCCTTATTAACAAAGATCTGTAAAACCATCCCGTTTTCTAGATTTGGATCCGGAACAGTTTTATATTCCACAGAGGTAAAGAAGTATCCTTTACCTAAAAGATACTTCTTTATGGTAGCTGTTGTGGCATTATAAAGGTTCTCATTAATAATTGCCTTGCCCTTTTTTTCGTTTATCTTTTCAAGAATATCTGTCTTTTGAGACTTACTTAAACCATTTAATTCGAACGTACTCAAACGTGGACGTTCAATTACTGCTATATCGAAGTAAACCGTATCCGCTTCGATTCTACTAATGTCTAATTTTATGTCGTCAAATAATCCTTGAGCCCAAAGCGCTTTAATAGCATTTGATGTTGCTTCACCTGGCAATGTAATGACTTCACCTTTGATTAATTTCGACAGCGTTACAATAACATCTTTATCTATAAATTGAGTACCACTAATTGTAGTACCGCCAATAATATATTCCTTTGGGTTAAAATAATCAATATCGAGGCCATTAACTTTTAAGCTGGGCTGTGCAGGCGTTGTCTGAGGACGGGAGATTTGTGCCATTGTCGGTAACCCAATCAATAACAGAAATATAAGTTGATATATTCTTTTCATTTACAATCTAAAAATCGATGCTAAGTTAATTTAAACACATGTTAAAAAGTGTTAAAGTTAAAATTAGTTCAATTGTTCACTAATTTTACCAAAGCGTCTTTCGCGCTTCTGGTAGTCTACAATAGCCTCAAAAAGGTTTTCTTGTCTAAAGTCTGGCCAAAGCGTATCGGTGAAATAAAATTCCGTATAAGCCATTTGCCAAAGCAAAAAATTGCTGATCCTGTGCTCTCCACTGGTGCGGATCATCAACTCCGGATCCGGCATATTTATAGTCGTAAGCTGGGCAGCAAAATTCTCTTCATTGATATTTTCAACAGTAAGTTGTCCGTCCTGAATTTGTCTGGCAAGTTTTTTAGCAGCGTTAAGAATCTCCCATTTTGCACTGTAACTTAATGCTAATGTCAAGGTACATCTTGTGTTACTGGCGGTCTTGTCCATTGCACTCTTCAAATCATCAATACATTTTTGGGGGAGAGAGGCAATGTCACCTATCGCATTCAAACGGATATTATTTTTGGTAAGGGTAGGTGTCTCCTGGTTGATGGTTGATATCAATAATTCCATTAAAGCGTTAACTTCATCAATTGGTCTGTTCCAGTTCTCTGTTGAAAAAGCATATACCGTGAGGTACTTGATACCAATGTCTGCACAGCCCTCCACAATATCCTTCACCGATAAAACACCAGTTTCATGGCCGAAATGTCTTATTTTCCCTTGATTTTTAGCCCATCTGCCGTTGCCATCCATTATGATTGCCACATGTTCCGGAAGACGCGTAAGGTCTATTTGTTCTTTGAATCCCATTTACCGTGCAAATATGCCTAAAATGTATAACATTTTTGAGACAGAAAGGTAAAAGATATGCCAACACCTACAAACATATAAGAATCTCTTTTTCTAAAGTCACCTCGCTGAGTGGCGGGAGTACCCACTCCACCAGGATCTGACAACATTACTTTCACTGCGATTTCCTCACTAGTACCGGTGAAAGCAGTCCTCGGATAACTGTCACTTACATCGTCAATATAATCAGTAAAAGCAGTTCTGTAGCCAACTTGGGTGAATAATCCCCAATTATCCTTCAACCTAAATTTCGTGCCTACACCATAAGGAATAGCTAAAGCAAAATTACGGTAACTTCTACTTTGTCCCTCAGTCATGTAAAATCTCAGCCTATACCACTCGTTATCATCAGTAGCAGGATCACGATAAACACCTTTCGGACTAAAAAATAAAAGCCCTATTCCCGTAAATATATATGGAGTGAATCTTTTCGTGCCTCCACCGGCATAATATTCAAGGAAGTTAAATTCCATCTGCAGACTAAGCTCATGTAAATCGCTGTTAAAATTTAAGCCTCGCATCTTGAACTGTTCATTACTGCTTTTTAGATCGTCAGCTTTAATCCTTCCATAGTTGTAATGCACACCAATAGCCCAGTATGGATCCAGGTTTCCCTTAAGATAGGCACCTGCAGATATCCCACTTATCTTGAAATTATTGTCCTGATTCAAATCCCCAATATATCCCGCACCTCCTGCCCCAACGCCTATTTCAAGAACCTGCGCATGTAAGCCAGAAGCCATCCCCATTGAGATAAGAAGTATGAAAAGTCGAGCTTTATATGACATCTAGTAATTCCGGGTATCTATTCCCCAAAGTAATTTGTTTCTTAATGTTGTTAGATAACTCTCATTATTCAAACGGATCAAATTTACATGAAATGCAGCTTTATTTAAAGTTATTTTAACTGACCTATTTACCGTCTCCGTCCTCGAGTCACATGAAACCAGAAACTTGGAACTCCTTGCCTCTATTTCAAAAGTCAAGGACACATCATCAGGGATAATTAGAGGCCTTACATTTAAATTATGAGGCGCAATCGGCGTAATCACAAAATTTTGTGAGCTTGGAAATATGATAGGTCCCCCGCAACTTAGTGAATATGCTGTGGAACCGGTCGGAGTAGCGATAATTAAACCATCTGCCCAATAAGAGTTCACAAATTCATCGTTCATATACGCATGAATAAGCATCATCGCCGAATTATCTCTTCTATGAATAGTAATATCATTCAGCGCGAAGTTCTCGTCTCCAAAAAGTCGCTGCGTTGAGTTTATACTAATTAAAGTCCGCTTATCAAGTGTGTAATTCTTGTTCTGTATTGCCTCAATGGCGAGTTTGATTTCGTCTTTATTGATACTGGCAAGAAAGCCCAGGCGACCAAAGTTGATCCCGATCACAGGAACACTAGAATCTTGCACCAGCGCCAAAGTATCCAGCAAAGTGCCGTCTCCTCCCAAACTGATCAAGACATCTGCCTTGCCCCTTAGCTCTCCATGTGTCTCAAACGTGATAATATTTTCAGGGAGTTTAATCCTTTCATTTATAAAGTCGAGATACTTTTTATATACGAATACAGGGGTATCATAGTGTTGCAAAACATTGAATACTTCCTGAACGTACGGTAAGACACTGTTATTGAATTCCCTGCCGTAAATCGCAATCATCAATTATACGTTTAAATAATTCATAAAAGAATTAAATCTGTCTTCGGTCCCGTCATCGGCAATCGTGTTATTAAAAACGGCTTTCACTTGGTAATTATAGCGTTCAAAAGAAGATATAATGCCAGAAAGCTCCGTCTTATTGATTTTAAGAGTTACTTCTAACCTCGTAGAATCCGGGAAAGATTGCACATATGAAGACAGGATCTGTGCATTATCGGCCTCGACTATCTGGGCCATGTGAGACAATGAATTATTTCTGTTGCTGATTTCCAAAACAATGATCCCACCATGTTCTTTCACAGCAAATATTTCTGAGGTATACGCTAGAACATTGTTTATTGAGATCATTCCAAGATAGTTTTTTTTGTAATCTAATACAGGTAGTATGGATAGATTAAGTTGATTAAACACCCTGATAATATCATAGATATGTGCGTCTTCATAAACGAAAGGGCTTGTTAAGGGAAGAGTTAACGTATCCATCGCCTGCGTCACATCTCTGACCTCAATCAAATCTTCTTCAGCCACAAGACCAACAAACAGACTCTCATCTACGATCGGTAGATGGTAAAGTTTAAACTCAATCATCCTTTCTAACGACTTCTGAACACTGTCCGAAGGCTTTAGTGGTGGTATCAAATTGGATATGAGTTCGGATGCAACCATTTATTTCAGTAAAATTCTATTTAGAAACTTTTCTAAATAATCGTTAAATATTTCTGGTCGCTCCATCATCGGTGCGTGACCACAAAGGTCTACCCAGTTCAGTTCCGAATTAGGCAATAACTGGTGAAACTCGTCAGCAACTTCCGGAGGGGTCACCTTATCTTGTTTTCCCCAAATAAGAGAAACTGGTATGGTGATCCGTGATAACTCTTTAGACATATTATGACGGATAGCCGATTTAGCAAGCGCGAGTATTCTGATTACTTTTGAACGCTCGTTGACAGTTTTAAAAACTTCATCAACAAGTTCCTTTGTAGCGGTGGCCGGATCATAAAATGTAAACTCTACCTTTTCCTTGATATAATCATAGCTCTCTCTCCTTGGAAAAGACCCACCAAATGCATTTTCATATAATCCAGAACTTCCCGTCAGCACCAATGCCTTAACATGTTCCTGATGTGCGGCAGTAAAAATCAAACCAATATGCCCACCTAGTGAATTGCCAATCAATACGACTTGTCCCAGCTTTTTGTGTTTAACAAAGCGATGCAAATATTTGGAAAGACTTTTAACACCAAGTGTCAGAATTGGAAGTTCATACAGCGGCAGTATAGGAACAAGTATGTGGTAATGATTCTTAAAATGATCAATAACTGGTTCCCAGTTGCTGAGCTCGCCCATTAATCCATGAAGTAATACCAGGGTCTCACCTTTTCCGGCTTCAACATATTTAAACCCATTGTCTTCGATTACTTCGTATTTCATTTGATTCAGGTAAGTATAGCCCCTAAGTTAGTAGACTAAATTTAATTTACTATAAAAAAAGCACTAATTATCAGTACCGTTTAACCGCATCACAATTTATGCCAATTGTTCTTTAACAATTTCTGCAATCAGCTTTCCATCGGCCTTGCCAGCCAATTCCTTATTTACCAAGCCCATAACTTTACCCATCTCCTTAACAGAACTGGCTCCTGAAGTCCTAATAAGATCAGCTACAATAGATGTAACCTCAGCACGATTAAGCTGCTGGGGCATGAAACTACCAATTACCTCGATTTCCTCCTCTTCGATCAAGCTTAAATCCTCACGATTTTGCTGCTTATAGATATCTGCAGACTCTCTACGCTGCTTTAATAAGCGTTGCAATATTCTAAGCTCAGTTTCTTCAGTAACTTCTTCTGTAGTACCTTTCTCGGTTTTAGCCAACAAAAGCGCAGCTTTTATCGCTCTTAATCCACGTAGTTTTACCTGATTTTTAGCAAGCATAGCTTGCTTAATTTCTTGATCTATTGTATTCGATATCATATATTCGGTATTATCTAACTCTTATTAATAATTGTTGCCGCGGCCTGTGCTGTCGGCATTATAAGCATGTCATTAATATTTACATGAGCTGGCCTACTCACAGCAAACCAAATTGCTTCAGCAATATCATTGGCAACTAATGGCTCAAACCCATCATACACTTTTTTCGCCCTGCCTTCATCACCTTTAAATCTCACAACAGAAAATTCCGTTTCTACCATACCCGGGTTTATAGCGGTTACTTTTATCCCATGCGGCAACAGATCAATTCTCATTCCTTTATTTAACGCATCAACCGCGTGCTTGGTCGCACAGTAGACATTACCATTTGGATATACCTCCTGTCCAGCAATTGAACCAATGTTTATGATATGCCCAGCTTTTTGGTCAATCATCCAATTGGAAACTATTTTGGTGACGTATAGTAATCCTTTCACATTTGTATCGATCATCGTATCCCAGTCGCTGATACTACCTTTATCAATAGGATCCAAACCCTGGCTAAGTCCGGCATTATTGATTAGCACACTTACCTCTTTAAGGTTCGAAGACAAGCCCTCTAATTTATAGGAGAGATCTTCCTGATCCTTGACATCAGCCAATACTGTTTTTACTTCAATCGCATATTTATCAGTTAAGCGCTTACTAATATCAGAAAGCAGATTTTCTCTCCTCGCCACTAATATAAGGTGATAACCTTGCGCGGCGAATAAATGAGCACAAGCAGCCCCGATACCTGATGTTGCTCCCGTAATTAATGCAATTTTTGCCATAAGTAGATAGTATGAATATTTAAACAAATTTATACTTTTTTTGAAAGTACAGCCTACTCGAAGAATAAACTGAAAGTCACATGACGTAGCATTAACCGATCAATCGGAGCAGCATAGCGTGTAGGCTCATCGATGAGCATATTATTAGTAGCATAGGAAAGTTTGATTTCAGGTGACATTTTAAAATATTCAAAATACAAATCTAACCCAAACCCAGCTTCGTAAGACAAATACTTGCGCTCATTGTTTAACCATTTTTCCACAGGATCAGTCACCAATGCATTGTTGGTTTTCTTCCTTGAAGAAATATCTGTGGAATATTTCAAGCCCCCCAGAATATATGCCCGATAATTGTTCCTGCGATTAGACTTTATCTTGATCCCGACAGGAAACTCAACCAAGGTTGTTTGTACTTTTTTAATGTTATCATCATCAGCGATAAAGTATTGATAATCAACAGAACGATCATTGAAAACCAACACGGGTGTAAACCTAACGTCCGCATTCTCCCCTAACCTTTTATTTACTACAAAGCCAATTCCAAATCCTGGAGAAGGTGTAGAAGAAATAGATCGGAGTGATGAAGTCGGTTCAACCAAACCCTCTGGGTCTACAAAAGGATCCTGCCAGTTTGCCTTTTTTAAAATCTTATATTCGGACGAAATGTATTGGAATGTAAAACCAAAATGTAGCGGCTCGTCATCTACCCCACCGCCCCAATTCTGAGCACTGGAAGCAGTTGCGAGTAGCAAACATAAAACCAGGAACCTAAATCTCAACTTCATTTAATTACTTTGTTCCGGTATAAATTGCACTTACACCAAAAGTTAGTCTTCTGTCACCAGCAGATTTAAAACCTACTTTAGACATCAGGTTCACAAAATCAGCGCCATCTGGAAATGCAGCTACAGATTCCGGAAGGTAAATATACGCCCGCTCATCCTTAGAAAATAACTTACCAAGCATTGGAGTTATATGCTTGAAGTAGAAATTATAAACCTGCTTTATCGGAAAAGCACGTGGCCTAGAAAATTCAAGAATTACAATCTTTCCACCCGGCTTCAGCACACGGTACATGTCAGACAAGCCCTTTTCAAGATTCTCATAATTTCGAACGCCAAACGCCACAGTGATGGCATCAAACTTATCATCTTCGAAAAGCAGACCCTCAGAATCACCCAGGGCCACAGAAAACACTTGCTGCAGATTGCGCTCAGTGATCTTCCTATTTGCAACATCGAGCATCCCCTGGGAGATATCAACACCAATGATCTGATCAGGTTTCAATATCTTGATCGCCTCAAAGGCAAAGTCACCGGTTCCCGTCGCCACATCCAATATCACCTTTGGTTTATTAGAAAGAAGCTCCTTGATTGCCTTTTTACGCCATATGATATCGATACCGAGAGACATAAAATGATTTAGAAAATCATAAGTACCAGAAATATTATCGAACATACTTGCAACCTGCTCTTTCTTAGTTGCAGTTTTAGAATGATACGGAGTAATGTTTTCGTTCATAGTTAGCGCCAAAGATAAGTATTGTTGAAAACTAATTTTCTACCTTTGTCAAATGATTATAAAATCGGCAACATTTATTTGTAGCAATACAAAGGTTTCTGCCTTGCCAACCGCTAATATGCCAGAATATGCATTTATAGGTCGCTCAAACGTTGGCAAATCGTCCCTCATAAACATGCTGGTAAACCAGCATGGACTCGCCAAAACCTCTCAAAGACCAGGTAAGACACAATTGATTAACCATTTTTTAATCAATGAAAAATGGTATATCGTCGATCTTCCGGGATATGGCTACGCTAAGGTTTCTAAAAACAGTCGGGAAAACTGGGAAAAGTTCATTAGAAATTACATCACCAAAAGAGAAAGCCTTCAATGTGTTTTCGTATTGATAGACAGTCGAATAGAACCTCAAAAAATAGATCTTGAATTTTGTTGCTGGATGGGAGAAATCCAAATACCATTTGCCCTAGCATTCACCAAGGCCGACAAACAGTCGCCTGTAAAAACAAAACAGAATGTAGAGGCTTTCAAAAAAGCCTTGGGCGGTTGGTTTGAAGAAATCCCTCCTTACTTTATCACTTCTGGAGAAAAAGGGACGGGGCGCGACGAGGTTCTTCAATTTATAGACGATGTCAACCTTGACTTTGCAATGCCTATTTTAACACCTAACGAAGATTTTTAATCCTCAATAAATGAAAAAGTACTTCTCACTCGTACTATTTACACATTCGGTATTTGCGCTTCCATTTGCCATGATTGGCTTCTTCCTTGGCGTAGCCACAACAATTCAGCCTTTCAAGTGGTTATTACTAGTTTTGGTATTATTCTGTATGGTGTTCGCCCGAAATTCTGCGATGGCCTTTAACCGTTACCTGGATAGAAAGATTGACGCAAAGAATCCTCGCACTCAAATGCGGGACATTCCTGCGGGGATAGTATCAGCGAATTCCGCTCTTGTATTTGTGATTACAAACTGCGTTCTATTCGTGATAACAACTTTTTTTATAAATCCACTTTGCTTCTATTTATCACCAGTAGCGCTCTTTATAGTTCTTTTTTATAGTTATACAAAAAGATTTACAGCGTTGTGTCACCTGGTGCTCGGCTTAGGATTAGCACTGGCACCTATCGGTGCTTATATTGCGGTAACAGGATCGTTCAACATTGTCCCAATTCTTTATTCGCTGGCTGTTTTGTTCTGGGTAAGTGGCTTCGATATTATTTATGCATTGCAAGACGAAGATTTCGATAAAGCAGAGCATTTGCATTCTATACCAGCAGCCTTAGGTCGCAAGAATGCCTTAAACTTATCAGTCGTACTTCACGTAGGAGCCGCATTTAGCGTAATTTTACCCATACTTTTCACGGACTTCAGCTTTGTCTATTACATAGGGGTAGCCTTTTTCTGCGCAATGCTAATTTATCAGCACCTGCTTGTAAAACCGAACGACATCAGTAAAGTCAATAAAGCATTCGCGACCACCAATGGCTATGCTTCGGTAATTTTTGCCGTGTGTTACCTGGTGGACGCTTTCTTAAGAACAAATTCTATACTATAATATGATCGACCTTTATATACCTAAAAAGAAAAGAAATTACATTCCGCAAGAATTGGAGATGAAGTGGGAAACGTTGGAGCCAATACTTGGTGAGCTTTTAGCAAGGGATATTTCAAATGTTCAAGAGCTGGAGCAATGGTTAAGAGATAAAAGCGAATTAGAGGCGGCGCTTGAAGAAGATTTTGCATGGAGATATATCAAGATGAGTTGCGATACTACTAATCAATCTCTAGTAAAGGATTTCCAATATTTTGCTACTGAAATTGAACCTAAAATATCCCCTGTCGCCAATAAGCTCAATCAAAAATTTAATGATAGTCCTTTTACAGACGGACTTGACCAGGATAAATACTTTGTTTTTATTCGCGCAATTAAGAAATCAATTGAATTGTATCGAGATGAAAATGTTTCGCTGTTAACAAACCTGCAAGTAGCTCAGCAAAAATATCAAGCCATTACAGGTTCCATGAGCGTAGTCATTAACGACCATGAATATACTTTAGAGGAAGCTGCAAATTTCTTGAAGGACATTAGCAGGAAAGTCAGACAACAGGCTTGGGAAAACATCCAGAAAAGGCGTCAATTAGATAAAGACAAGCTAAACGTGTTATTCGATGAACTCATTGCAATGCGCCATAAGGTTGCATTGAATGCGGGATTCGAGAACTATCGCGACTATATGTTCCAGGCATTAGGAAGATTTGACTATACTCCACAAGATTGCTATCACTTCCATGAAGCGATAGAAAAACAAATCGTTCCAGTGTTAAGGGAACAGGCAGAAAAACGGGCTGAACTGCTTGGCCTGGAAGAATTGAAACCTTGGGATATGGAAGTAAGCACAACGGGGAAACCTGCGCTCAAACCGTTCAAAAACGGCGAAGAACTGATCGACAAAAGCATCGCTTGCTTCAATGCCATCAACCCTAAATTGGGACAAATGCTTGCGATAATGAAGTCTAATAACTTATTCGATGTCGAGAGCAGAAAAGGAAAAGCTCCAGGAGGATATAACTATCCGCTGGCAGAAACCGGTGCGCCATTTATTTTCATGAATTCAGCAAACTCTTTGAGAGACCTGACCACGATGGTGCACGAAGGTGGCCATGCTGTTCATACTTTTCTGACTGCAGATCTTGAGTTAAATGATTTCAAGCATTGTCCATCAGAAGTAGCGGAATTAGCTTCCATGAGTATGGAATTGATTTCTATGGACAATTGGCATCATTACTTCGACAATGAAGAAGATTTGACGAGAGCTAAGAAAGAACAACTTGCTGATGTTTTAAAAACATTGCCATGGGTAGCTGTAATTGATCAGTTCCAACACTGGATCTACACCAACCCGGGACACAATGCTGCCGACAGAGAAGAAGCATTCAAACAGATCTACACGCGTTTCGGAAATGGTTTTACCAATTGGGACGGCTTAGAGAACGAGTTCGCGAACATATGGCAGAAACAACTGCACCTCTTTGAAGTGCCATTTTATTATATAGAATATGCAATTGCCCAACTTGGAGCAATCGCGATCTGGAAAAACTACAAAGAAAATCCTGAAAAAGCGTTACAGCAATATCTTGACGCCCTTTCATTGGGCTATAGCAAGCCCATCAACGAAATATACGAGATTGCAGGGATCAAATTCAACTTCAGCTTAAGTTATGTGGAAGAATTAACCCATTTCGTTAAAGATGAATTGCAGAAACTAGGATAGTTAACAAGTATTTATTTAAGTTTGACTATTCCAACCGACTTTTTATTAATATTCTATGTTTGAAAAACTCTTTCGCAAGAAATCAATAACAAAAATTCTCGCAGATGCCGAAAAGGGATATGGAGATCATAGTTCTTCCTTACATAAAACATTAGGAGTACGAGATCTCACCGCATTTGGAATCGCAGCAATCATCGGCGCTGGTATTTTTAGCACAATCGGTAAAGCAAGTGCAGACGGAGGTCCGGCAGTAATCTTTCTTTTTATATTTACAGCAGTAGCCTGTAGTTTCGCAGCCTTTGCCTATGCAGAATTTGCTTCTATGGTTCCTGTATCTGGTAGTGCTTACACTTATTCCTACGTCGCCTTTGGAGAGTTGGTTGCATGGATCATCGGTTGGTCACTCATCATGGAATACGCAATTGGCAACATAACTGTAGCCATATCCTGGTCGGACTATTTTACTGGGCTACTTTCATCTATAAGAATACCCGCCCTGAATATTGATGGCATTAACCTGCCAAATTGGATAACTATGGATTATCTTTCCGCTTTTAATGGTCATAATCATGCGGATGCCCTGATCAATGCAGGTAAAAGTTATGCTGATCTGGACGATGTTACCAGAATAGCAAACAATGCATGGAACACTGCCCCTCAAATTGGAAGATTCCACATAGTAGCAGATTTACCTGCTTTGGCCATCATTATCTTCATTACCTGGTTGGTTTATCGTGGAATGAAAGAATCCAAGAATGCCAGCAATGCGATGGTAGTTGTCAAGCTTGCCGTGATCCTTCTGGTATTATCCGTAGGTGTATTTTATGTCGATACTTCCAACTGGAACCCATTTGCACCAAACGGGGTGTCTGGAGTCTTAAAAGGCGTTTCGGCTGTGTTCTTTGCATATATAGGATTTGATGCCATTTCAACTACTGCAGAGGAATGTAAAGACCCTCAACGTGATCTTCCCAGAGCAATGATGTGGGCAATCATTATCTGTACCGTCTTATATGTGGCTATTGCCTTGGTTCTTACAGGAATTGTGAATTACAAACTATTAGCTGTTGGCGATCCCTTAGCGTTTGTTTTTGATCAGATCGATCTGAAATTAATGAGTGGAATTATCGCTGTAAGTGCGGTGTTTGCAATGGCCAGTGTGCTATTAGTTTTCCAAATGGGACAACCACGTATCTGGATGAGTATGAGCCGCGATGGCCTTTTGCCCAAAGCTTTCTCTAGAATACATCCTGTTTATAAAACACCATCATTTGCAACCATCGTAGTCGGTTTCGTAGTTGCGGTACCTTCATTATTCATGAACCTCACAATTGTAACAGACCTTTGTTCTATAGGTACCTTATTTGCATTCGTGTTGGTTTGTGCCGGGGTATTGGTGCTCCAAAATAAACCGGATATTAAGAGAGGAAAGTTTAAAATACCTTACGCCAACTCTAAATATATCATTCCAGTTGCTTTCATAGCTGCGATCATCTTTTCTTTGAACTTTTATAGAACTGAAACTACCGCCTTTTTATTCAACAAGCCTAAGGTTTACGAACCAGTGGCATTTCTGACATCATTAAACGAAGTCGAGCTGGCTACCGTAAAAAATGAGATCAAAGCAAATCAAGTTAAACTTCACCAAACTGGTGAAAGCAATGATGCAGAACTTTACCTGAATAAGTTATCCGCGGATCAGTACAATCAATTTATGACTGGCTCTCAATTGAGGACAGAAAAAAGGTATGAAAGTGGATTTGGCTTGTTTAAACACAAGATTCCAATGTGGATTTTTCTGATTATTTGCACAGTTATAACCTATTACTGTGTGGCAAAAAACCTATCTTTAATACCAGTATTGGGCCTTGTAAGTTGTCTGTATATGATGTGCGAACTGGGGATATCCAATTGGATCGGCTTTGGAATCTGGCTACTTATTGGATTAGTTGTGTATTTCTTGTATGGCTACAAACATAGTAAACTGAACGCAGAATAGTCTAGTGAGCAAAAATTTGTAGAATATTTTCCCCGATCTGCATTATCTGTTTTTTCACTCTTTAGTGTGAAAATAATTTTCTATATTAGCCGTAATAATGAATATTCATTGAAAGATTGAATATTTAACAATCCCTCCTATTTATCCCTAAAATTGTTTGGTTGGAAACCTTACAATAATGGCTCCTCCCCGGAGCCTTTTTTGTGCTTATGAGAAGGCCGTTGCTTATTTTATACAGGCAACCTATTCAGTTCGATATCATCTGGGGTAACGAAGATTAATGGAACTTTCTCTACATCTACGTAGCTAGAATCCAAACCGAAACCCTGCTCTTCAGAAAGACTTAGCTTTTTTAGTATAAAGTAGTAATCCATTATAGTGCGCTCATAGAAGTTAAGTTTAGAAAATTTAGATAAGTGTTTCTCCAAAAGCACAAAGCGAAAATCCCCCGCTATCTTGTGCTTATTCAAAGATCTATATTGACTTGTGATGTCTACCTCGCCATTCTTAACAAGTTCTTCAATCACTTTTCTGTAAAGCAAATTCACACGTTGCTCAACCCTGAATCCTAACTTGAAATCGATTCTAATTAATTTACCGGGAATCAGAAACTCAACCTTATAATCCCTTGTGTACGGCTCATCCACCACATCAACATGTACCAGCCAATATATGTCTGCGCGCTTTGGTTTCTTCTGAATAATGGAATAAATGATTTTCGATTCAATTTCCGTCTTAAAGTTCGCACTGGTGAGGTATACCAGTTGCGAGGAATATTTTGGTACCGATTCATCACCACTAAGCTCATTGATGATCTGATAGTAGTCCTCAATTTCCACATATTTAACAAACCGATTCTTGATCTTACGGGCAACGTACCAGCTCCGCATGATGGTAAAAAGAAAAAATCCAATAAGAACGGTAACCCAACCTCCATGGAAGAACTTGGCCATATTTCCAACTAAGAAAGTAAGTTCAAGCAATAAATAAATACAAAGGAAAATCACAATAGCGTACATTGGAATTTTCTTGCGCTTCATATAAAAGGCGACTAGAATAGTTGTGGCTAAAAAGGTCAGGTTAATTGCAAGACCATAAGCACCCTCCATAGCTCCAGAACTTCGGAATATCAAAACGATACCTATACAACCCGCCCAAAGGATCCAATTAATTGATGGCACATAGATTTGCCCTTTCTGGTCGCTAGGATAATTGATCCTAACCTTTGGCCATAGGTTGAGCCTAACTGCCTCCGCGATCAAGGTAAATGAACCTGTGATCATCGCCTGACTTGCAATTACTGCCGCGCAGGTAGCAAGTGCCACCATAAACAAAAGGTAATCGTTTGGAACAATTTCGAAAAAAGGATTTAAGCTAGTATCATAGTTGCCATGGTGAATAGCCCATACTCCCTGGCCGAGGTAGTTAAATATCAACGTTGCTTTCACAAAGATCCAGCTTACCCGAATATTTCTGCGACCGCAATGACCCATGTCCGAATACAGCGCTTCGGCTCCGGTAGTACATAAAAACACCCCTCCAAGGATTAGAAGAGCCATTGGATTATTTACCAATAAATTGTAAGCATAGTATGGATTCAGCGCTTTTAAAATGGTTAAATCCTGAAGCACATACAAAAATCCCAGTACCCCGAGGGTTCCAAACCAGAGAAACATTACCGGCCCGAATAGCTTACCTACCAGATCGGTTCCAAACCGTTGGATAACAAAAAGCACAGTAATAATGGCCAGTACTATAGGTATCACACTTACTGTAGGGAACTTCAATTGCAGACCTTCAATTGCCGAAGTCACTGTAATACTTGGCGTGATGATTCCATCTGCAAGAAGCGCACAACCTCCGATAACTGCGGGGATTACTAACCATCTCGATCGCTTTCTAACCAAGGAATAGAGTGAAAATATTCCGCCCTCGCCCTTGTTATCGGCCCGAAGGGTAATTATGACGTACTTTAATGTCGTCTGCAAAGTAAGTGTCCAAATGATACATGAGAGCGACCCTAAAACCAGGTTGGCATCTACGATTTGTCCTCCCGAAACAGCTGAATTAAAAATAGCTTTCAGTGTATAAAGCGGCGAAGTACCTATATCTCCATAGACAATACCCAAGCTGACAAGAAGACCTCCCGCAGATAGGGTACTTAATTTTTTATGACTCGTCACAATAATTTAAAATTTAATGCAAAATTAGATTAAAATCAGCCAAGTATACTGGACAAACCTCCTTTCCGGGATTACCGCGGAATTTATAGGGAAACCTTGATGGAGCTCGAAACGTAATAACTTGTTAAATATTGTTAAAAGATCAAACATTGAACAAAAACGTTGATTTTTTTGTTTATTTATTTATATTTTTGAGCGCATATATATGAGTGTAAAGCCAACTATAACGCTTCTTCTGAACATCTTTTGCTTTCTCAGCATCTGTATGTCGCTTAGCTTTACTGTTTTTGCTCAAAAACCGGATAGCTCAGCCAATGCCATCAGGTACAAAAAATTGTTTAGTACCCCACAGATTAAAGGATCCGTTCAAAGTTATAGGCCGAAATACAATTTCGGATTTATACCGTATCCGGAAGTCTCTGCAACTTCAAAAACTAATACCTCTTTGACCATTAAACAGGATAAACTGTTATCGGTACTAAAAGTTTATCCCAATCCTGTTGAAGATCAGGTCAACCTAGTGATAAAGATGGATCGCGAGTCTAACTTCTCTGTAAAGATCATGGATCTTTTAGGGAATGAGGTGGTTACTCTTGGCAATGAACGCGCCGCGGCGGGAGAGCAAACTAAAACTTATAACATTCCAGAACGTCTGAACCCTGGAATTTACTTTCTGAAAATCATTTCTGGCTCAGAAACTGTTGTAAAGAGAATTTCTGTTCTATAATAGAATTACTACTTTCGTAAAAACACCATTCATGAAGATTATTGCTATAGGACGCAACTATGCTGCGCATGCTAAAGAACTTAATAATCCTATTCCCGGTAAACCAGTTATTTTCCTAAAACCGGATACCGCACTTTTGAAAGACAACAAGCCTTTTTATATTCCTGACTTTTCCAATAATATCCATTTCGAGCTGGAAGTAGTTTTAAAGATATCGAAAGAAGGAAAACATATTGCGGAGAAATTTGCTTCTAAATATTACCAAGAAATAGGATTAGGTATCGATTTCACAGCAAGAGATATCCAGACAGAACACAAAGAAAAAGGACTACCCTGGGAACTTGCCAAAGCGTTCGACAACTCTGCCGCAGTAAGTAGTTTTGTTCCGAAAGAGGGATTTTCTGATTTAAGAAATCTAGATTTTGAATTAAAGATCAATGACCAGATCAGGCAACAGGGAAATACCAGCTTGATGCTATTTTCCTGTGATTACATCATCCACTTCATTTCGAAATACATTACGTTAAAGAAAGGAGATTTAATCTTTACAGGCACTCCCGAGGGAGTCGGTCAAGTACATACTTGTGATAGGCTTCAGGGAAATCTTGCGGGCAGGGAACTATTGAACTTTGAGATAAAGTAGAACGAATGATAAAATTCAAATTGATTACAGTATTCCTTCTATCCATAGGCGTGCAAGCATTTGCTCAACAGATCTTTAGTGATGGTAAGTACCCTTTGGTGGATTTCAGACCGCCACTTAATATCACACCGCCGGCTCTAGCCGGATCATTCGGTGAATTAAGGTCAAACCATTTTCATTCTGGGATGGACTACCGTACCAATCAGCGTATAGGCTATCCTGTATATGCAATCGCAGATGGGTATATATCTCGATTAAGGGTTCAAAACAGTGGCTTCGGACTTGCGTTATATATTAATCATAAGAATGGCTTCACTTCTGTGTACGGACACCTTTCCAGATTCAACACCGCGATAGCCCGACAGGTTAAATCTATTCAATACCAAAAGAAGTCATATGAGATTGACGACTTCCCAAATGAACTTTCAATTCCCGTTCGCAAGGGTGATGTTATTGCATATTCTGGAAACACAGGAAGCTCTGGCGGGCCACACCTACATTTTGAGATTAGAGACACCAAGACTGAGGCTACAATTAATCCACAGCTTTTCGGACTAAACATTACCGATAATATACCGCCGGTAATTTATTCTCTTTACGCATATAAATTGAATAAACGACCTTTTAATGAGTTTACTCCAAAACAGACATTGGCAACTACTGGATCAGCAGGTAATTACAAAGCGGGTACCGTAAACCTAACAGGTGAAGTCGGCTTTGGAATCGTTACCGCCGATCGTCATAACGGTGCTTCTGGTCTAAATGGGGTTTATTCCATTGAACTATTACTAGATGAAAATCATGTTTTTACTTCTTCTCTCGAAAAGTTTGTATTTGAAAACAGCAAAGCCATAAACTCACATATTGACTATCCTACCTATTTATCTACTAAGCGAAGTATACAGAAAAGCTTTGTAGATCCGGGTAACCCGTTATCGATCTATAGCAATCTTGTTAACCGCGGTCATATTGAATTTAACGACGGAAAGCTTCATAAACTCCAATATATTGTTACAGATGGAAGCGGAAATAAAAGTACCTTATCATTCAATGTTCAGGCGGACGCTAAACCTGCGATTTACCAAGAAAATACAGCTTCCGAGACTGCACGTTTTCCTTATGATATCGAAAATCAATTTTACAATGATAAGGTAAAAGTGGTTCTCCCGAAGGGAACTTTATATAACGACTTAAACTTCATTTACAAGAGTTCAGCTAAGCCGGTTGGAAACGCGTATTCAGCAATCCATCAGATTCACAACAACCTGACCCCTTTACATGTGGGCTTTGAACTTTGGATAAATGCCGAAGACCTTCCTGAAAATCTAAGAAGCAAGGCGGTTATTGTAAGTTCGAGCAGAGCATCTCAGGGCGGCTATTTCGAAAACGGATATGTAAAAGCAAAACCACGTAACTTTGGAAGCTTTTTTATCTCGACAGATACCCTTTCCCCTGTCATCCTTCCGCAAAACATACACGACGGGAAAAGTATGGCCGGAATCAGTAAAATATCCTTTAAGATCAGAGATAATTTGTCGGGAATTCAAAACTTCAATGGCTTCATAGATGGTAAATGGGTACTTATGGAGTTTGATACGAAAACGGCTTCCCTTTGGCACACCTTTGATGAACAGACGGGGCCGGGTAAACATAACTTTGAACTCATAGTAAAAGACATGAAGGATAACAGCAAAACCTATTCAATTACATTTTATAAATAATTATAATGACTGAACTACAAGAAGGCCAAAAGGCTCCAGAATTTACAGGAAAAGATCAGGAAGGTAACGAAATTAGTCTATCGCAGTTTGTAGGCAAAAAGGTTGTTTTATATTTCTATCCAAAAGACGACACCCCTGGCTGCACCGCCGAAGCATGCGATTTTAGAGACAAATACGAAAGCCTTACCGGCAAGGGCATTGTAGTACTTGGCGTAAGTGTAGATGATGAGAAATCTCACAAGAAATTTGTTGCAAAGCACAACCTTCCATTTACCCTATTGGCCGACACCGATAAAAAGATTGTAGAAGCTTATGGAGTTTGGGCAGAAAAAAGCATGTATGGAAAAACTTATATGGGTACGAACAGGAAGACATTCATCATTGATGAACAAGGAAATATCGCGCACATTATCTCAAAGGTTGACACCAAAAATGCCACTAACCAAGTTTTGGAGCTTTTAAAATTGAGTTAAGCATTTTTTGTATTTTTGCAAAAAATAAAGAGATGAGTCTATATAAATCGAATGAAGACGTAGAGCTGCAAAGAGAAAGCTGCCTAATGGTAAGTAAAACCATTACCGAGGTCGCTAAAGTGATGAAGCCCGGCATAACCACTTTGTCGCTCGATGTTATGGCGGAGGCCTTTATCAGGGACAATGGAGGTCTACCATCATGTAAAGGTTATCATGGTTTCCCTTATAGCTTATGCATTTCGATTAATGAGCAAGTTGTTCATGGTTTTCCCGGACAATATGAATTAAAAGATGGCGACTTAGTTACTATTGATACTGTAGTTTATAAAAATGGATTTCATGGAGATCATGCCTATACTTTTATTATAGGCGAAACAAGTCCCGAAGTTCTTGATTTTGTAAGAATAACGAAAGAATCTTTATATGTGGGAATTCAACAGGCAACCACCAGCAACCGCGTGGGCGATATTGGCTATGCGATTGAGCAATATACTAATGGGCAGCATGGTTATGGTGTTGTGCGCGAGATGGTGGGGCATGGAGTAGGAAAAGAAATGCACGAGGATCCAAATGTTCCAAACTATGGTCGCCGTGGAACTGGAAAAAAGTTGCAGGAGAATATGGTGTTAGCTATAGAGCCTATGATCACAATGGGTGGATGCGATATCTACACACTTGATGATGGCTGGACGGTTGCAACTGAAGATGATTCTTTGGCCGCACATTTTGAACATAATGTATGTATAAAGAAAGGTAGTGCCGAAATTCTGTCTGATTTTAGTATCATTGAAGCTGCCGAGAAGGCAAATATCAACTTAAATAGCAGTTATTATTAGAAAAGGTCCTTAAGTCCTGAATCTTGCGCCCGCAAACGGCAAAGTATTAAATAAACAAATAACATGGCACGATGATCAAATAGGCCAGTCACAAATCATCTTAGAATTTAAAATATACTTGTTCAATCCAATTAGATTTATTGTCGAGTAACACGTCCATAATGATGCCAATTTCTTCATATTGAAGGTGTTATCAGGAGCCTTCACATCAGTATTATACACTTTAAACCTGCCAATGGGTAGCAAAGCCATGTCGCCGAATTCCTTTTATAGGCAATTGCTCCGACCGTGATTTCACCATATACTTTCACATTCTTGAATCCTTTAATAGCTAGAGTAAGACGTTCTGCGTTGCTCATTACGAAACAATTAACCAAAAGGCTCTCCACCTCCGGGATTCTAGTAATTGGTGTATGTGTTCATTGAATAAGATTTCAAACTGGCTGGCTAAAGTTAGCTGCACCTGATCTTCCTAAAAATGGAGTTTTTGTAAGAAATGATGGACAATATTGTCCTATTTACATTCTTTCAGCTAAAGATATATATATTAACACCCTCATCAATAGGAAAAAAGCCAGACATAAAGGTATAATTATGAAAAACTTATTTTGGATTACATGTTTTTTACTTCATTGTTTTTCGGGTTCAGCTACAGTATATTCAGACAGTAGTTCTCGCAGCAGAAAACTTCAGTTATGGTATACCTCTCCTGGAAAAGATTGGGCTTCTGAAGCACTACCTATCGGAAATGGGTATATGGGAGGGATGATCTTTGGCGGAATTGAAAAAGAACAGATTCAGTATAACGAAAAAACGCTTTGGAGTGGAGGGCCAGGAGCATGGAAAGGGTACCAAGGTGGGAATAGGGATAGTGCCGCGCGTTATTTACCAGAGATCCGCGAAAAGATTTTAAAGCAGGATTACAAAGGGGCCGAAAGTCTGATGGGGCAACATATGTTAGGGAATCCGCGGGCTTTTGGAGCATATCAGAGCTTCGGTAATATCCATTTGGATTTTTCGGGACAAGTTGAGGAAAAAAATGTCAGGGATTACCTGAGGGCGCTGGATTTGCAAGAGGGGCTTGTCAGGGTAGAGTTTAACCATAATAATATTCATTATAAGAGAGAATATTTCTGTAGCTATCCCGACAGGGTAATGGTGATTCGCCTTTCGGCCGACAAACCGGAATCTTTAACTTTTAATGTGACAGCAGATTGCAACCAAAGTAAGAGCAGAATTAGTTCGGACCTGACCACGAAGAGTATTTCCACGACCGGGAGAGTTACCGATAACAAATTGGGACTCGAGTCGATAATTAAGGTCTTCAATGACGGAGGAGAGATAATGTGGAAGGAGAATGGGTTTAGAGTAAACAAGGCTAATTCGGTTATTATATTGATGACTGCGGCGACTGAATATGTTAATTCTTACCCTAGGTATACCGGTGCAAATCCAAGAGATACTGTAATGCGTATAATGGGCAATGCTGCAAAGAAAGATTTTCAGGTTCTCCTTAAGAACCATCAACAAGATTATCAGAAACTTTTCAATCGGGTAAAACTGGATCTTGACGCACAGGGAGAAAATGTTCCAACAGACGAGCTTGTTAAAACTTATAGTATAAAAAAGACAAGAGCACTGGAGGAGCTAATGTTTCAGTACGGGCGATATCTCTTAATCTCTTCATCCCGCGAGGGAAGTTTGCCGGCCAACTTGCAGGGAGTATGGAATAATTCCAATAACCCACCCTGGAATGGGGATTATCATTTCGACATAAATATTGAGATGAATTATTTTGGAGCGGAGGTCACTAACCTTACTGAATGTTCAGTACCGCTGGTTGATTACATAAATTCACTACGGGCACCTGGGAGAGTTACCGCAGAGAAACATCATGGAGTTACTGGAGGGGGATGGGTTGTTCATCCAATGAATAATCCTTTTGGTTTTACTGCTCCTGGTTGGGAAACTTACTGGGGCTGGGCTCCATTTAATGCTGGCTGGATCTGCCAGAATTTATGGGATAAGTATCGTTTTAACGGCGATAAAACCTACCTCCGAAAGCACATATATCCCACATTAAAGGAACAAGCTCAGTTTTGGCAAAAGTGGCTTATCCCTGATGAAAACGGATTTTTGGTGTCTTCTCCTTCTGTTTCACCTGAGCATTTACCCATAACTGATGGGCCAACTTCCGACGAATCTATGTGTTATGAATTATTTTCAGATGTAATTGAAGCGAGTAAAGTATTACGTATCGACGCCCGCTTTAGAAGAGAACTGCTAAAAATGCGTGAGAAATTACTGCCTTTGAAAGTTGGATCATGGGGGCAACTACAGGAATGGAAATATGACTGGGACAAGAAGGACGATAATCACCGGCATGTGTCGCACCTCATTTCGGTCTATCAGGGTGAAAGAATTAATCCCTTTACAAGTCCTAATCTAGCTAATGCAGCAAAAGTGTCATTGCAGGCAAGGGATAATGTGAAAGGAGATGTCCAAGGCTGGAGCCTTACTCAAAGAATTGGACTATGGGCAAGATTGCAGGAGCCTGAAAAGGCAATGGGTCACCTAAGTGCCTTGCTATCAGGGTATATCAATAAAAACTTATTTTCTCTTACAGGGAACGTTTTTCAAATCGATGCCAATCTGGGTGTACCCGGCATGATTGCTGAAATGTTGTTGCAAAGTCATCTTGGGGCAATTCATGTTCTACCAGCCTTACCTCAAGCTTGGGAGGATGGAAAAGTTCAGGGGCTGAGAGCCAGGGGCGGGTTTGTTGTTGATATAGAGTGGCATAAGAACCAGGTTTCGGAAGTAAGGATCAATTCGGAGGTTACCGAAAAGTGCACTCTAATCACTGCCTCCACTGGAAATGGATTTTCTGTTGTTGAGGTTGAATCCGGTAAGACGATTAAGAATATTGTATCGGGGAATAGTCTGACATTTAGGGCTAAAGCAGGAAAGCAATACAGAGTAGTTAAGATTTAGCGAAGCCATTGTCTAAGCAGTAGAGATGTTGAATCTCTTGCTGCTTAGAAACCTAATCGTTTTTATTTTTTATGAGATTTCCTGTATTTCGCCGATGACATACCCATGAAATTTTTAAATAAGCGTGAGAAATAATATGGATCATTTATTCCCAACTCGGTGCATATTTCTTTGACAGAACTGTCTGTGAAATAAAGATACTGACAAGACTGGAGTTGCTACCCTTGAGTAGTCAGCAAGTTAAGTGAATTTGGTAACTTAACAGAAATTATGTCACGAGAAAGAAAATCGTATCCTAAATAGTTCAAGGTGATGAGCGTTGAACTAAGTAACATCCGCACAGACCAGAGCGCCCTTGCCAAAGAACTGGACATCAGTCCTGCATTGTTGTACCGCTGGTGGAAAGAATTTTCCAATAAAAAAGGCAGTAGTTTTCCTGAAATGGTAAGGTTATACTTAGTGCAGCCGAGCAATAGCTGGCTTTATTGAAGAAAGCGTGAAACACAAATGGAGCGCGATATCCTAAAAAAGGGTATCAGCATTTTCTCCAAGGGAGATAACAAATATTCGGGTTCATAAAGGATCACAGCAGGATATTTTTAGTTGGGAAGATGTGTTCGGCATTTAAGGTTAGCAGGGCTGGGTTTTACAAGTGGGCAACCAACAGCCCGTCAAACAGCAGCATTGAAAATCAGATGATTGAAGCCGAGATATTGCAAGCTTTTGAGAAGAGTAAAAGGATCTATAGCAGTCCCAGAATTACCCTGGAGCTGCGTAAAAAACAATTATTGTCTCCAGACCCAGAGTTGCCAGAATCATGAAAAAAGCAAAGCTGAGAAGCATTGTGAAGAAGAGGTTTAAAGTTACTACAGACTTCAGCCATAAGTTTCTTGTACCAGAGAATGAACTGGGTCGTAATTTTAAGCCGAGAATATTGTGTGCTGTGTGGGTTTCCGACATTAATTACATCAGGACCAGGCAAGGCTGGCTGTATCTGACAACGGTTATTGACTTGGGTGATAGAAAAATTATTGGATGGGCACTAAGTACGACAATGAAAGCAAATGACACGGTTATCCCTGCTTTTAAAATGGCACAATCAAGACGACCATTTACCCGGGAACTCATTTTTCACTCTGATCGTGAAGTTCAATATGCATGCAATGAATTCAGGTGGTTACTGGAAGAAAATCCATTGATCATTAGGAGCATGAGCAGGAAAGGAAATTGCTGGGACAACGCAGTGGCTGAGAGCTTCATTAAGACATTGAAAGCTGAATGTGTGTACCAACACAAATTCACCGACAAAAAGCAGGCAGCACGTATTGTATTTGAATATATAGAAACATGGTATAACTGTAAAAGACTACATTCTGCACTGGGATATTTGTCCCCAGAGGAATTTGGAAGAAACTTAAACAACCAAAATATTGCAGCTTAGCCGAATGTCTACTTTATTGTTGCAAGTATAATATTATAACACATTGATTATTGAGACGGTTTAATAAGACGGTAATCAATTTTATTATTTCAAGATACTAATATTTTTAGATTGTCTCATAATACGATCATTAGCACTCAGTAATTGCCAACATTTATAGTCCAACAGAAAATACGAAATCGATCAATTTGTTACACGGTAACAACATCTCCTTTTCTAAGTAACTTTATCGTATTTTGAGAGATATTAGTAATGTTCGAATTACGTCAGATCAAAATTAATGCTTCACGGAAGCCCATCCTTCTTTCTCTCAATGTTATTGCCTAATATATTATAAATGGCACGGGTCTCGACGGTCTATGACACATGTTGTTCTTTGTGCCACCTACTTGTGGCGATTACAGCTAAACCAAAATAGAACTCATATAGTCGACATGATTGATCCAGGCATTCGGCTATTATAATTCTAAATTTCTCCAACTCTGTTTTTTGAGAAAATACTCTCGTTGATATGTGGTTTGTACTGAAGTTTTTCAAATACCGCTCCGCTATGTGTTTTATGGCTGTTTGCTTCGGGCCGAGCGCTAGCAGACACGAAGCAGACCCGAAGCAGACACGAAGCCGAGACATAGCTGAGGGCACTAGTAATAAACTAGTAACGCCGTTCTTTGTAGCCCTGAAATAGGGAAATGTAGAAGTATTTAGTAGCATAATTAGAAGCAGCATTGGTTGATTGCTGAAACGAACCTACAATACTGCTGTTTAAAAAAAGCAGATTTTATATTTAAAAAAGATTAACTGCACACTTAAACTGGTAAGTGTGCACATAAATCCTCAAGTGTACACTTAAAAAGCTATTTTGTCGGTATATCTGGCTGAATCAAAAAGACCCTTGAACAGATGATATCTACACAAGGGCCTTCAAATAAATTTTTTAACTTAAAAGGACCTAATTATTTACCCAAAGCTTTCTTTAATTGATCTACAGCATACATTTCAGCTTCCATCGCTTCGGGAACTAAAGCTCCCATACCAAAAAACTCATGGGTTACACCATCATAATTTTTGCTGTCCACCTGAACACCTGCCGCTTTTAACTTATCTGCCAGCATCATACCTTCGCTCTGCAATGGATCATATTCGGCAGTTATAATCGTTACATTCGGCAAACCTTTAAGATTAGCCCCTAAAAGATTGATTCTTGGATCTTTACCCTCTGCCATCGTATTAAGATAATTTTTAACAAACCATTCCATCATCGGTTTATTTAGTGGCTTAGCTGCAGCATTCTTTTGATAAGATGCCGTGTTCATGTCCGAACCTGCAACGGGATACACTGCTAAAATGTGTTTAGGAGCGGCAATACGTTTATCACGTGCCATAATAGCTATGTTCATAGCAAGATTACCACCAGCACTTTCTCCGGCAACAGCAACCATTTTAGGATCGCCTTTAATAGATGTCGCGTTTTTTAATACCCATTGATAGGCAGCAAATGAATCATTGTGCGCTATTGGAAATTTGTACTCAGGACCTAAACGGTAAGCTACCGATACAACCACTGCACCAACTTTGTCGGCCAGTACTTTTGCCGAAGCATCATACACATCAATGTTAGCAATCACGAATCCACCACCGTGATAGTATACAATTACAGGGAATGGTCCATTACCTGTTTTTGGCGTGTATATTCTTAAATGAATATTACCACCGGTAACAGGAATTTCTTTACCCACAGTATCCACATTGAATACCGGCATTGGAATATTATTATCCTTCATTAGATCCATCACCGCATCTGCGGGTGTATGGTTTTTACGAGCCTCTACTGCTATTAAGTCAGAGACAGGCCTGTCTTTGTAGCTGACTAGCTTTTCGATTACCGCCTGCATCTGTGGCTTTAGACCTGGCCCCCACTCTGGAGCAGGTCCAACAGGCTTCACATCAGTAGGCTTACCTGCGCTTACATCAGCCATAGCAGTATCTGTTTTCATAGCTGTAGTATCAGCCGAATTTGTAGTGTTCGAATTGTTGGAACACGCAGAAAGTGCGATCATAAATGTCGCCGATAAGGCAGCATTTCTTAAACATTTGTTTTTCATAAGTAGTAGATTATTGGTTGATGGACTGACAACACTTTTTCGTTATAGAATGTTTTATTGTCGTGAAGTGAATAACACTTATCATAACAATTTTGCTAAGTTTGTTGTAGTAATCAATAAAAACGTCAATGAAACATACAATAGAAGAATTAGAAAGCATTGCAACCCAGGTAAGAAGGGATATCGTTAGAATGGTACACGCATGCCAATCCGGACACCCGGGTGGATCATTGGGTTGTGCAGATTTCATGACTGCACTTTATTTCGAGGTAATGAACCATTCCTCAGACTTTACCATGCTAGGAAAAGACGAAGACATGTTCTTCTTATCAAATGGTCACATCTCTCCTGTTTTCTATAGTGTCCTTGCTAGATCAGGCTACTTTGAAATTAGTGAACTAGCGACTTTCAGAAAACTAAATTCGAGATTACAAGGTCACCCGACTACCCACGAAGGTTTGCCTGGTATCAGAATTGCTTCAGGCTCTTTGGGACAGGGAATGTCGGTAGCTATTGGCGCAGCTCTTGCTAAGAAATTGAACAAAGACAAGGCGATTATATTCTCTTTACATGGTGATGGAGAATTACAAGAAGGCCAAAATTGGGAGGCAATCATGTATGCTCCTTTCAATAAGGTAGACAACTTGATCGCCTCAATAGATTATAACGGTCAACAGATTGATGGTCCGACTGAAAAAATTCTTTCATTGGAAAGCCTTCAAACAAAATTCGAAGCATTCGGATGGCAAGTAATCACTTCTGACGGCAACGATATGGCTGCGATTGCTAAAGCTTTGCACTATGCCAAATCATTAACCGGTAAAGGCAGACCAATCTTGAACTTAATGAGTACGCAAATGGGAATGGGAGTTGATTATATGGTTGGTTCACACAAATGGCACGGCACAGCTCCAAACGACGAGCAATTGGCATCAGCATTAAATCAATTACCAAGCACACTTCAAGATTACTAAGCACAGAACTAATGAAAAAATATACATACACTGAAAAGAAAGATACCCGTTCAGGTTTTGGAGCAGGATTGTTAGAAGCAGGTCGGAAAAACCCTGAGGTAGTAGCACTTTGTGCAGATCTAGTAGGTTCTTTAAAAATGGATGCATTCATCAAGGAATTCCCTGAAAGGTTTTTTCAGATAGGAATTGCTGAAGCAAACATGATCGGGATAGCTGCAGGTTTAACTATTGGGGGTAAAATTCCTTTTACCGGAACATTTGCCAACTTTTCTACAGGCCGAGTTTATGATCAAATTCGTCAGTCGGTAGCTTACTCAGATAAAAACGTAAAGATCTGCGCTTCCCACGCTGGTTTGACATTGGGTGAAGATGGGGCAACTCACCAAATCCTTGAAGATATAGGTTTGATGAAGATGCTTCCCGGAATGACCGTAATCAACCCTTGCGACTATAACCAGACCAAGGCAGCGACAATTGCCATTGCAGAGTATGAAGGACCAGTTTATCTTCGTTTTGGCAGACCAGTTATTCCTGTCTTTACAGATCCTGATCAGAAATTTGAGATTGGTAAAGCGTGGATGGTCAATGAAGGTAAAGATGTAACGATCATAGCTACGGGCCACATGGTTTGGAAAGCAATTGAGGCAGGCGAAAAACTTGCTGATCTCGGAATAGATGTGGAAATTATAAACATCCACACCATCAAGCCTCTTGATGAAGAAGCAATCTTGAAATCTGTTAAGAAAACAGGGTGTGTAGTTACTTGCGAAGAGCACAATAAATTTGGCGGTCTTGGAGAAAGCGTTGCAAGATTATTATCTACAGAATTGCCATCGCCTCAAGAATTTGTTGCAGTTAATGACAGCTTTGGCGAAAGCGGAACGCCTGATCAATTGATGACAAAATATGGATTAGACAGTGTTAATATTGTTGAAGCCGTTCAAAAAGTATTAAAAAGAGTTAAGAAGTAATTCCTTTCATCAAACATATGAAGCAGGCTGAAGACTCAGAAATTCTAGAGAAATTTTCTAACGAAAAAACTCGGAATGAAGCCTTCAACCTGCTTTTAACTAAATACCAGCAAAAGATATACTGGCATGTTCGCAGGTTGGTTATCGACCATGATGACGCAGATGATCTGGTACAGGATGTCTTCATAAAGGTTTGGAAGAACTTGGAGAAGTTTCGAAGCGACTCGCAGCTTTACACCTGGATCTATAGAATTGCTTCCAACGAGTCAATTACTTTTCTCAATAAAAAGAAACAAAGAAACAATACACCTCTCGACGAAGTATCCTCAGAACTAAGTGAAACCCTTGTGGAGTCTTCTTATTTCAATGGAGATACAATTCAGATGAAGCTCCAGCAGGCAATCCTTACACTGCCGGATAAGCAACGCCTAGTATTCAATATGAAGTACTATGACGACCTGAAATACGAGGAGATCTCGGAGATTACGGGCACTAGCGTTGGTGCTTTGAAAGCTTCATTTCACATCGCAGTAAAAAAAATTGAGGTATTTATGCTAAATGATGACATTAACTTTTAAACCTTTTGCCAATTAAAGCATCAATATATTTGTAATGGGAAAAAATTTAGAAAACGAAGAATGGAGAGAGGAAGCACCCACACTATCGGGAATGCCAGTGAGAGATGTTTTCTCCGTACCACAGAATTATTTCGAAAACCTTTCTGCAAGCATTGAAGCAAAGGTTGCTGTTGATAGATTGAAAGTGTTTTCTACTGAACAAGCGTTTACTGTTCCATCCGGTTATTTTGACCGAATGAAAGAGGAGGTGCTTTCCAAAGCGAAATCTCCTTCAAAGGTTCTTAAACTGTGGCGTTCAAATGTCTTAAAATATGCCTCTGCAGCTTGCTTTGTATTGATTGCAGGTTTGGGTGTTTATTTCAACCAGGAACAACCACAATCATCTGTTAATTACGTCGAAATTGCTAACGAGCAAATGCTTTTTGATATAGATGAAGATGTAATTATTGAGCATATACAAGGGACAGATCAAGTCGCTATGCCTCTTTCGGCAGATCAGTCTGATCTTGAGAACTATATATTAACTAACTTTTCATCCAGGGAATTGACTGCGGAATACTAATACTTTATAAATGAAATATCTAATTGTTATAGCACTTCTTTTTACATTTCCAATCCTGTCATCAGCGCAAAGAAATGGCAGTGAAAGATTTCACGAAATTGAGGCATATAAAGTCACCTACCTAACAGGAAAACTTGAGCTTTCTTCAGAGGAGGCTAAAATTTTCTGGCCTCTTTACAATGCCTGGCAGACAGAACAACGTGATCTTCGTAAAGAACGTATGCAAAAAATGATCAGCTTTAGAAAGATCACAGAGATAGAAGAGTTATCTGATAGTGAAGTGCAAAGCCTGATACTAAATGACTTTAACATTAAGCAGAGAGAGCTCAATCTGGATAAGAAGTATTATTACAAGTTGAAATCAAGTCTACCAATTAAGATTGTGGGCAAATTCTACCGAGCTCAGGAAGCTTTCAAGAAAGAAATTTTAGCCAAATACAGACCTCAGGGAAGGCAATAAGCTTAACATTTTGTATTTTTGGTGGATGTTAACACAACGTCAATTATTTCTTCAACACAACGCTCAAACTACATTAGAACCACTTCTTCTGGAATTCGTTAAGGCTAGTGGCATCTATCTTTATGATGCTGAAGGAAAAAAGTATATGGACCTTATCGCCGGAATAGGCGTTAGCAATGTAGGCCATTGTCATCCGGCTGTTGTAGAAGCAGTAAAAAAACAAGCTGAACTTTACATGCACATTATGGTGTATGGCGAATTTGTTCAGAGCCCTCAAGTTGATTTCGCAAAGGCACTGGCAGATATCCTGCCCCCAAACTTAAACTGCACCTACTTTGTTAACTCAGGTAGCGAAGCTGTTGAAGGGGCCATGAAATTGGCTAAGCGGTATACAGAACGAACAGAATTTATCGCATGTAACCATTCCTATCATGGCAGCACACAGGGCGCATTGAGCCTTATGGGTAATGAAGAGTTTAAGCGGGCTTACCGACCGCTACTGCCTCATGTGCATTTTATCAAATTTAACAAGCTGTCTGATCTCGAAAAAATAACCACTAAAACTGCCGCCGTATTTATCGAAACGGTACAAGGTGAAGCAGGAATTCGCATAGGAGATCCTGAGTATTTCAAAGCATTAAGAGCACGATGCACGGAAACAGGCACCTTACTGGTATTAGATGAAATCCAGTGTGGCTTTGGCAGGACAGGGAAAATGTTTGGATTTGAGCATTACGATATCACACCAGACATCCTAATGGTGGCCAAAGGTATTGGTGGTGGAATGCCTATTGGGGCTTTCATCAGTTCCACTGAGATCATGCTTTCGTTGGCCACAAATCCCATCCTTGGACACATTACTACTTTTGGTGGTCATCCGGTAAGCTGTGCTGCAGGTTTGGCCACGCTCAGAACTATAGTTAAAGAAAATATCGTCAAAGGAGTGACTGAGAAAGGTGAGCTCTTTAAGAAGCTGCTGGTTCATCCAAAGATTCATGCAGTAAGAGGAAAAGGTCTAATGCTAGCAGTGGAGTTCGACAGTTTCGAAACCAACAAAAAAATCATAGATGGTTGTATAGTAGACGGTTTTATTAGCGATTGGTTCTTGCATTGCAGCAATTCGATGCGCTTAGCACCTCCTCTGATCATCACAGCAGGAGAGATTGAAGAAGCTTGTAAAGTGATCCTGAAAAACGTAGATAAGTTTGCCTAATTCATTTTCTGACGCTTGATCAGGTAAGCCTGCAGTACGGGATAAAACCCGTCTAATATGTCAGCATCAATCCTATCAATCTTGTATTGCGTGCATTTGAGTTGAATCATTTCTCTATATTCCCTAATTCTAGTCAGATAGGCATCCTTTACTTTTGAGGAATGCGCCTTGATGCTTGTGCCGGTTTCCATATCTATAAACTCATAGGGCCTGTTCTCAAACTCAAAATTCACTTCTTTAGCCTTATCTGTAACGTTGAAGATCACGACCTCGTGTTTATTGAACTTCAAATGCTGTAAGGCGGAAAACAAGGCTTCAGTGCTCTTTTCATCCTGGATTGTGTTGAGCATATCGCTAAAGATTATCACCAAAGACCGCTTATGGATAAGCTCGGCAATCTGATGTAAAGCGTGCTCCAGATTAGTGCCAACGTTTATTTTCGCCACTGAAAGCAATTCTTCCAGATGTGCAAAGAGATATTTCTGATGAGTAGTAGTCGACTTCGCCGGTGTATTCAGGAGCAATTCATCTGCAAAAATACTTAATCCAAAAGCATCACGCTGGCGCTTCAATAGAAACATTAGGGCAGCCGTCGCCTGCACAGAAAACTTAATCTTATTATAGGCGTTTAAAGGAAAATGCATGGAAGACGAAGCATCAATAATAAACTGACAACGCAAATTTGTTTCTTCTTCATACCGCTTGCTGAACATCTTATCGGTCCTGGCAAAAAGCTTCCAGTCAATGTTCTTTACATTATCTCCAACGTTATATAATCGGTGTTCCGCAAATTCCACAGAGAACCCATGAAACGGACTTTTATGCAGACCTGTGATAAATCCTTCTACCACTTGTTTAGCCAGCAATTCTAAATTACTGCTAAACTCGATATCTTGCTGATCAACGGTAGAATTCTGCATAGCGTAAATATAAAAAAAGCGTTCATGAATATGAACGCTTTTAAACTGATATATGTTGAGTTGTTATAACTGCTTATCCAATTTACCTGCCAGTACAGATTTAGGTACGGCTCCAACTTGTTTATCTACTACTTCCCCATTTTTGAAGTACAATAATGCCGGGATGTTGCGAATGCCGAACTGAGTGGATATTTGAGGGTTGTTATCAACGTTTACTTTACCAACGATTGCTTTTCCTTCGTATTCTTTTGAGATCTCATCTACTAAGGGTCCAACCATGCGGCATGGTCCACACCATTCTGCCCAAAAATCAACTAAAACGGGTTTATCTGATTTTAATACAACTTCCTCGAAGTTTGCATCTGTAATTTCCAAAGCCATAATTCTTATTTTTATTTATACAAATATAATCAATTGTAATGCCAGTCAATTTGGAGGGTGCCAAAATGACATTAGTTCAACGTTGGGTTAACGTCCAACATGCGCAATTGTTCTAGCAGATGGTTGTTAGGGTTGATCTTGATGCTTTTCGAAGGCATTTTTATCCGCACATTTTGCTCCCAATCTGAAATCTCAAATAACAGCTGACAACGCTGATGTTCTGTGTTTTGTTTATTCTGCTCCAACAGTCCATGAATTTGCCTCATCAAATCATCGGTAACTTTTTCCAAAGGGATTTGTATCGTTACACATTTAGCAAGCTTATCTCGTACCTCAGATAATAGGTCGATGGAGTTGATCTTAAATTCCCAATCCCCCTCTTTTCTGAAACGTTCTGCAACTCTCCCATTGATACGCAAAAAATATCCATCGGTTAAAAATTGCTTAAACTTAATAAAGTCGTCGCCAAATAAGGCCAGTTCACAGGTATCTTCATAATCTTCAAAAACGATAGTTCCAAAAGGCTTGCCCGTTTTGGTCATACGTTGAGCAGCCAAAACCACAAATCCGCCTACCACTAGTTCCTTGTTCTTGATACTTTCAAAGTCGACCAGTACCTCTTCATTCGTATCGCCTGTTCTGATCTTATTTACCAAAGCCAAATGTTTTACCTTATGTATACAGAACCTATCCAGTTCTAACCGGTAATTATCGAGTGGATGACCACTCAAAAAGATACCGATAGCATCCTTTTCATATTTTAAACGGTCAAGCAAAGTCCACTCCGGCGATACAGGTAAAGTAGGTTCAGAAATAAGATCAGCTACAGTACCCCCAAAAAGTGACGATTGAGAAGACGTTTCATTATTTTGAAAATCATTGGCATACTTAATAAGCTTCTCAATTCCGTTTAGCTTGTCATTCTGACCGATAAAAAAATACTGAGCCCTATGGTTACCAAATGCATCGAAAGCACCGCTGTACACAAAGCTCTCATAAGCTTTTTTGTTTACAGTACGTGTATTGGAACGCTTTGCAAAATCATAGACACCAGTGTACATTCCGTTTTCCTGGCGTTCTTCTATAATACTCTCTACCGCCTTCTCACCCACTCCTTTGATCCCCGAAAGACCAAAGCGTACTTGGTTCTGATGGTTAACTGAGAATTTTATACCGGATTCATTCACATCCGGACCAAGTACCTGTACCCCCATTTGTTTACATTCCTCCATAAAGAACGCCACCTGCTTGATGTCGCTCATATTATTCGACAGCACTGCCGCCATATATTCTGATGGGAAATGGGCTTTCAAATAGGCAGTCTGGTAAGCGATCCATGCATAGCAAGTCGAGTGAGATTTATTAAATGCATAGGATGCGAAGGCTTCCCAATCTTTCCAGATCTTCTCCAGAATTACCGGATCATGGCCCTTTTCTGCAGCTTTACCTACGAACTTAGGCTTCATCTTATCCAAAACCTCCTTTTGTTTCTTACCCATAGCCTTACGCAGAACGTCAGCCTCACCCTTAGTGAAACCGGCAAGTTTCTGCGATAAAAGCATCACCTGCTCTTGATAGACAGTAATCCCGTAGGTTTCCTTTAAATATTCTTCGCAGGCATCAAGATCGTACTTGATATCTTCTTCCCCATTTTTTCTTCGAACGAAACTAGGAATGTATTCCAACGGACCAGGACGGTACAGTGCGTTCATCGCAATCAGATCTCCAAATACCGTAGGTTTCAACTCCTTCATGTACTTTTGCATCCCGTTACTTTCGTACTGGAAGATTCCGACCGTCTCTCCACGCTGGAACAGCTCATAGGTTTTCACATCATCAATTGGGAAGTTGTCTGGATCCAGATCGATAGAATGGACTTTCTTAACCAGTTTAACGGTATTTTTTATCAAGGTTAGCGTCTTCAAACCCAGAAAGTCCATCTTAAGCAGTCCAGCACTCTCTACCACCGAGTTGTCAAACTGGGTCACATAGAGATTGGAATCCTTTGCTGTAGCAACAGGAACAAAATTGGTTATGTCTGATGGTGTGATGATCACCCCGCAGGCATGAATCCCAGTATTCCTTAAAGAGCCTTCTAATATTTGAGCCTGCAAAATAGTTTCGGCACTCAGATTTTGTGCAGAAGCCATTGCTTTAAGTTCAACAACACGCTCGTAATCATCAGCCCTTAACGCCCCTTTTAATGTCTTCTCATCAAGATTGAAGATCTTCGATAGCTTCATATTGGGGATCAGCTTAGCGATCTTGTCGGCTTCAAACAACGGAAGATCAAGCACCCTAGCCGTATCTCTAATTGAAGATTTAGCCGCCATGGTGCCATAGGTGATGATCTGAGCTACTTGGTTGGACCCATATTTGTTAATTACATAATCCATCACCCTTCCCCTTCCTTCATCATCAAAGTCGATATCGATATCGGGCATGGACACCCTGTCTGGATTCAGGAATCGCTCAAATAGCAGGTCGTACCTAATGGGGTCAATGTTGGTGATCCACAAGCAGTAAGCGACAACCGAACCTGCAGCAGAACCACGACCAGGGCCTACAGATACATCTAACTGTCTGGCCATCGCTATGAAATCCTGAACAATAAGGAAATAACCTGGATATCCAGTTTTCTCAATTGTCTGTAATTCAAAGTCAAGCCTATCGGTAAGTTCAGTGGTTAATTCTCCATAACGCTTTTTAGCACCCTCATAAGTTAAATACCTTAAGTATTTATTCTCACCGCGCTTTCCAGCATCTTCTTCATCTTCAACCACAAGGAATTCTCCGGGGATGTCGAACTTAGGAAGTAATACTTCACGGGCAAGTGCATAGATTTCAATCTTATCTACAATGGACTGTACGTTCATGATCGCCTCAGGAAGATCAGCAAACAAAGCCTTCATCTCATCAGCCGACTTGAAATAATATTCCTGATTTGGCAATCCATAGCGATAACCACGACCACTACCAATCTGGGTTGCCTGCTTTTCCCCATCCTTTACACACAATAAAATATCATGTGCATTGGCGTCCTTTTTATTTATGTAATAGGTGTTATTAGTTGCTACTAACTTCACATCGTGCTTGCGTGCCAAAGAAATTAAAGAAACATTAACAATATTCTCATCGTCTTGGTTGTGACGCATCACCTCCATGTAGAAGTCTTCTTCGAACTGCTCCTTCCACCACAGCAATGCCTCTTCCGCTTGCCGCTCTCCAATATTTAACAGCTTACTGGAAATCTCGCCATATAAGTTACCGGACAACACAATGATATCTTCTTTATACATTTCGATCACCTTACGGTCAATCCTGGGCACATAATAGAACCCTTTTGTATAGGCTATAGATGACATTTTTGCCAGGTTGTGGTAACCCTGTTTATTTTTAGCCAATAAAACTACTTGGTAACCATTGTCTTTGCGCTTTTTATCCAGGTGGTCATCGCACACAAAAAACTCGCAACCAACTATGGGCTTTATCACGGTCTCGGTGGGTTGTTGCCCACTTTGAACTAATAGTTTGTTTTTATCCTCGGCCGCCTTATTGTGATTAAGCACTTGAGCCACGAAATGAAAAGCGCCCATCATATTTGCATGATCGGTCATTGCAACCGCAGGCATCTGTTGTGCCGAGGCAGCCTGGATCAGGTCGGGAATATTGATGGTGGATTGTAAAACTGAAAACTGGGTGTGGTTGTGAAGATGTGCGAAGGCAACGTCTTTTAAGCTTGCAATCCCCCCTGCGATGTCCTGCTTAGTAGAAGAGCCATCTTTTCTTTGCAGCCTTTTCCTGATGTCTTCAGAAGCAGATTTTAAGTTAATATGCTTCAATCCGACACGCCCGATAACTCCGGGGTTGCGTTCCTTAAATAGCTTTAAATAATCTGGCGTACATTTTAACTGATCTGTCTTGAATACATCAATCTTTAACAATTGAAGAAAACACCTTGTAGTAGCCTCCACATCGGCGGTTGCATTATGCGCCTCAGTAAAAGGTTCCCCAAAAAGATACTGGTGAAGCTCAGTAAGATTTGGAAGTTTATATCTTCCGTTTCTTCCCCCAGGCATCCGGAGTAAATCTGCAGTTACTTCAGTACAGGTATCTAAAACAGGCATATGCTGCAGCAGATTCTCCAACCCCAGCCTATGAAATTCACAGCCCATTATATTCACGTCGAAAGCAACATTCTGCCCAACGATGAACTTTGATTTTGAAAGTACAATGTTAAATTTTTCTAAAACCTCTTTTAACGAGATACCCCGTTCTGTCGCCAGTTCGGTAGAAATCCCATGAATGCGCTCCGCATCGTACGGGATATTAAATCCTTCAGGTGTAACCAGGTAATCTTGATTCTCGAGCAGGTTTCCGAAGTCATCGTGCAGCTGCCAGGCGATCTGTATACAGCGCGGCCAATTCTCCATATCGGTAATTGGCGCATTCCAATTACGTGGCAAACCTGTAGTTTCAGTATCAAAAATCAAATACATAGGAAGTTATTAAAATCTCTGTAAAAGCGATCAAAAAAGAATAGTTCAAAAATACAGATTTTTAACAACTGAAGCCGATAGAATTTGATTTTTTACTTTAGAATTAGGCAAGAATCGTTTCGCCAATCTGACCTATATTATGTCCTTGAGAAACTAATTTTGAGGTGTCGTAACCCTTCCTTTTACAGCGGTCGACGATCTCTGATAACAAGCCTTCGGGCATCGAGGGTTTACGTGACATGATGAATAAGTTCTTGTGTTTGGGATGGCCAACAACCGCATACGAATAATCTTCACTCAGTTCAATAACCCAATAATCTGTTTTGAATGGCCATAAAAACTGTATCTTCAACTCTGCATTGCCTGTTCCCCTAACTACAAAAAGTTTGGAACGAATATACTTGCGTTCTTCGCCGCCATTCAGCTTGTAAGTTGTAAAAACAGCATAGTAGCCATCCGGGTGTATCACATAAGTATCGGTGGTTTCGCTCCAGTTTTGATTCATGATCGTTGGGATAGAACACAATGAAAACCACTTCCCTGCGAATGAAACAATATCTACATTATGCACTGGTCTATTTTCCATGATTCCCCCCTAAATGACTGTCCGCAAATGTAAATTCTTTATCATAAAACCAACAATGTAAAATAAAGTTTTTAAAAGCATTTTAATACCTAGGCATAATTTCTAACTTCGGAGACAAGAGATCTGTTTGCAGCTAATTGCGACAGTCTGAAGAACTATAAATTAAATCAATATGAAAATAACGGTTGTTGGTGCAGGAGCGGTTGGCGCTACTTGTGCAGATAATATAGCAAGAAAAGAATTAGCTGAAGAACTCATTTTATTAGACATCAAACAAGGCTTTGCAGAAGGTAAAGCGATTGACATGATGCAAACGGCTGCCCTTTTAGGTTTTGACATTAAAGTAAAAGGTGTAACCAATGATTACGCAAGTACCGCAGACTCTGAAGTTGTAGTGATTACTTCAGGCCTTCCCCGCAAACCGGGAATGACCAGAGAAGAGCTGATTGGCATCAATGCAGGAATCGTAAAAGGTGTTACTGAAAACATCCTTAAATATTCTCCAAATACTATTATCATCGTCGTATCCAATCCAATGGATACTATGAATTACCTGACCTTTAAATCATCAGGCCTTCCTAAAAACCGCGTGATTGGGATGGGCGGTGCATTGGATTCAGCAAGGTTTAAATATTACTTAAGTCAGGAACTTGGCTGCTCGCCGGCAGATCTTAATGCCGTTGTAATTGGCGGTCATGGAGACACTACAATGATCCCGTTGATTAACCACGCCACGTGGAACAGTATTCCTGTTACCCAATTATTAAGCAAAGAGCAGCAAGATAAAATTGTTGCGGATACAATGGTTGGTGGTGCGACATTAACTGGCTTAATAGGTACTTCCGCATGGTATGCACCTGGAGCAGGCACAGCAGCAATGGTAGAAAGCATTGTTCGTGATGAGAAAAAACTAATCTCCTCTGGCGTTTACCTGGAGGGTGAATACGGACAAGACGATATCTCATTGGTTGTTCCTGTTATACTTGGGAAAAATGGTGCAGAGCAAATCCTCGACTTCCAATTAAATGATCAGGAGAAAGCTACTTTCGCGAAAAGCGCAGATGCAGTACGAAGCATGAATGCTGTGCTTACAGAAATGAGCTTAATCTAAAAAATGCGGGCTATAACAGTTCCATTAAAACTAATAGATTTACAAGACGACGGTTTCCACCTATTGGTGGAAATTGTTGTTTTTGGGGAAAAATTGCTGGCAGTTGTAGACACAGGAGCATCCAGATCTGTGTTCGACAAAGCCTTCATTAAACAACATATCGATATTACGGAAACAGAACAAAGTCATGCAATTACCCTGTTTTCTACCACAAGCATCCTACAGGCCACTATTCCTGAAGTAAAGCTCGGTAGGTTACGTATAAAAGATTATTATGCCATTGCATTGGAACTGGACGGAGTCAATGAAACCTACGAAAGCCTTGGCCACCCGCCTATAGTTGCCATTCTGGGTAGTGACATCTTTTTAAAATATCAGGCAATTATCAACTTCAAAAAACTCAAACTTTACCTTTATAACGTTTAAACCTTAGGCTCCCAGCCCTTCTCATATGATCTGCTCCACAATTTCTGAGCATCCTTGTCATCAATGATATGACCGTTTTTAGGATCAATTTTGAGATCACGACCAACGCGCAATGATATGTTCCCAAGTTGCATTGCAACCACACTTTTGTGTCCTATCTCGACATCACAATTTGGCTTACGGTCATTTCTAATTGCATCAAGAAAGTCCATTACGTGATACGTATCCAATCCTACACTTGGACTGGAGGTATTTCTCCCATCAATGGCATCTTCTTTCATCAGTGATTTCACATCTTTTATCAGCTTACCTTGAAGGTCGTAGATCTTATAGCTATCGCCACCTGTATCCAGGCTTCCTTTCTCACCATAAAATATAATGCCCCTGTCTAGTCCTTCCACCTTGCGACCATTTGCGCTTCTACCCTCCCAGGTTAAGGCAACTCCACCTGGATATTCCAACGTAGTGATCTGGGTATCGGGTGTTTCCCAATCATCCTTGTAATTGTATCTACCTCCTATAGAACTCACCCGTGTTGGAAAATCCACTCCTAAGCCCCATCTTGCAACATCAACTTCATGCGTTGCATTATTTAATGCTTCACCTGTGCCCCAATGCCAGAACCAGTGCCAATTGTAATGAATCAGCCCTTCCTTGTAAGGCATTCTCGGCGCAGGTCCCTGCCATAGTTCATAATCCAACCAGGAAGGCACAGGTCCCGCTTTCACAAAAGTCGGTTGTCGCGCATTAGTATACCAGGTCTTTGCCAAATATACCCGACCAATCACACCTTCATGCAACTCCTTAATACCTTGAGCCAATACTGGAGCAGATCGGCGCTGAGCACCCATTTGTACCACTCTCTTATATTTTCTTGCAGCAGCAATTGCCATCTCTCCCTCATGAGGATTATGACTCAAAGGCTTTTCGACATATACATGTTTACCAGCTGCACAGCTGAGAATGGTCATCGGCGAATGCCAGTGATCAGGGGTTGCAATGTAGATAGCATCCGTATCTTTATCGGCCAACACCTTCCTAAAGTCCTTTTCGGCTCTAGGGGCAGTTTCCTGTTTGGCATTCATCACCGTTTTGATGGCCTTAGGAATCGTACGTGAATCCACATCACATATATAGGAGATGTCCGTGTTTTTCTGACCGGCAATTACCCCTGCCATGCCGTCGCCACGACCGTTCACACCAATCACACCGACCCTGATGGTCTCATTGGCACCAACAATCCTATTGTAGCTTTTGGCACTAAATCCCATAGCGCTTCCGCCAAAAAGTTTAGTACCTACTGTTAACGCCGCAGTTGCAATACCGGCCTTCTTTATGAAATCACGTCTCTTTTCCATGAGCTATATTTATAACTTCTTTATTTTTATATTTTTAAAAGATACTTCGCCTCCATGCTCCTGCAACAGGATGTGCCCCTTATTCAAACTGCCGAATGCGGGATCTACCTTACTAAATTTACTTGCAGCCACAGCATCTTTAAATGACTTGCTATCCCTTGTAAAACTTAGGACTTTGTAATCATTTAGCCAATGCTCCACTGTTTTCCCTTTGGCAATGATCTTAATTGCGTTCCACTCACCAGCTCTGTTTAGTTTTTTCAGCCCCTTTGAAGGTTCGATAATATCATACAATGATCCCGAAAGATGATTTGCTTTTCCATTGTCTTCCGCAAGGATATCATCAAGTATTTGGTATTCCAAACCAAGATCACCACCATTGGTATACTTCGTGTAAAAGTACTTAACACCGCTATTGCTGGTAAGTGCCACTTTATAATCAAGCTTTAATTCAAAATCAGAATACTCATCCACCGAGATAATATCGCCACCTTTACTATCTGCAGCAGTCATTAAGGTACCACCGATTACCTGCCAACCAGAAGGCACTCCCCCCCCAGATGTAGTAGTCCATCCTTTCGTGGATTCACCGTCGAACAACAGCACCCATCCTTTTTTCTGGTCAGACTTACTTAAATGATTTGGCTTCTGAGCGAACAGGGAAGCCGAAATAGCCATAAAAAACATTAAAATATTAATTCTTCTTTTCATTACCAATTAATTGCGTTGTTAAGTTAGCAATTAGAATTCGATTTGCAAGAAAGGTGATGTTGAACCGTCATCCCGAACGTAACTCTCGCTGCCATTCGTTAGATATTCTGCAAGAAGAACATGCAGCATATTGTACGCTGAAATAATATTTACAACCTGCTTTCTTGTGCTAATATTATTTAGCTAAAAAAGCGCGGCAATTTTAGCATAAGAAAGTTCCTTATAATCGCTTACGTATAAGTTACATGGAGGCAATTCTTCTTTGGTATGCGAAGTCAGCACGCCCACCACCATCATACCTGCATTTAAAGCCGCAGATACACCGGAAAAGGAATCCTCAAAAACCAAACATTGTCCAGCAACCAAGCCCAAATTTTTAGCAGACTTCTGATATACCTCAGGGTCTGGCTTATGCTTTTTAACATCCTCACTTGCTAAAATAGAACCCAACAAATCCCGTATCTGAACTTTACTTAAGATGAGTTCAAGATTAGCCATAGGAGCCGACGTCGCCACGCCAAGCTTGACGCCATTGGAGCTCAAGGCATTTACAAAAGGCATAAACCCGGCAACAGGCTCAACATACGGCTCATAAATTTTCCTGAATAAGCCTTCTTTCTCGTCTTCCAGCGCCAGAAACTCTTCACCTTCAATCGGTCTTTTCAAGAAATGCGAAAGTATATATTTATTGCTTTTACCAAACATGTGCTGGGCGAATTCCTCGTCCGTCGGCGCAAGCTCTCTTGTTGAGAAAAATTCTCTGAAGGCCATGGAATGATATGGATTAGTATGGCAAATCACACCATCCATATCAAAAATTACTGCGATATCACTATTCATCGGGCAAAGATAGCGATCTTTTGGTATTCTTGTTTTTACGTCCCCACCAGACGATAAAGCCTGTAACAGGTAAGCTGGCAGCAATTAAACTTGCCAGAAAGACCATAATCTTTCCAGGTAAACCTAGCACTGCACCTACATGAATATCGTAATTCATCCGCATGAGTTTGTCAGCTACATTGGTATTCGCAAATTTGCCAAACACATGATTAACTTCAATTTCTTTCAAGGTATATTGGTCATAATAAAGATAATCAGCTTTCCAAAAAGTATCGGTATCGGGATTGATAGCCAGCTCAATCGATGCCTTATCGCTATCTGGAACGTGAACTTCTATTCCTCCTGTAAAGCCTTTCATCCGATCCAAATTTTGTGCCCAAAGGATATCCATTGAAGGTGCTTGTCTGGCTCTCGAATTAACTAGTCTGCTGTTTGATAATGTTTCAGAAAAAGGAACCATCGTCTTTCCCCCAGAACTTACCCAGTAAGCAGACTTAGCGAACCATTGAAATCCCATAACCAAACCTGAAAAAGCAGTGAAGATCAGGATCCAGGTCATATAAAAACCCAATACGTTATGAAGATCGTAGTTTAGGCGTTTCCATTTGGCAGCCCATTTTACGTTGAAACGTTTCTTACTGGCCGCCTTGTTTTTTGGCCACCAAAGTGCAAGACCCGAAACCAGCAAAAACATAAACATCAGGGTGGCACTAGCCAATATCGGCTGACCAATGGTGGGTGGCAACCACAAATAATAGTGGCCCATGATGACAATCCTGAAGAAATCATCATCCATATTCTTAACATTTAGCACTTCAGCTGTATATGGATTCATAAACACGATCCAATAGTATTCAGGATTCTCAGCATAATAAACAACCATACTGGCTTTGCCTTTTTGATAACTAATACTATGCGCATGCTTCCCGGGGAGCTGCTTATCAGCTATCTCTTTCAGTTTCGAGGGAGCCACATAACTGCGCTGTTCTGCTTTTACAAAGCGATAATGTTGTACAGCATTTTCAATCTCGCGTTCGAAAGCAAGAATACACCCTGTGATTCCCAGAAAACACACAAATAGTCCGGAACCTAGTCCGAGCCATAAGTGTGCTTGTCCTATCCAATATTTTAAATTCCTTTTACGCTTAACCACAAGTGATCTTTAAAATTTATAAGCAATGCTCAATCTGTAATTTCTTGGGGCTTCCGACTGCCAGGAATATACTCCGTTTGGAGTAGAAGCAAAATAACCGTTATAATAGGCGCCACTAAATAAATATTTGTCCAAAATATTAAAAGCATTAGCTGTTAGCTTAACTTTCCTGCCTTCCCAGAAAAGGCCTCCGTCTAATTTGAAGTAGTCAGGCAGATTCTGTGCTAAGTCTGTCGTGCTATAGGTCTGAGTTGCTCTGTCTACCAGATAAGTGAAACCTCCTGAAACCCCAGTTCCTTTTAAAAACCCAGATTGAAGCTTATATCCTAGCCAGCCATTTACGGTGTGCTTCGCAAATCCTGGTGTCAAATCACCAACATTGCCAGCAACACCCGGAGTAACTTTAGTAGTTTTAGAATCCGTGTAAGCATAGTTTACTGTAGCATTTAAACCTTTAAAAACCTCACCGCGTGCATCAAATTCAATACCTTGAGAAGTTTTCTCTCCAATAGGAATACTCAAGCCTGAGTTTGGCGCTTGTGTTGGATCACCTGTTAATTCATTCTCTTTCAGTATTCTGTAAGCTGATAAAGTAGTATTCAACCGCCCGTTGAACCAATCCTTTTTAACCCCAAGCTCTGTGTTTGAGCCTGTTATAGGCTTAACATCATCACCATTGGTAAGTTTCCCTCCCTGTGGAATAAAAGCCTGATCATATAGACCATAAACAGAGAACTGGTTGGTAATAGATACACTTAAACCTACACGTGGCGTAAAGCGGTCTGCACTGATCGGCAATCCTCCCCAGCTGGATTGGGTAACACTGGTGTATCTTCCTGCAAGTGTTAAACGAACACGATTATCGACGAAACCAAGCTCATCCTGCACATAAACACCTGTGTATCGTTGGTCCATTAAGCCACCCGCAGCAATTGCCCTTTCCTTAAGAGGAGTCATCCTGTCAAACTCAGGATAACCATTCGCCGGAAATCCGTAATTAGGATTGCGCGGGTCAAATGGTGCAGTAGCAAGATCAAGGCTATGAGCTTGTCCCCAATCTGCCTGATAATCCTTTTTACCAACGTCTAACCCCGTCAATATGCGGTGTTGGAGGCCCCCGGTTTTAAAGCTACCATTGATAAAGATCTGACCCAAGGTCATCTCACTTTTAGCGTCCCAGCTAAAAACATTTCTTATCATTGTCCCATTCTTTAACACGTCAAGTGGCCACATATCGCTTCCACGTTGCTTGTAATTAAAATATGATCCCTGAGCGGTTAATTTCCACCGGTCGCTAAACTTATGTTCAAAGTTTAGAAATGCACTATTATCATTCATCTTCGTGGGCTCTAAACCCGGTTGATACGATGTTGCGTTTCTCGGTAGGCTCGCATAACTATCAGGAGAGAACTGGTAATAAGAACCAACATCACTCATTTTAGCGTACTGCAACGTGTACTCTGCAGTTAGTTTTGTTTTGTCGTTAAACTGATAAGAAAGGACTGGTGCCACACTGTACCTGTTGTTATATTCAAAAGGACGGTGCGTTCTTTTGTCTTGTCCCGCTACATTCAGGCGGTAAAGGAATTTCCCATCTTTGGTCACTTTACCATCCAGATCAAGTGCAGTACGGTACAGATCGAAACTACCAAGTGTGAAGGTTGCTTCACCTTTAGTTTCTCCGGTAGGTTTTTTAGTCACCACATTATATAGACCTGCAGGATCTCCATTTGCAAGCATAAAGCCTGCCGGACCTTTAACAAATTCGATATGATCCACGAAACTCATATCCTCGGTTAATGGCCCCCAAAAAGAACTCACAACGTTGAAACCATTACGAAAGGCCTGTAATCGTGATCCACGCATTAATATGTTGGTGTACATGTCACCCCAGTGCTCCAACCTTACGGCGCCACTTACATTTCTGATCACACCATCACTCATACTGATGACTTGCTGATCCGCAAGTGCTTGTGAGGTAACAATCTGAATATTTTGAGGAATCTCTAGTAACGGCACATTTAAACGAAGCGATGTAGACGGTACATCAACTTTATATCTTTTTATTGTTCCGCCAATTATAACTTCTGTAAGCTGGTCTGACTTTTCTGCAAGCATGAAATCTATTACTTGATTATCATTATCAACTAAGTCAACTTTCTTCTGATCGGACTTCAACCCAACTGCCGAAACTGCAATTGTGTAGGTACCTTTCTTCAATTTGGTAAACTGGTAAAGACCATCATTGTTACTTTGGGTAGAAATAGCTTCGCCTTTTAAAGTCACGGTAACAGACACTACCGGAAATCCATCCGCAGTTACAATTTTTCCTTTAATACTGCCATTTCTCTGTGCCTGGGCATTTACGGCTGATAAGAGAAACAAAACTGGAAATAAGATCTTCGTAAAAAATTTCATTGTATTAATTTGGATTAATTCTTAATTGCCGCAAAGAAAGCGACTTTAAGCTAACAAACCAAATTATTTAGAATTAATCTTAAGAAGCGTAAAGACAGCAAATTAACCTTAACCCTTTGCTTTCACAATCTTCGCAACCCTATTCATCACGTAAATACTTAACAATGTAATGCCAACAACCAGATAGCCTACAACATTATAATGCTCCAATGGGGCAGATTTATACTTTTGGACTACGATCAATCCAGCGATAACGGCAGCGACACCCCCAGCAATCTGTTGCATGGAAGCGTTTATACTCATAAATGCCCCACGATCTTGCATATCAGGCACTGCACTTACCAATGCCGTTGCCGGTATCATCCTACTCATAATTCCCATCATCATAAAAATATTCAATATCACCACTAACCAGAAAACCGTAACGCCCATATTCGTGTAGACCAATACCATGACCATCATCCAAACACAAGCAACAGCGAATATTTTAAACTTGCTGATCGTATCGCTCAATTTACCAATCAAAGGCATGATCAGCAATGAACTAATTCCAGATATAAAAAACAACTGAGGAAGTTGCTCCGGGGTAACCCCAATATTATTTATTGCAAAAGCACTTCCAAACGGGAACATCATAAAACTCCCAATAGAAAGCATCGCCATTGCAGTGAAACCAAGTCTGTAATCTCGTTTCCTTAGCGTATGCCAAAGATGTTTAAAAGCTGATTTGTCTTGTTGAAATTTCAAGTGTTCCCTCACTGGCTGAAGCTTAAACACCAGTAATATCGCTGTAACAATGGCGATTGCTGCAACTAAAAGAAAGGCAGCTTCCCAATTCCATAAATTCGCAACATAGAGTCCGATTGGGACACCAAGAACCTGACTTGCCCCAAAGCCCATCTGTACAAAGCCCATTACTCGCCCCCGTTGTTGCAGGGTAAAAAGATCTGAAATGATGGCCAGAGATATTGATCCAATCACTCCACCGAATAAGCCCGTGAATATCCGTGCAGAAACAAGCTGAACGTAATTATTTGAAAAGCCGCAAAATATAGTTCCAATAATGAATCCTATATAAAAAAAGATCAAAAGTTTCTTGCGGTCAAAACGATCCGCAAAACCAGCGGTGAGTAGTCCGGATAAACCGGCGCTAAAAGCATAGGCCGACACGGCAATCCCAAAAGCGGCGGGTTTCATGGATAATGATTTCATCATAAAATCTCCCAGCGGAGACATGATCATAAAATCAAGTATCACGGTAAACTGTGTCGCAGCAAGTATAAAGATGACCCAGCGTTGAGTAGCATTTAATTTAACCGGTTCATTCATGTTATAAAGGTAAAAAAATGTCAAACAGTCGAAACCTTGTTTCTTTCAAAATGTTAATTGAATAAAGGATCAAAACATGAGCAAGATCAAAAACCTAATTGCCGGATTTGCAGGCGCAGTTGCACTAAACATTCTTCATGAAACTTTAAAACACCAAAGCAAGAATGTCCCTAGAATCGACCTTCTCGGAGAGAACGCATTGCAGAAAACGCTTGGCTTTTTTGGGGAAAGTATTGGAGATAAAGACACCTTATATAAAGCTACCCTTGCCGGGGATATCGTATCCAATACTATCTATTACAGTATGATTGGTGCAGGAGAAGCAAAATATCTTTGGCCGAAAGCGCTCTTTTTAGGCCTGAGTGCCGGAGTAGGCGCAATTAACCTCCCGGAGCCATTAGGGCTCAATCCAAAGCTGGTTGCCAAATCTGATCAGGTGAAAGCATTAACAGTCGGATATTACGTATTTGGAGCATTAGTGACGGCACTAGTGCTTAAAAAAATCAATAAGAAAACTATAATCTAAAGATGTTAAACTCCTGCCTTCTTAATCACCTCCAACGTTTTCCTCAAACCAGTTACAGCAACCATTTGTAAATCTTGCTTATAATATTCGGGATTATACAACTCTAATGAAACACAACCTTTAAAGCCCGTAGCCTTCAAGTCTTTCAAAATCTGTGGAAGCGGCAATATCCCATCACCAGGGTATACACGATCCTTGTCCTGCAAATCTCCGACTGCCGGCGAAGCCGGTGCATCAGAAAACTGAAATATGGCAATCGCATCACCATTGATCATCTTTAACCCTTCAAAACCACCTTCAGAAATATACATGTGATACGTATCTGGTATTACCAAAGCTTTTGGATGATTGGTATCCATGACGATTCCCATCGCCTGCCCAAGCGTTTTAACCGGCTGATATTTAACGAAAACCAAGGCCGGACTTATATTATACTCTTTCAATCCAATATCAATGATCTCCCTGTAACGATCCACTACCCAACGGTGGTTATAATTTGCGCCAGCAGTATCAGGTATGGTTTGGATATGCTTGGCTCCAAGGTCCGAAGCCATCCGCATTCTATTCCGTGTATCTTTCAACGAAGCATCAAACAGTTCCCTGGTGGGAGGCAGCGCATTCCATAACCCGATAACACTCGGAACAAATAGTCCAAGATCTCTAATTTCTTTTCCAAGATCTTTAAGATTTCCGCCCGTTGCTTCAAACTCTTTAAGTTCTCCTTCCCAAGGCTCAATGGCATCATAACCCGCCTTTGCGGCAATCTTTACTTTGTCTTTTAAGGATGCAGGCCTGATGGTGGCCGTGTCCAAACATATCGGCCATGGACTGGCGCCTTTTTGATAACGTTTGTCTTTTTTATCGGCCAGTTCTAAGTTTGCAGCGACTAAAGGGGAAAGTGGAAGTACGGAAACGGCGCCTACTAAAGCACTAAGATTTACAAATTTTCTACGATTCATGAGTCTACATTATGGTTAGGTTTCTAATATACAAGAAAATTTAAGCGTTGTCTAAATTTCCGACAATTCAATATCAGCCCAGGTTTGGTTCTTATAATACCTGAACAGCAACCAATTGACCAACAGCATTGGCAAAATAAGCGCCCAGATCAGTAGCTCCCATTTCATAGCAACGTAATGAGCAAAACCAACGGCTCCTATACCACCCATTACTACCAGAGAAAGGAAAATCCGACCGCCCCCTTGCTTAACCGCTATTGGCTTTGAAAAAGGCAAGGCTTTTACCATAAAGATTGCTATAATGAGACCATAGACCAGGCAAATTAAAAAGGCCAGGATCAAATCATTTATCGCCTGAGGGCCCCAGATAGAAACGGTTACGACACCAATGACCAGGCAATAAGGAAAAAAATAAAAATAAATGATTAATTATATTTAACTTTAGATTTAGTAAAAATAAATCAGAAGTTAATCTACAAGCAGGCAGCTTCGGGATTTGGTCTTAAGTAACAAGGAGATGACAGGGACATAGCAGGGAGGTAACAGGGACTTAACAGGGAGGTTGCCCCTGTCATATGTTTGTTAACTCCTATTTAAATCCACTTTATCTACCGGTTACCTAAAAGCCTATTACTATTTTACCTTTAACCAAATATAACCTCAATGGCAATAATTAAAAAAGGAATCCTCGGAGGATTCAAAGGAAAAGCAGGAGCCGTAGTTGGCTATAGACTGATGGACCAAGATATCATGAGGGGCGTGCCCGAATTTCGATCAAGTAAACCTACAAAAAAAGAAGAAGCAAACAGATGGAAATTTAAGACTTCGCAAACGTGGCTACAGCCATTAACAGAGGTTTTGAGAGTTGGTTTTGAGGGCTATAAATTAAATTGCCATGGTTTTAATGGCGCCAAATCCTTTATCAGTTGTAACGCGGTTCATGGTGTGGACCCATTCTACTATGTAGACCCGGCGCTGGCGTGTATAAGTCATGGTAAGCTTTACGCTGGGACGGGGCTGAAGGCAGAGATCACGGCAGAAAAAAATGTGCTTTTCAGCTGGGATAAAGAGGGGCCCTTCGCCAATAATGACCGCGCAATCGCGGTAGCCTATGATATAAACGACCACTCAGCCATTTACGACATCGCATTGGCAAAAAGATCAACAGGAATGGCAACATTGGAACTGGCTGAGTATCTCCCAGGAGCAGAGGTTCACATGTATCTAGGTTTCATCACTGAAGACCGAAAAGAAAGAAGTATCAGCCAATATCTAGGAATGTTTTTGATTCTATAATGTTCGTTACCGCACAATTGTTGTTCATAACCGAACAGCTGTTGTGCGAATTTAGCTTTTAAACTTGTTTTTGAATGGTATAGGCTCTTAATTTGAAGATGGCACTACATTCGCTGAAATGAAGAAAATGCATGTCTATGTTTAAACTCAACCTCAAAATTGCAATTGCAAATACTGTTGACGCATTGAAGTATGAGTAATCTGGTTTGTAAATGATATATTTGAGTTCGACCAATTATATCCCCCTACCCAAATGAAAAGACGTTTTCTTTCTTTACTGATCTTATTTTCAAGTTTCACTGCATTCGGCCAGATCTCTTATGAAAAAGACTATTCTACGGCGCTAGAACAAGTCCGGCTTAGGAAAACTCCTTTATTCATTTATATTACTCCAGACTCAAAAATCCCTGCAGCTAGTTATACATCCGGGATAAATTTACCTGAAGTGGTAACGTTTTATAATGACAATTTCATAAGTTTAAGGCTGCCATACGCATCGCCAGAGACAAAAGTGGTGATGTCAAAATATCAAATTAGCAGATTCCCTTGTTATTTATTTCTGGATACCAATGAGAACCTAATTTTTAGAGCATTTAATAATAATCGGGAAGCAAAGTTCTATCTTGATCTGGGTAAAGAAGTGCTTCAAAGACTGGAAAATAAAACGTCGATATTCCAGTATGAACAACAATATGCAAATGGCCAGCAGAACAAGAATTTTTTAAAAGACTATATAAACCTTAGACGCAAAACCGGAACTACGAAGAATGCAACACTCATTGAACAGTATGTTAAGTTGCTTACAATTGGAGAATTTGATAACCCTGACGAGATTCTATTCATTTTAAGAGCAGGCCCTTTTGTCTATGGAAAAGCCTACAGCTTAGCTTTTAGTAATAACAAATTAGCAAATGAAACCTTCATGGCTTTACCAATTCAAGAACGAATTGACATCAATAATGTGATGTCTGAAAATACGCTAAATGAAGCAATCTTACGACGAAACCTTCCAATGGCACAGCAAGTTTCTAACTTTTCAAGAAATATCAATACCGATTACCGGGAGGGCGAGCGGCAATCCTCTTGGAAGATGCTGGTTTACTACAAAGCGATTAGAGACACCGCAAATTATTTCAGGAATGCAACTAATTACAACGACACTTATTTTATGACGGTAAGTGTTGATTCAGTGAAAAAAGCCAAAGCAGAGAATCAGAAGAATATTGACATGATCAAAAGCTTTAAAAGTGCGAAGCCAAAAGTTACCAATGTTACACCTCCAACAGGCACTGAACCACGAAAAATGACAACGGTCATTTCAAAAACTATAACTATTTCGAGTAATTCAAATAATGTTTCAAACTTTCTAAATACAGCTGCATGGGATTTCTATGAATTCGGCACAAGAAATAACAACTACTTGAGCAAAGCCCTTTTGTGGAGCAAAAGGTCCATTGAAATGGATCCCATTCCTGCTTATTATGATACGTTAGCGCACATCTTTTACAGGATGGGCCTCTATGATGAGGCTCTTCTAAATCAGAAGAAATCAATCGAGTTAAGTGAAAAACAGCCCACGCTGAAGTCAGGCGTTGCCAACTTAAAATCGGAACTAAATAAGATGAAAGAACGGACGTTATAAAATGCTGTAGTCAAATACACTACTCCACCAAGACAGGTGAGCACTAAAATAGTTACTTTTATAGGTGTTTAATCCGATGCACTATGAATTTTACCGATCAGTTTCCTCTTCTTGAAAAATATACTTACCTCGACACCGCAAGTTCTGGACTGCTTTCTCAAAGACAAGTCAATTGGCGCCGCGTTCACGATCAGACTTTTTTTGAGCAAGGAAGTCTTTTCAGACTTACACAGGCAGCTTTCTTACATGATGTAAAGGCAACAATAGCTAAGTTTTTTAATGCAAAAACTGAAAACAGTTTTTTAATCCCTAACTTCTCATTCGGCTTCAATACTTTATTGGAGGGGCTTCCTGGGGGACAACGTTTTCTGCTGCTTACAGAAGATTATCCTTCCGTAAATTATGCCATTGAGACTAGGGGCCATACCTGTGAATATATAACAATGGCTGAGCAGCTCGAGGAAAGAATTATTGATCACATCAAAACTCAAAAGCCTACCGTTTTTGCTTTTAGCCTGGTGCAATATGTCACCGGCGTTAAGCTAAGCCTGGAATTTGTAAAAGACCTAAAAGCGCTCTTCCCTGATCTCCTAATCATTGCAGACGGTACGCAGTTTTGTGGGACTACAGCGTTCGACTTTGAAGCTTCAGGCTTTGACGTTTTCATGGCCAGTGGTTACAAATGGATGCTAGCGGGTTATGGAAACGGCTTTATGTTTTTAAAAGACGAGATAGCCTCGAGGCTTTTTACTGAGGCCAGAAAACGGCCATCTCCTACAGAACAATTTCTGCAGAGCAAAAGTTTACTATCCGTATACTTCGAGCCTGGTCACCTGGATACGCTTAATTTCGGCACACTCAAACAATCTATCCTATATTTTGAGGAATTAGGAATGGGCCTTATTAGCCAGCAAACCCAGTCTTTAAGTGAGAAAGCGAAAGCTGCTTTTACAGAACGAGGTCTTTTAACGAAATTTGTTGCCCAAAGAAAAGACCATTCTACTATATTTAATCTTGCATTGAGCATCGAAAAATACCAGAAACTACTAGCGGCTGACATCATTTGTTATCCGAGAGGGAGCGGTATCAGACTGGCGTTTCACTTCTTTAACACAGAAGCTGATCTGGCGAAACTACTTGACGTGCTTTCTAACTAATAAACATGAAAATTAAATCATTTATACTTTTAGCCAGCTGCCTGGTAGCGAGCTCTGTTGCAGCACAGCAAACCCCTTCTAAAACGTACGACTTCAATAGAGCGCCACTGAAACAGGACGTATATGTTCAACTTCCGTTAGGTAGTATAAAAGCTAAAGGCTGGCTGCTTAAACAGTTGGAACTTCAAAGAGATGGTTTTACTGGTCACGCTGAAGAACTGTATCCTGAAAAGGAAAACCTGGGTGCTACGTCGGACTGGCTTGGTGGTGATGGAAATAGCTGGGAAAAAGTTCCTTATTACGTTAAAGGGCTGGTTGCACTTGCCTATACTTTGGATGATGTTTCTTTAAAGGCGAAGGCAAAGAAATGGATCGACTACACCTTAGATCATCAGCAGGAAAATGGGCTTTTTGGTCCGCCGAAAATGAACGACTGGTGGCCAAGAATGCCATTTATGTACGCTGCACAGAGCTATTACGAAGCAACTAATGATAAACGAGTAATTTCTTTTCTTTCAAAATACTTTAAATATCAGCTGGCCAATCTAGATAAAAGTCCGCTTGATAGCTGGGGAAAATCAAGGGCGGGCGACAATATGGAACTCGTTTTATGGGTTTACAATAAAACCGGCGAAAAGTATCTTTTGGAATTGGTGAGTAAACTAAAACAGCAGGCCTATCCATGGATCGACATCTTTAATAAGAACCAGTTTTTTTATTATGGGGATGATTACCAGCCGAAGCACATGGTTAACGTGGGACAGGCTTTGAAGTTCCCTGCGGTTTATTCGCAGGTGGATATGGCGGCTAACACAACCAATGCGATGCAAAATGGGATTGACCATATTATGCACGACAATGGTCAGCCTCAAGGAATTGGCGCAGGAACGGAGTTTATGTCGGGCAGAAGCTCTGTGCAAGGCGTTGAAACTTGTACAGTTGTGGAATGGATGCAAAGTTTGGAGACCGCTTCACGGATTATTCATGACTCACATATTGGTGACCAATTAGAGAAGGTAACATTCAATGCACTGCCTGCTCAATTTAGTAGAGATTTGAAGAGCCATTCTTATTACACCTTGCCAAATCAGGTAAAAACAGCAATTGGCCAGCACGGTTTCAATCAGGATTATAATACTGGGGTGATGTTAAGCCCTTATTCCGGCTTTCCTTGTTGCAGATATAATATGCATATGGGCTGGCCTTACTTCGTGAAAAACAGCTGCCTGGCTACTCCAGATGGTGGAATCGCGATGAATACCTATGGACCGATGGAAATTAGCGCTAAGGTAGCAAATGGTGTTTCAGTAACAATTAATGAAAAGACAAATTACCCATTTGAAGAACAGATCAGACTAAACATCGGTCTGTCTAAGCAAGTTGCTTTTCCATTAGAATTAAGAATTCCTGAATGGTGTGCAAAACCTGAAGTATTGGTTAATGGAAAACGTATGTCTGGCGTAAAGTCGGCTTCGATGTTTACTATAAAAAGAGCATGGAGCAACAACGATAAAGTTGTTTTGAATTTTCCAATGGAAGTCACTGTGGAGAAACAAGTTAACAATGGGGTAAGCATAGCGCGTGGGCCACTGGTTTATGCTTTAAAGATTAAAAAAGAGGTAAAAAACATTAAACAACACCCCGTTGCAGGATTTCAGGATACAGAAATATTTCCGGCATCTGCCTGGAACTATGCATTAGCACTTTCTAAATCACCACTGAGTAGTCAATTCAAGGTAGTTAAGTCTGCTATGCCCACTAATCCATATGACACTGAAGTTAGTCCTGTAACCTTAAAAGTCAATGCTAAACAGCTAAATGGCTGGACGCTGGATTATGCAAAAACATCAGCACTAGATGTTCCATATAGCCCGGTTAATTCAAGTAACGCGACAGAAGAAATTTCTTTGGTTCCCTTTGGTTCTGAAAACATCAGGCTAAGCATTTTTCCAACCCTTGGAAGCGCAGAATTAACTAGTAGAACCTACAAGCAAACGTTCGACAACAATACTTCTGAAGGATGGGTAGTTTATGGTGGCGGATGGTTTTATAAAGATAATGCTATCCATTGTGCTTCGAATGACAAAAACAGCTCTGGAAGAACTGGTTCTAAGATCATCGCAACCGGTACTGAATTCGCTGATTTCAACTATACTGCCGATGTAGCTGTAAATACAGCTGGTGATGCAGGATTGATGTTTCGGGTGGCTGATCCTGCGATTGGATCAGAGGCCTACAAAGGTTATTATCTGGGTCTCAATCCTACTAATGGAACCATTGAACTGGGTAAAGCCAGCGATGGTAAATGGATAGTTATTACCTCAGCAAAATACCCTGTTAAAATGAATGAAAAATATCAGCTAAAGGTTGAAGCGGTTGGCGATCAGTTTCAGGTATTTATTAACGGAAGCGATAAGCCAGTTCTTATAGCTAAGGATGCGGAGTACAAAAAAGGACACATTGGCTTTAGGGCGTATGGTGCGCTAGCCACCATGGATAATATTGAAGTAAAGGCTCTTTAATCTGAGGCGGGTATCTTCAATAATTGTAGCTAAAGCTTTGGTTCCGGCCATCTGTCTGTCCTGAATGGCACAGCAGGTAATCCACTTCTATTCTGGAGATTTGTAACTGCATAATTGGTAAAGGCATAACGAACCGCTATAGGTTTCTTCACTTTATCTGAAATTAGCAGGATCGTATTTCCTACAATTTTTGCTGTAGCATTATAGAACTTTTGATCGGCGCCAGCAATAGTAAAGAATCCTGGAGCAAGGCTGTCATTTGTACTAAGCCCATTAAGTACGGTCCCTTGCTTGAAATGTATAACCGTAAATTTACCCCTAATTTCAAAGTACTCATATTGCGGACCCTGATAAACTGTTGTATCCAGCCCATAGGTTCTGTTTAACGCAATTTTCGCTAACCTGATTCCTAATGGCCTTTTATTTTTAGGATGCAGATCCTTCGCCTCACCTACATCCATACTTACCACCATTCCTGTATTATTAATTTCTAAAACCTTTTCCTGTGATTCCCTAAAAAAGGCATAGTCGGCCAAGGTAGGATCTTCCTTGTCATAAAAGAATGGTGCCACCTGCACATAATAAAAAGGCAGTTCTCCCTGTGCGAACTTTTCCCGCCAAGACTTGATTAGCATCTGAGTTGCCAGTGTATACGAAGCCCTCTCCATTCTATTGCCTTCACCCTGATACCAACAAAAACCTTTGATTGAGAGATTTATCAGCGGATTAATTAATGCGTTGTAAAGTAAAAACGGTCGGGTCACTTTCTCAAAGCTAAATCCGGAGTTAACTTTTTCTTTAGACTTCGGGCTATTTAGGTAAGGCTGCAAGTAAACTGAATCCAGTGTGGGGTTGTTTTGTAGAGTTTCCTGTGGCAAAAACGCCTCCACTTTTGATGCACCTATTCCTGAAAAAATAATGCCAACAGGGATATTAAGGTTACTATATATTGATTTACCGAAATAGTACCCAACCGCACTAAATTTCTTTACCGTTTCAGGACTGCAGGCTTCCCATCTTCCTTTGATAGACTGAATAGGTGTGGCACTAAAGTTAAGATCGGCATAGAAAAGTCTGATATTGGGGTAATTTGCTGCTTGCAATTCTGTAGCGGAATTTTTATCTTCCATCAATTTGAATTGCATGTTTGATTGCCCGCTGCAGATCCATACCTCTCCTATAAGGACACCATCAAGTCTAACTTCGTCTTGACCGGATTTCACCTCAATGGTATGTGGCTTAAAATCACCAATTTTCACGGCTGGCACATTAATTAGCGCTACAAAATCACCGTTTAAATCAGCAGTTGTGCTTACCTTCTGACTCCAATCTGCAATTACTGTTACCAAAGAATTAGGGGATGCAGTGCCCCAGACTTTAAAGGGCTTATTTTGTTGAACTACCATATTGCTTTGCAATACATTGGACAAAACCAGTGTTTGTTGTGCTTGGGCATTAATTATGTTGAACAGGGCGAAAGCGAGCAGGTAAAGTATTTTATTTAGCATTACAAATCAAGTTTTATGGTACGGATACCGAATGGGGTAAGGTTTAATTTTACACTTGTCTTATTTCCAGAAAGCTTAGTTATTGGCAGCTTTTGAATTATCGTGTTATTCAGTTCTATAAGGCTTGCGTTCTTCGTGTTAATTCCAATTGTGACATCTGATGAGGCAAATTCCTTTGAAGGATTAAAAACTCTGACAAGCATTGCATTATTTTCCATCTGAATGGAAGAAATTTCAAGGTGGTTATTCGATAGCGTTATCAACGAACCTGAACCAACCGCTTTTTCTGAAGTCTTAACCACATGAAACGGCTCGTTAACAGCAACGCTTTTATTCCACACGTTTGCATTCTCCCAGTTATTCGCATGAGGAACTAAAGTATAATTGTAAGTAGAAGGACCTTTAATGCTGTAATTTCTACCCCAAAGTCCCATACCTGAATATTGAAGTGTAAGTCCTAATATTCCATTTTCATCGTGCTGATAACTGGTAGTATGATCGGTAATTAGCGCCATTCCGAAGTTTTCATTTTCATCTGAAACATCTACCCAATCGACGATAATGTTGTTCTTTATGCTATCCCAAGTACTATAATAAGTATTAGTAAGTTTACTTTCGAGCACATCGAAGCCAGCGTTCTTATATAACTTCTGCTTTTTTAAATTTAAGGGAAATATTGCCCTAAATTTAAATTTATCATTGTAAAATGCTTTCTTCAAATCTTCTTGTTTCCAGCCCCCTTTCTGCATGTAGTTCTCCCCTATTCCAGGATTGCCTTTCCAATCCATAGTAGTTTGTACCTGAATCCGTTCGTCTCCTTTTTGAAGGCAGAGGTATTGTGTAAAAGTATGCTCGCCTACTGTACCCTCAATTTTTAGCTTTATCTGGAGCGGACCATTATCTACAACTGTTACTTTCGCGGCTTGGTTTGCGCTGGACTGCCAAAGACTATCAGCATAAAAATATCCTTTCATCTCATTGAAATACTTATTCTCCTTTACAAATTCTTTATTGTTTAACGCCGTACCTTTCAGGCTTTCGATTATTCCGCCCTTGGCTGGGTTAATTATTATACGGTACAAGTCAGTACTAATAATTAATTTTCCATCGGCTTCAGTTAGCCCCATCTTATTTGCTTTGTGCCCAGACTTAGCGTTAAGTTCTCTGCTGCCTCCTCCTGACTTCAGCGAATAGCTATTGTAGCCTATTGGGTTGACTTCAGCTTCGAAAAGTAGCGCAGTACTGCCATCATTTTGCGTTACTTTTTGGGAAGCGATCAGGTAACCTTTGGGGTCATAAATCTGTGTGTTATGGGATGTCTTATCCATTAATGAAACAGCGACCAGTTCTTTTCTTTTTTGGGCAGTGGTATTATAAACTCTGATCTGGTTGCCCTCGGTAATATTCTTTGGAAAGCCATTCGTTGCTAGTAAACTGTCGGTGATCTGGTTCGAGTTGTCTGTCCAAACCTTAACCTGATCTGCCCAGTTTGATTTTTTTACTTTATCTACAATATTGTACGGCACTATCCAGGAGTCATGGTGTTCTGCAAGCAAAAGGTTTTGCCAGGCAGCTTTGAAATCACCGGTCTTTCTTACGCCATTGTCGTAAATTGAGTTTATGGCATTTAATTTCTCTGCAACGATAATTTTATTTTCTGCTTTTCTGGTGTTCTGGGCTAATTGCTGAAGAATCTGACTTCCCCAAACCAGGCTGACCTGAACGTTTTCTTGTGTAAAGTTCCAGGTTTTTGCTTTGCTATGATCGGCCGTATTGGCTATATAGTCTTTCCAGGTCGTGTATTTGAAGTTTTTTGGTTGCCCCAACCATGGCCCGTTCTTCCATCCGGCATCCTGAATACACATCCCTATTGGGTTTTGAATACCTTGTGCTCTTGCTGCTTTAAGATACATAGGATCATTATTCCAGGCGACAGTTTGCCATGTTGATCCAGTTTTGAATTGTTCAGACTCATACCTTGGTACAGTTAAAAGAGTGCTACCATCCGGTCCGGTCCAATTGACCAATTCATCACCAAAGGCGGTGGTATAACCTCCCCACATGGTATTAGGATTTTTAAGAGCAGCGTATTTGTAGCCAAAAGATTTAAGGATCTGAGGCAATGCACTGGTAAAACAGGGTTCCTCGGAGGAATAAGACTCGAAGCTGGCAGTTGGGAAATGCTGTCTGATCTTAGCCATACCAATCTCCAATTGTCTGATCACCGATTCGCCCTGAATGTTGAAAAGGTAGGCTTGCCCGTAGGAAGGATTGACAAACTCAATTCGTCCATCGATAGACTGGTCTTCTACATGTTTTTTGAAGCGCTGGTATCCGGTTGGGTCATTGATTTTAACTACATCCCAAGTCACCGGTTCAATCTCCAGGTTTAACTTCCAGAAAGGATTTTTATCCAGCATATCTGAAATGAAAGTTGTGTAATTAAGAGGATAATGACCCCATACACCACCGTGATACCCGTCTATGAAATAGTTTTGAGCCTTTGTAGTTAAGGAAATTGACCAAAGTAATATGGTTAAAATAATTGCGAAAGGATACCGCTTCATTTAGGATATGGTTATTAGGTGTTGGGTAACAATCTGTTGTCTTTCAAATTTAACATTTGTTTTTGTTTAATGCTTTTCCTCTAATAAGTCCTTTTACCAATTTAAAACTAGGTATAGCAAAGAGAAATTAAGTGTCTTAATAAACGAAGGATTATGAAATCAAAATTTTACTCGCTTAAAGTCTACTAAGTTGTGATTTAAGCTCACCATCTAAAAAACTTACATATATTTAAGTATTAGCCACATGAAGGACGACAGTAATAGAATTATGATATAAAACAAAAACGATGAGCAACGAAATTTTATTTAGTGAAAGACAGAGATTCAAGCAATGGTGGCTTTGGTTAATTTTTTCAGGAATTAATGGGTATTTTATTTTTGGCGCATTTAAACAAGTAATCGGCGGGCAACAATTTGGAGATAAGCCAATGAGCAACACAGTACTTTCAATAATAACAGGGCTGATAGTTATTCTAACCGTTTTGTTTGTAAACTTTCGTCTTGACACGACAATAAAAACAGACGGAATATATGTTCGCTTTTTCCCCTTTCATCTAAAGTATAAATATTACAGTTGGGATACTCTTACCAAAGCATATGTTAGACAATATTCGCCGATTACCGAATATGGTGGTTGGGGTTTAAGATTTGGACTTTTTGGAAAGGGAACAGCCTATAATGTTTCAGGTGACAAAGGTTTACAACTTGAATTTACTAATAACAAAAAACTGCTCATCGGAACAAACAAATCACCCGAACTAATCGAAACACTTAATAAAATTGGGCAATTTGAATGATAAATGAACAAACCTAAGCAGAAAGCATTGGTTGGCAGTACGGCTAAGAGATAATAGTGTCTTAAAAAACGAAGGATAAAGTATTAAAGACTTTGAACTTTAATACTTTTAAGATACTAAAGAAAAGAGCTCATATGGCACTATGAATCAATCGGCTAAAGTATATTGATATACACTTACGTTATTAGTTTACTGAATATTATTTTATATTCAGTAAACTAATAACCGAATAAGAAACATCTCAGTTTGTGAGTAATTTGCTAATTAAATGGCATCCTCATAGGGAAGACTGTTTATATGATTTAAACAAACATGACATGAAGAGAATCGAAATATTGATTAGTATACTTTTAATAGCGATGCTCCTATTCCCTGTTTTTGGTTACTTAAACGGGGTGATGTTCCATAACGGTGAAAACATTAAAATTGTAAAAAATAAGAGTAATACGAAACGCACGGAAAAGTTTCTTTCTTTCACCATTGATGATCCAGTCATGATGGATGGAAAATTTCAGCCTATAAAGCTCTATTCTCTCGATTCAGTAGGTTGGGGAAAGGGCTACGATATTGTTTCAAAAACTCAACGGCAGTTGCTTGATCACCCGGTACTACTAATGCAGCCAAACGAAACACAAACACCTTTTTTAGTTTATCCTGGTGATTCCATCAGGATCCGGTATGCAAGTACCGATACTATGCAGATGTATGCTCCTGGCAAGCCTGTTCGCTCCAACGAATTGAATTTCTTCAGGGCGCTGGTTAGTCGAACTGGCAACCTTTATTATTTCTTTACACCAATGCGTTATCACAAGAAAGTGAACACGCTACTCCAGATTCAGGATCTCGAAAAAGTTATTGATAGCGTCAAGCGTAATCGGATGAAATTTCTGGCATATTATCAAGAAAAATTTCCTTTGGAAACTTGTTTTACTAAAGTAGCGATTAATTGCATTGAAAGTACGTCAATCGACGATTCTCTCTTACTTTACCATAACAACCGTGATTTGCTTAAAGCGATGAATTTATATGTGCAATTTGCAAAAGCTAAGATTCCCAGGTTGGAAAAAATTGGTTTTCAACCGTATCCTATGTTTATTCAAGCATCCAAACATGCGCTCGCAATGGTTACTGGCACTAATCCTCACGATGGAGGAGATATGGATAGTAAAATTTTTCCACGTAGGTTCGATTTTATAGCGACTTCCTTAACTGGTGATCACAGGAACTTCTTTCTCTCAAGTACTATGAACCTGGCCAGCAAAAACAACATAACAATATCCAATGCTTATAAAGAGAAGTTTAATAAATTATGTACAGACAAACGATATACAGCACTCGTGCATACTATTCTTGACGATAATAAACTTAAAGAGAATTTCGAGAAAGGTGGTAACAAGCTTTTAGCTATTGACGGAAAAACTGTTCAAGATATGGCTAATGCTTTCCAAAAATACCACGGTAGTTTGGTATTAATTGATTTTTGGGCTAGCTGGTGCGCTCCCTGTATACAGGAAATACCTTATACTGCAGAGCTAAAAAAGAAGTATAATGGAAAGAAATTAGTTTTCGTCACGATATCTACCGATGATCAAGTGTCGGCTTGGAGGAAATCGGCTAATGCAGAAAACCTAAATGGTGCCAACGATTTCCTTTTGCTGAATTCAAGTACTTCGTCATTTGTCAAGCAATATGGAGTCCAATCTATCCCTAGATACATGTTGCTAGATAAGACCGGAAAGATGTTGAACGATGACGCGCCGAGACCAAGCAGCGAAAAGTTGGTTAGCTTAATAAACAAACATCTATAGTCAGTTTTTATCATATTAAATTAACATTTGGATAGGATTTCAAGAAACTATTCCCTTAAAATACATGAATCTAATTTGTGTAGGTTTAGTAATCCCCTCCCCAAAAACTAACCAATTAAAGCTAGAGAATCGGGCGTTAAATTTAAGGTCTCAAAGAATTCATTCGGAGTCAGACCACTCAGTGAACTGTGGGGTCTGAACGAGTTATATTCATTGCACCATTCTTCTATTTATTCTTCAGCGTCTTCCACGGATAGAAACCAATTTATATTTAGGCACTCATCCCGAAAGCTTCCATTAAAAGACTCAATATACGCCGGTTTCAGGTTGTTTGATCGCAAATACGATCTGTGCCTAGGTAAATTTGCTTGTTTTCATCGCAATTATTTGTTTTTAAGTTATCAAATTCAATAACTTGCAGTCTAATAAAATATAGCAACTCCAGTGATTACTACAATCATCTTGTACTCAAAAATACTACCTTAGCTAAGCTAAAAATATCTATTTCTATGGCTAAATCCCGAAAGGCTGCGCTCAGCTTTATATTTGTCACGCTGCTTCTTGATGTAGTAGGTATTGGTATTATTATTCCTGTTTTTCCACAGTTAATTGAACAACTAATTGGCGGTAACCTCAGTGAGGCCTCAAGGTGGAGCGGCTGGCTAACATTTGCTTATGCCATCATGCAATTCATTTGTGCACCAATAATTGGCAACCTAAGTGATAAATATGGCAGGAGGCCAGTATTGCTACTGTCCCTCTTCGGCTTCGGTATAGATTATATTTTTCTTGCCTTATCCCCTACCATTTGGTGGCTGTTTGTAGGTAGAATCATCGCAGGCGTATTTGGTGCCAGTTTCACCACAGCTACAGCCTACATAGCCGATATCAGCACCAATGAGAACCGTGCACAAAACTTTGGGATGATCGGTGCTGCCTTTGGACTTGGCTTTGTTATCGGACCCGCCATCGGCGGAATACTTGGAGAACTGGGCCCACGGGTTCCGTTCATCGCCGCAGCGATATTGACCTTGATCAATGTGGTTTATGGTTACTTCGTACTACCCGAATCATTAGATAAAGAACACCGACGGCCCTTTGAATGGAAACGGGCTAACCCGATGGGCTCTTTGCTGCAACTGAATAAATACAAGGGTTTGGGCGGATTAATTATAGCACTTGTCTTCGTTTATATTGCCAGTCATGCCGTTCAAAGCACCTGGACATTTATTAACATCGAAAAGTTTAACTGGAGTCCTTTTACTGTTGGCATTTCGCTCACAGTAGTCGGCTTGTTGGTTGCCATTGTTCAAGGGGGACTGATTCGCTTCATCAATCCTAAATTAGGAAACGAGAAAAGCATTTACATAGGTCTTGGTTTGTATGCGCTGGGGTTATTATTATTCGCCTTCGCAACACAGAGTTGGATGATGTTCGCTTTTTTGGTTCCGTATTGCCTGGGCGGTATCGCCGGACCAGCTTTACAATCTATTTTGTCGAGCAATGTACCACAAAATGAACAAGGTGAATTGCAAGGTGCATTGACAAGTTTGATGAGCGCCACATCAATCATTGGACCCTTGTTTATGACTTATCTTTTTGCATGGTTTACCAAGCCTGGTGCTAGTGTAAAATTCGCTGGCGCACCATTCCTGGCAGGAGCGGTATTTATGCTCATTAGTGCCTTAATTGCCACAAGGTCCATGAAGAAAGATTCGTTTGTTAACCGAGGGGATGCCTAAACCTCTGCGTTAATCGCATTCCAAAGCATGTCTTTTAATTCAACAATGTTTTTCTGAGCAACAGAGGAGATAAAGATTGCAGGTAGATTTGCCGGCAGTTCTTTCTTCATTTCAGCAACCAATTCCTCGTCAAGCATATCAGATTTAGTAATTGCCAGAACATGGGGCTTCTGCATAAGCTCAGGATTATAGTCCTCTAACTCTGCCTTTAAGATCAGATATTCTTCTTTGATCGTTCTTTGCGTATCAGCAGGAACCATAAAGAGCAATACCGAATTACGCTCAATATGTCTCAGAAAGCGATAACCTAAACCTTTTCCTTTAGATGCACCCTCTATGATCCCGGGAATATCAGCCATGACGAATGACTTACTGTCTCTATAAGAAACGATCCCTAAATTAGGTACAAGCGTTGTGAAAGGATAATCGGCAATCTCAGGTTTAGCAGCAGAGACCACTGAAAGTAAAGTAGACTTACCTGCATTTGGGAAACCTACCAGACCAACATCAGCAAGAACTTTAAGTTCCAGCACCACCCATTCTTCCTTTCCAGCTTCTCCTGGCTGTGCGAAGCGTGGGGTTTGTAAAGTTGGTGTTTTAAAATGCCAATTACCTAAACCACCTCTACCACCGGCAGTTAAGATCTTGGTTTCGCCGTCTTTAGTAACCTCAAATAAAACTTCTCCTGTTTCAGCATCTTTTGCAATGGTACCCAGTGGAACATCAAGGATCTCGTCCTTACCGGATTTACCTGTGGATGTTCCGCTGGATCCAGGCAAGCCATCAGGGGCAATGATGTGCTTGCGGTATTTTAAATGCAGCATTGTCCAAAATTGAGAATTACCTCTTAAAATGATATGCCCACCGCGACCGCCATCACCCCCATCCGGGCCTCCTGTAGAGGTACGAATATCACGGTGTAAATGTGCAGACCCGGCACCGCCCTTTCCGGAGCGACAGCAAATCTTAACGTAATCAACAAAATTGGATCCTTGAGACATTATGTGTGTTTAGTATTTATCAACCTGAGCGCAAAGGTCGGCAAAAATATCTTCTATCTTACCGATACCATTTACTTTACTCAACTTGTTTTGCTCCTCATAATAAGGTAAAACGTGGATAGTCTTGTCGAAATATTCAGCAATTCTTGTTTGGAGCTTATCTGCCTGATCGTCTACACGACCAGTTTCCAATTGTCGCTGAGCGATTCGTTTTGTCAATTCTTCCTGATTAACATCAAGTGCGATAACACCTGTGATGGCACTATCCTTACTTTTCAAAAAATCATCTAATGCTTCAGCCTGCGGAACGGTACGTGGGAAACCATCAAATATGAAGCCTTTAGCTTCCGGATTTTTATCCACTTCTTCTTCCAGCATCGCAATTGTTATTTCGTCCGGAACCAATTGTCCGTCAGCAATTAATGCGCTTACTCTCTGACCTAAAGTTGATTGATTTTTAATGTGAGCCCTGAAAAGATCACCAGTAGAAATGTGGATCAACTCGTACTTATTGATCAATTTCTCTGATTGAGTGCCTTTGCCTGCACCTGGTGGGCCGAAGAGAACAAGATTTAGCATTTGTGGTGTGTTTTAATTAAAAATTTCATCTGAAAATGCCAGAATGCCTGCAAATATAGGATTATTTCAATAAAATCGGCTTGAAGGTTAGTTTTGAGGCATTACGACTAAACTAAGGCTTGAACTTTTAAAATATTCCCTACATTTGTAAGAGATGAGATTTACATTTATGCTATTCAATTTGTATATGATAGCACTTATGCTGATGCCCTGTCAGGATCAAGTGGATAGCACATCTGATAACTGTGGGCAAGAATTGTGTCCACCATTCTGCAGTTGTGCATGCTGTTCGGTTGGTAAAAGCTTGCCTTTGGAGTACACAGCAGTAGTTACTGAAGCCATGCTGCCGACTTTCTATTCCTTGCTGAAACCTTCAGCAATTACAAAACAACCTGCAGCCATCTGGCAGCCCCCCAAGCTACTCTAGCACTTTAAAAGATTCTTTTCATCATAAGAGCATGCACTTAAGAGCTTGCATACCCGATTTCTATTTTCTACTACTTACATTTAAAACTCATGTTAAATAAAATCATTGAGTTCTCTATCAAGCAGAAACTGCTGATAGGAATTATGATGCTGGCGCTGATTGCGTGGGGAATTTACTCTTTGAGACAACTCCCAATTGACGCGCTACCAGACATCACGAATAATCAGGTTCAAATCATTACCAGTTCCCCAAGCAATGGGGCCGAGGATATAGAGCGCTTTGTCACTTACCCTGTGGAACAAACGATGGCGACAATTCCCGGCGTTGAAGAAATACGTTCCTTCAGCCGGTTCGGGCTTTCCGTAGTCACCATTGTATTCAAAGAAAACATTGAAATATACTGGGCGAGGCAGCAGGTGAATGAGCGCCTTAAAGAAGTAGAAAGGAACGTACCAAAGGGCATGGGTGTTCCGGAGATTGCTCCCTTGACCACAGGACTTGGGGAGATTTACCAATACATTATCCACACCAAAAAAGGCTATGAAAAGAAGTTTTATGCAACGTCGCTTAGAACGATCCAAGACTGGATAGTGAGGCGACAGCTTTTAGGTGTAGAGGGAATTGCTGATGTCAGCAGTTTCGGCGGCTACCTGAAACAGTACGAGGTATCCATAGATCCTGATAAGTTGAGGAGTATGAATATTTCCATTTCTGAGATTTTTAATGCATTGGAGAAAAACAATCAGAATACCGGGGGATCCTATATCGACAAAAAACCCAATGCCTATTTTATCAGAAGCCAAGGGCTTATTGGCAGTATGGAGGACATAGAGAATATTGTGGTACGCAGCAATCAAAATGGCATTCCCGTTCTAATTAGAGATGTTTCTGAGGTGAGAATCGGGGCAGCTACCAGATATGGCGCCATGACTAGGAATGATGAGGGAGAAGTAGTGGGGGCAGTAGTCATGATGTTGAAAGGTGCGAATTCCTCTAAGGTCATTGCCAATGTAAAAGCTAAGATGGAGCAAATCTCCAAAACCCTGCCCGAAGGTGTAGTCATAGAACCCTTTCTGGACAGGACTAAATTAGTGAACAGCTCGATTTCAACCGTCACGAGAAATCTGGCTGAGGGAGCACTCATTGTTATTTTCGTGCTTGTTCTACTGCTAGGAAATCTTCGCGCAGGACTAATTGTAGCCTCTGTGATTCCCCTTGCCATGCTCTTTGCCGTTTGTCTGATGAACCTGTTTGGGGTAAGCGGCAATTTGATGAGTCTGGGGGCTATTGATTTCGGTTTGATAGTAGACGGGGCAGTCATCATTGTGGAAGCTTCTTTGCATCACCTGGGAATGAGAAACAATAAAAATAGGCTAACTCAACAGGAAATGGATCTTGAGATCTACAAATCTGCTTCCAAAATACGAAACAGCGCAGCTTTTGGAGAAATCATCATCCTAATCGTATACTTACCAATACTAGCGCTTGTAGGAATTGAGGGTAAAATGTTCAGACCAATGGCACAAACAGTTGCGTTTGCTATCCTTGGTGCCTTCATATTATCGCTAACCTATGTACCGATGATGAGCGCGCTATTTCTCAACAAACAGATCAGCACCAAGCGCAACATCTCAGACCGCATTATGGACTGGTTCCAAAGAGGTTATACGCCGATGCTCAATTTCGCATTACGGGCACGTGTTTTAGTAGTAAGCATTTCTGTAGTTCTGTTTGTAATTTGTCTATTTATTTTTCAGCAATTGGGTTCGGAGTTTATACCCACGCTGGAAGAAGGTGATTTTGCAGTAGAGACTCGCGTGCTGACTGGAAGCAGTCTTTCTCAAACGATAGAGGCAGCTACGAGAGCGGCGAAGGTATTGAAGGCCAACTTCCCTGAGGTAAAGGAAGTTATTGGAAAGATTGGCTCAGCGGAAATCCCTACAGACCCTATGCCGGTTGAGGCCTGCGATCTTATCATCATATTGAAGGACAAAGATGAATGGACAACCGCCGGCACACGAGAGGAACTAGCAAACAAAATGCAAGCTAAGCTCGAACAATACATTCCGGGAGTTACGTTTGGATTCCAACAGCCAATTCAGATGCGTTTTAACGAGCTTATGACCGGCGCCAGGCAAGACGTGGTGATCAAAGTTTATGGTGAAGATTTCGGTAAACTTGCCGGCTACGCCTCGAAAATAGGTGCAATTGCAAATAAAATCAAGGGGGCTGAAGATGTTTATGTAGAACAGGTTTCTGGCTTACCCCAGGTGATTGTGAAATTCCACAGGGACAAGATTGCGCAGTTCGGACTGAACATAGAAGATGTAAATACTGCACTCCGTAGCGGGTTTGCCGGTGAAGTTGCCGGGCTTGTTTTTGAAGGTGAAAAGCGGTTTGAAATGGTAGTCAGGTTGAAAAAGGAAAATCGTCAATCAATTGAAGACGTTAAAAACTTGTTTGTAACTGGGTCTAATGGAGCTCAGGTTCCCTTAGCGCAACTTGCAGACATCGCTTACACAGAAGGCCCCAATCAAATCCAGCGCGACGACGCTAAAAGAAGGATCACTATTGGCTTTAACACCAGAGGCAGGGATGTGGAAAGTATTGTGAAGGAAATTCAGCGAAAGATCAATGACGAAGTCAAATTTGACCCCGGCTACTACCCTACTTATGGCGGTACGTTTGAGAACCTCAGAGCTGCAAATGAGCGACTGGCAATTGCGGTACCGCTTGCCTTGCTATTAATTCTGCTGCTACTCTATTTGACATTTAACTCCTTAAAACATGCCTTGCTGATATTCACAGCGATACCCCTATCTGCCTTGGGTGGTGTTCTCGCCCTTTGGATCAGAGGCATGCCTTTCAGTATATCGGCTGGCATCGGCTTCATTGCATTGTTTGGCGTTGCAGTATTAAATGGCATCGTACTGATCAGTGAATTTAACAGGTTAAAAAAAGAAGGAATGACAGATATTTTAGAAATTATACGCAGGGGAACCTCTGTTAGACTACGCCCAGTTATCTTGACAGCTTTAGTGGCTTCTCTGGGATTTCTTCCAATGGCTTTATCAGCAGGAAGCGGCGCAGAAGTGCAGCGCCCATTAGCGACAGTTGTTATTGGAGGATTACTATCTGCAACATTACTTACCTTACTCGTACTGCCAATCCTTTATATCTGGGTGGAGAAGCTGGGTAAACCCAAAACGTCTAATACGATTGTAATCATGGCCTTTACAATACTTTTTGGCTTTGCTGGAATGGGCGCAACAGCCCAGACTAATAAAGTAACCCTGGAACAGGCGATCAATTTAGCCCTTGAAAATAATCCAAACATCAATGGCGCCAAGCTGAGCGTTGAGCTGCAACAGCAGCTTAAACAAACTGCCTTTGAAATGCCAAAGACAGATGTCTCGGTTCTTTATGGACAATACAATAGCATAGTCAATAACGACAACAACTTCAGTATTTCTCAGAAGATTCCATTTCCCACGCTATTTGCTGCCAATGAATCTTTGGGTACTGAAAACATCAAAGCGAGCAAGCTGATGATGGCAGCTACCAAAAACGAGTTAATCTCTCAAGTCAAATCAGTTTATTTCAACCTGCAATATCTCCACTCAAAAGCGAAACTACTAACCCAGCAAGACAGCATTTATCAGGGGTTTCTAAAATCTGCTGCTTTGAGGTATAAAACGGGAGAAGCAACCTTATTAGAAAAAGTTGCCGCAGAAACTCAACTGCAGGATATACAGAGTTTACTAAAACAAAATAGTTCAGACCTTAAAATTTACGGCAGTCAGTTTGCGGCGCTTTTAGGAAATGATAAAAAGGTAGACATCTCAGCGCAGTTTCTAATAGAATCACCAAATCTATCTTCTTTAATGGACAGCACGGCAACCGGAACTAATCCGACCCTCTCTTACTTACGTCAGCTGATTGTGGTAGCCGATGGTAAGCGGAAAGTAGAAACAGCAAAAGCACTTCCTGATCTCAATGTCAGTTACTTTAACCAATCATTAACAGGTTTCCAAAACGTAAACGGGAACGAAGTTTTCTATGGCAGGAATAAGCGATTTCAAAGCGTTCAGATTGGGCTGACTATTCCGGTATTTTTTGGCGCCTATTCTGCAAAAGCTAAAGCTGCGTCCATAGGTACGTCAATCGCCAAAAATGACCTGAATGTACAACAACGTAATTTCACAAGCCAATACCAACAAGCCATTCAAAATTATTTAAAAAGTAAAGACAGGTACACCTACTTCGTCAACTCGGCACTTGTGAATGCGGTGTTGATTTTGAAGAACAGCAGACTTGCTTACCAGAACGGGGAAATTGGTTATTCAGAACATCTATTAAATCTTAAGCAGGTGAATGCGATCAAGGAAAGCCACATATTCGCACTGCTTGAGCTTTACCAAAGTATTAACAGAATTGAGTTTTTAAACGGCTATCCTACAACCCTATAAATCAGACAACATGAAATTAAAATATAATAATTTTGCTGGATTACTTTTTGCCCTCTTCCTACTCTCTTGCGGAAGTCCACAAAAGAAACAAGAAACAGAGGTTCATGAAGAAAAGCAGCAGCATGAAGAAACTGACCATGTTTCTCTTACACCTGAGCAATACGAGGTAGCTGGGATTAAACTTGGAGCGCTGGAGACAAGGACATTAAGTGGCACAATTAAAGTAAATGGTCTTCTTGACCTCCCACCAAAAAACTTAGTATCTATTTCTACTCCTCTGGAAGGTATCGTAAAGAGTACGGAAATGCTGCAGGGAATGCGGGTTAAAAAGGGAACGGTTGTGGCTACTATTCAAAATCCGGAATTTATTCAGATGCAGCAAGACTTTCTGGATTACAAGAGTCAGCTAGACTTTTTAAAGCAAGAGTTATCGAGGCAAGAAGAATTGTCTGTAGAGAATGTGAATTCAAAAAAGGCTGTTCAGAAAGCCAGGAGCGAGTACAATAGTGTAAGTGCAAGACTGCTGGGTCAGCGAACACGGCTTTCCCTTTTAAATATCAACTTCTCCGCACTGGAGAATGGAAGAATCTCAAAGACTTTCAACCTCTACGCGCCGATAACAGGTTATGTGACCCAAGTCAATACCAATACAGGAGCCTTTGCCAGTACAAAGGATATGCTTTTCAAAATTGCGGATACTGAGCACCTTCATGCAGAACTGACAGTGTTTGAGAAAGATGTTCCTAAATTGAAGATAGGACAGAAGGTAAAGTTTACACTTGCGAATGAGGAAACTGAAAGACTAGCCACCGTATTTCTAATTGGAAGGGAAATTAGCAAAGAGCGCACGGTGCAGATCCATTGCCACCTGGATAAAGAAGACAGGCAGCTTATTCCAGGGATGTATCTCAAAGCTTATGTGGAAAGCGGCTCTAATAAGGTGACGGCACTGCCCGAGCAAGCTATTGTTGAATTTGAAGGCAAGAAATACGTTTTTATTCAGTTATCTGAAGGAGATAAAGCAAAGAAAAGACTGTATGAATTTCAAATGATGGAAGTTCAAACGGGTATCACAGAAAATGGTTACAGCCAGGTTTCGATAGCTGATAGGGATCGCAACATTGTTATTAAAGGGGCATACGACCTTTTAAGCAAAGTTAAAAATGCGGAAGAAGGAGAAGGACATGCACATTAAACGGCTATTTCAACATTGATTCATAAAAGGGCTTAAGTTGTTGCGCAAGAATTAGGTGATCTTCTACACTGGGATGACCACCACAGCCATGGGCTGCAATTGGAGTAAAGTAGAATGTCCGAACCGGTTTATCAGAAGGGTAGGAAAGATTGATCTGATTCTTAATTGAGGTAAGGCATTCTTCTAGCACCTTACCTGAGGCACCGCTGATCATGGGGCTGCTGATTAAGGCAATTTTTGCTTTTGGATATTTGGACTTTATTTGCTTGACGAAGCTAAGATAACTTTCAATAAATACCTTTTGATCGAAGGCCGCTCTTGGCGTTTTGCCATCACCTTTGCTGAGGTCATTTGTTCCAAGTGCTATGCTTACAATAGTTGGCTTATAGGTGCTGAAGTCCCACATTTGAGTATTATCAGGCTTAAAATCAATGTTTTCGTAAACTTGAGGCATGGCTGGGCCATCCATATTCCAGGTTCTGTAAATACCGATTCCACTTACGCTGCTTAACAAATAGTTCAACCCGAGCGACCGTGCCACTCTCGGACCATAGGCCATGTAGGCATTGTGCTGATCATGATACTCGCCTGTACCACAAGGTATTTCAGATGGATCTGCCGCAGCACCGCAAGTTATGCTATTGCCAATGAATTCTATTAATGGAGCGTTAGCATTCTTGTTTGGTTTAACATGACTGGCAACTATTTTCAATACTAAAATACCGCCCGTATGAGCCTCAGTAGTTTTAAATACCCTAACAGTATGTGCAGCAGACGATTCAGTGGATATCACGATTGGGCCATTTGAATTACCTTCAACACGCAAACGTTTCTGATAACTACCGTCCAGCTCGTATTGAATATAGTTGTGTGCTTTTTTGTCTTTCAGCGAAAAGTAAATCTCGCATTTATTCCCTTTAAACTTAAATTCAAAACTTGCAGCGGAGCTGACTAGCTCCAGCTGTTTTTGATCATTAATCAGGGTTCTCCCAAGGGGTTTGAGTTTATCCGCATAGAGCGTATCTGCGAGCAATGAATTACTTGCGGCACTACTAATCTGAGCGCAGAAAATTAAAGCGTAGAATAGCAAAAAGGTCTTGAAACGCATCTGGTTGGATTTTATTTATTCCAGGCAATAATAGGCAGTAAATTGTTGTAAACAAAAAAACTGATCTTTTACCAGACGCAGTCCTTCTTATTTGTTCAAGACAATTTAAAAAGGCACCATAAAATATTTAAGCTTACGCTGGTCAGATTTCAATCCAAACTTTTATTTGATTCATTCCGCATATTATGATCTCACAGCCCAGGAACAGATTGATATTCTAAAGGAATATGGTATTAACATAGAGACCATGAAAGCGGAGAACTTCGGCCATATTGCACTGCTGCTCTACACGCTATTTCCGTTTAGGACATGCCTTGCTCAGGCTCCAACCAAATCGCCGAAATGCAGTTTGATATGAGGGCAACCACTGCACTCCGGTATGCTAAAGAGAACAAAATGAATACCCTTCTGCATACTGGTAGAGACAAGTCTCCCTTCTGGCAAAAACCGTTTATTGTGTACGACTTTAAAAGCAATAAGATCATCATCAAAGGACTCTGCGCTCATGGCAGTGATGAAAGAAGTACTCCTTTTAAAATTTTCTATGGTAATAAGATCCATAACAATTGTACTTCGCTGGGAAAATACAAATAAGGCGCACGCGCCTAGAGCAATTGGGGTATTCATGCACATTACAAGATGCACAGACTAGACAGCATCAATAGCAATTCTTACAAAAGAGTGGCTTTGCTGCATTCTTATTCTCCTGTTCCTTAATATAAGTCCTATCCTCAAGGCCTACTTTGCATAAGTCAGGGATACCCGGTTATTGCAGACCTCACCATAATTGAAATAAATCGCCTGATTAAAACGGGTGCAAAAAATATGATTCTTTGGATTTATAGTTAGAAGCCCTTATCAGAGTTAAATTTTTCACAGCAGAACATTTAGTTGTATTTTGTTCAGCAAAATCAAGCTATAAACTAAAAATACTTATGAGATTTCCCCTTGTCTCCTGCATCATACTCCTGCTTCAAATCAACCTCGCTTTCTCCCAACAATATAAATTGAAAGTTCAAAACCTGAGTTGCGAATATCTGACTAATCCAATAGCGATCGAAAACCTGCAGCCCAAACTGAGCTGGCAACTCAAATCTAAAGCAAAAGCCATAGACCAGAAGACGTACAGTATACTGGTTGCCAGTAGTCCGGCACTATTAGAACAAAACAAAGGTGACTATTGGCGCAGTGGCAAAGTTAATTCGGGTAACTCTACGCACATCGTTTACCAAGGGAAAGCGCTAAACTCAAGAGTTAAACTATACTGGAAAGTTAAGGTTTGGGATGAACAAGGTAAAAGTTCCGACTGGAGTCCGGTAAATGAATGGTCCATGGGCTTACTGCAGCCTGCCGATTGGAAGGGTAAATGGATTGGTGCCTTCAAAGACCCTTACCCGGATTCAGCCATAACCTATCCATCTCCATTTTTCCGTAAAGAGTTTATGCTAACAAAAGCGGTTAGAAAAGCAACCGTGCACATTAGTGGATTAGGTTTCTATGAACTGCAGTTAAACGGCAAGAAAGTAGGAGATCAAGTGCTGGCCCCAGCGGTCGCCAATTATGACCAGCGACCTTTGAGACACCTTCTTTACCCTTACGACGACCAGAGTACACAGCGTGTTCTTTACAACACCTTTGATGTCAAAAGCTATTTGAACACGACAAATAACGCCATAGGCATTCAGCTTGGAAACGGATGGTACAATCAAAGGGATCGCAGAGTGGAGGGTGACATGTGGTATGACGTTCCAAAATTAATCTTCCAACTGGAATTAATTTATACCGATGGAAGTACTAAGATTATAAGTTCGGATGCGAGTTGGAAGACAAGCAGTGGACCATTACTACACGATGGCATTTTTACTGGAGAAAAGTATGACGCAAGATTAGCATTTGGTAACTGGGCGCAAACTGGCTATAAAGATTCACAATGGAAGCCGGCAATTTTAGTACGCGCTCCTTCTGGAAAATTACATTCACAAACGGCACCGTTCGACAAGGTGACCAGAACGCTAAAACCAACATTTGGAGGCAAAGTAAAGGATTCCGTTTACCTGTATCATTTAGATGAAACCGTTGCCGGATGGGCATCAATTGCTATAAAAGGTAAAGCCGGAAGTCGCCTTAAAATAAGGTATATCAGTGAAGAGGGTGAAGATTATGGACAGTACGACACCTACATATTAAAAGGTGGAGCGTTGGAGCATTGGGAACCAAAGTTCACATGGCATGCTTTCAGAAAGCTAGAAGTAATTTCTACAGATATTTCGCTTAATCAAGAGAACTTGGTGGTTAAAGACGTTCACACTGAGGTAGCTAGTCAAGGAAGTTTTGAATGCTCGAACCCCTTTTTCAATCAGATTAATGCTGCATATCTACGCACGCAAAGAGCAAACTTCCATGGCAGTGTAAGCAGCGATTGTCCGCATCGCGAAAGATTAGGGTATACAGGAGATGGGCAGACGAACATGGAAAGTGCACTTTATTCGTTCGACATGACTCAATTCTACCAGAAATGGTTAAAGGATATTGACAATGCAAGAAATAGGAACACGGGCTTTGTAACTCACACGGCGCCTTTTGGCGGTGGTGGTGGCGGTCCTGCTTGGGGCTCAGCTTATGTGATTATGCCTTGGTTGTACTATTCCTACTATGGTGACCGCAGCATATTGGAACAACATTATATCGGCATGAAACAATGGGCCGAGTATCTGGGAACACGTTTGGATGAGAAAGGATTGGTTAGCAAGGAGGAGCCCAAAGGCTGGTGCCTTGGTGATTGGTGCACCCCTACTCAGATTCAAATTCCAGAGACTTTAGTAAATACTGCCTATTTTTATTATGTTACAGATATAATGGCAAAGGTTGCAAAATCGATTGGTAAAACCGACGACTGCCAAACCTTCGTCAATGTTGGTAAAAAGATTAAGGCTGACTTCAATAGGGCTTACTACAACTCTGCCAAGTCATCTTACTGGGAAGGCCGACAAGGAGCAGATGTATTCGCGCTGGCTTTCGGATTAACATCAGATAAAAATTACAATCCAGTTTTCAATTCTCTATTGGAACACCTGAAAGCAACAAACTATCATTTTGATACGGGTATTTTAGGAACCCCGCTACTATTAAAAGTGCTTGCCCAAAACGGCAGGCACGACATTATCTATAAGATCATGAACCAGAAAGACTTTCCAAGTTTTGGATATCTGTTGGATAGCAAAAACAGTACACTTTGGGAAACATGGAATGGTGATGGCTCTAAATCTCATCCAATGTTTGGAAGCGTGATAAAGTGGTTTTACTCTGGTATTGCTGGGATCAAGGTTGACCCTTCAAGTCCAGGGATGCAACATTTTATTATAGCACCGCAGAATCTTGCAGATCTTACCTATTGCAGATCATCCTATAACAACCTATATGGAAAGATCCGCTCTGAATGGAAACGCAATGAACCAGGCAAGTTCCAAATCCTGATTGAGATTCCTGAGAACAGCTCCGCCACATTTGTGCTACCTAAGGGTAAGCAGAAGATTATAAACAACAGCGGCCAACCATATGCCGTTAACAAAAAAGGCAATGCTTATCAAGCTGAATTTAAGTCTGGGATATATGAATTTGAAATGCTTTAAGACTTTATACGGGTATCATCTCATCATTATGTAGAGATGAGCTACATTATCTTCTTTTTATCGATTATACCAATCTACTGATATTCAGGTCTGTGCTAAAAAAGTACTGGTTCGGCACAATTATGAAGCATAGCCTAAACATAATCAACAAGAATATCAACCATTTAAATTATACGGTTATGAAAAAGATCATCTTATCAGCAGCATTTTTAGCTATCGCAGGTTTAACAACAGCAAAAGCAACCGAAATTAACAACCCAACCGCATATGTGGTTCGACAAGATAGCACTATAAAAACACCAGTTGCATTTAAAGATTTGCCAGACTCAGTAAAGGCAACTTTAGCATCCGAACCAGTAAAAGCCTGGCTCCCGACTGCAGCATTCTTAGTAACGAATGCTGATAAAACAAGTTACTACCAAGTAGATGTGAAGAAAGAAGAAGAAATAAAATCTTTAAAAATCACAGCCGATGGTAAAATCATCGAGTAATATTAGTCAATCGTTACTATTTAATCAAAAAGCCTAAGCGAACAGCTTCCAAGCTCCTTTACGAGGTTGTTGATCATTTGGCCTCCACTATTCCACCGTTTTAAGCGATTAACCGTCTGAATTTCAAATCTTTCTTTGATTTCGCCGTTCTGCTGGTAGTAGTCAGGCATTTTGTCTTTCATGGCTTCATGAATCTCTTGTAGCGGTCCGCTTATCATAAGTTCAGGATCAGATTTTACCAGTTCCGCGAAAGCATCTGCTGTACTGGCTGAGTAATACGGACAATCCCAATCGTGACGATATGGGTCATCACCTTTCACATTTACTTTTTGTAAAGGATGAGAAAGATCCTCGACGATCTCAGCTATTGCATTTCCAAATACATTGGAATATTCCGTGATGAAATGATTCCACCAACGCGGATGATGAGGCAATGCTTTGAGCAAAGTGTCACAAACCATGACTCGGGTTGGGAAGTCCGGATTAACTGGATCCATGATCACCAAAGAAGTGCCATAGTGCCCTTCCATTATTGAGTGTCTGCTACAAACCACAAAGAATTGTAATTTCACAACGCCACTTTGATGCATGGAAGCAGTTATCTCTTTTATCTCCTGTAAGCGTTCTTCCAGAAACCCGCGCTTGAAAAAGACATGGAGATTGCCTTCAGATTTTGCTATGCAACGTCTGCTATTTTCATCAAAAACACTTCCATTGGCCGGCATACTTGTAAAATGATTCCCACTATTGTAGCGAAGTTCTTCTGAATCGATTGGATAGGTGTTTTTGTCTGCAGTATCGCCTGCTTCAGTTTGCTTATTCGGTTGAACTGAACGAAATGGAACATGCATCTCCTCACTGTCCATTCTGCGGCCAAGGTTATAGATTCGTTGTTCCGAAGGCGCTAAAAGTGGATCTCCATTGATTGGATCAAAATAAACATCTTTAACGTCCCTCGCAAGATGGCCCGCAACCCTTAAATTTTCTAATAACTTTTGGACAGGGTGCTGTGTGTTAAGGAAAAAATCCCTTAAAGCATCATTGGCCAAGTACTCTTCCAGCGTCTGATCGAACCGCAGAAGGGTTTGATCTCCGTGTTCGAGGAGCCATGTTCGCAAAAAACGTTGGATTTCTTGCTCAAAAAAGTGATTCGTCGCAATAGCAACCTGCTTAACACGTGAGCATTGATCCATATGGTATGATGATAGAATAATTGTGGGGAATTCGCAATCAAATATAACAGTTGTTTGGGATGAAACGACTAAAAAAAAGAGTTTCGCCGCATTGTTACATCATTTTATTTTTTTTCCCTCATTAATCACCGCTCGGTTAACTTCTTTAACCTTTTCTACATCCATTTTCTCGAAAAGGCGATCATAAGTCAGCAACCCGTTAACCTCATGCTCTACATCTGTGGTTTGGGTGTAAACGGAAACACTTAACCCTCTATATTTCATAAGTTGTTCCACCTGATCCATTAATAAAGTGTATTTATCTGTAAGTGCGGTTTTGGTCGACTGATAATCATAGGCGTTATTTTCAACTGGCCACATATGTCCCCTTACAAACAAACCAACTCCTCCAAATTCACCTAATGATGCTGCTCGTTTCCCATCAGGAACAGAAGCATCATTAGGACCTACATAGATATGTGTATCTACAAAATCACCGTTCCCAGGATCACCATAAGCTTTCTGGTAACCCGGATTGTTATTGAAGCCAGAGTTACCATTAACAAGTCTTGATGGGTCATACTGTTTTACCCAATCCGTAATCTCCCTAACATCAAACGCTCCCCAATTTTCATTGAAAGGCACCCAGGCGATAATCGAGGGGGAATTATAATGGTCGTCTATAATGGCTTTAAGCTCCTTACGAAAAACTGATCTGTTTGTGGCGGTGTCTTCATGCTGATACCAGATGGCTGGCATATCCTGCCATAAGAGTATTCCTAACTTATCAGCCCAATAATAAAAGCGTTTTGGCTCGGTTTTCATGTGCTTTCTGATCAGATTGAATCCCGCTCTCTTAGTAAACTCCACATCATATTTCAGGGCCTCATCCGTCGGGGCGGTTAAAATACCATCTGGCCAATAGCCTTGATCCAACAATCCCACCTGCATCTCGAATTTACCATTTAGCAATGGTCTGACTACGCCTCCCACTTTCCCAAGCTTTACATCCCGCATTCCAAAATAACTAAGAACTTCATCAGTAAGTCTTCCGGATTTATCTTTCAAACTTAGCTTGAGATCATACAAGAAAGGAGAATCAGGTGACCATAGTTTAGGCTCCACGATAGGAATATAAAATGCTTTCCCACTTTCGCCCTGCACCTGTGAAACGATCCTCTTTCCATCAAGAGCAGAAGCTGTTACGGTGCTCTGATCAGCATCCACAAAGACTTTTAAGCGATTATTTGCCAGATCGGGTAGGATGCGAATATTCTTTATGAAGATTTTGCTAACGGGCTCCAGCCACACTGTTTGCCAGATTCCTGAAGTAAAGGTATAGTCGCCACGTGGCCCATTTTTGCCTGATGGTGTGCGACCGTCATTTAGATCGTGCGCAGCGACAACTAGCATATTCTTACCGGATTTAAGAAACTTAGTTATATTAATGCTAAAGGCATCATAGCCCCCAGCATGAGTGCCTGCTTTTTGTCCGTTAACAAATATGGTTGCATCATGATCTACGGCATCGAAATGAATGATCACATCCTTGCCATTCCATGAAGCGGGAATGGTTACTGCTCTGCGGTACCACATGTTGATTTCCTGTTTCCTTTCAATACCAGAAATCACCGACTCCGGACAATATGGAACCAGAATCTTTTCTGTTGTTCCCTCAAAAGCAATCGGCTGTGTTGGATTTAACGCATCAGCAACCCCCTTACCGCCAACGTAATCCCATTTTCCATTTAAGCACAACCAATCGTTGCGTTGCAATTGTGGGCGTGGATACTCTGGAAATGGGATTACCGATTCCATTGCTTCTTTTGTCCATTTAGTTGGTAGTTTAGGCACCTGAGCAAAAGAATTTTTTATAGCTATACAGCACAAAAACAAACAAAACGCAATCGTGTAAAGATTTTTCATGTTAACAATTTAGATTTCTATTTCATACTTAAGGGAATGTTATATTTGACCCTTACAGCCTTACCTTTCTGCATCCCCGGTTTCCATTTTGGCATTGTTTTCAAGACCCGAACGGCCTCTGCATCTAAGATTGGATGCACAGAGTTGACAACATAAACATCATTTATGCTTCCGTCATTATCTATTACGAAACTCAAATTAATCGTTCCTTTTGGACGCGGATTTAGCCCTTTAGGATAAATAAAGTGACTTGCTATATATTGATAGAAGTTCTGCATTCCGCCTCGATATTCAGGCTGAATGTCAATAATCCCATTTAATACAATATCCTTTCCTTTTTCATCCCAACTCTTCGAAGTAATAACTTTACCGCTTTCGTAGGAGGTAATTGTTTGGGTCATCCCATTTTTATAGAACCAGATAAATTCACCGTCATTAACATTTGGAGCAATAGATTTCAAGGTGCCTGTCATTTGAACCTCGCCTGTATTAAAATAATCGGTTACCGAGAACTTTCCCTCCTCGATCTTAGTGAGTATTCTATAGAAAGAGCTATTTGCTTTCGATGTTTCCTTCCAATTGACATCGTAAAAAAGAGTATCTAGTTTCTGACTATAGCTTTGTAAACTGAAAGTTAAAAGCGTGACTAGAAAGATGATAAAGCGTAAATTCATAGTACTAATATAGCACTCTGCAAAGAAATCTATTATATTTACATGTAAACAATTTAAAAATAACCCTCATGAAGGTTAACCAACAAGACATAATAGCTGAAATCACACCGTCCACCTGTTGTCATCAAAATAAACATCTTTTATGACCAAAACCCTTAATCTTATTGCAATCCGCTGTCTATTCCTCTTTTTTATCCTGTTTGTATTATTTTTTAACAATGGTGCATTTAACTTCCTGGATATCGTTATGCATTATTTTGTTCCACTACAAAAGGCGATGGTATTTTGGGTAGGCGAACATATTCTGCATAGGACTGAACCAATTGACCCTCAGTTTAATGGCAGCGGAGATACCAGTTATTTCTACGTGTTGCTCTTGGTAGTTTTGCTATTATCAATATTAGGGACGATTATTTGGTCGGCCATAGACTATAAACGGTCAAATCACAAGCGCATATTTTATTGGCTTGTTGTGGTATTACGGTATTATGTTGGCTTTATGTTAATCCACTACGCAGTGGCAAAGCTTCACAACGGACAATTCCCCTCGCCGTCAGTTGGTGGTATGTTAACCACCTATGGTGATTCATCCCCTATGGGTTTGGCATGGCGATTTATGGGTTACTCCGATGGCTATAAGCACTTTATGTTCGTGGCAGAAATGATGGGCGCATTGCTCTTATTTAGGAAAACTACTACAATTGGGGCCTTTTTAAGTTTGATGACCTGTCTTAATATTATGCTAATCAACTACTTCTTTGACGTGCCCGTAAAGATGCTGAGCACCGCACTTGTAATCATGTGTTTAATAATCCTCTCTCCTAATATCGTAAGGCTGTTTCGATTCTTTTTTATGGGGATGAATGTTGGCCTGGATCAATTTAATCCTCCTTCCTTTAATGCAAACTGGCAAAGAGTTACGGTAGTTCTGGTTAAGTACGTTGCTATTGTATTTTGCGCTTTGATTCCCTTAGGTGCTAAGTTTTATACAATCGCTACTGATGATAAGGGTGACCTCAAGAAAAGTTTATATGGCGCCTATCGCCTATCTAAATTGACCTGGACAGAAGGCACCCCGGCGATAGATAGCCTTTATGTGAGCAAAGGCTGGAATGTAATTGGTTTTGACAGTTACGATAGGGCGATTATTAAGTATGGCGACAATGAAACTATCTATGCTAAGTCTGAGATCCAGCTCGCTACAAAGTCCATGAAGTTCTCTTTTTGGGAGAAACCAGATTCTATCTATAATTTAACTTATGAAAGCCTGAAGAAAGATTCCTTGGTCTTGAAAGGCATTTTACTTGGTAAGCCAGTTGTAATCTCTTTAAAGAGAAAAGAATTTGAACTAACTAAAAGAAAATTTAGGTGGGTCAATGAATATCCATATAATAGATAAATGGAATATTGGACAAAGCAATGAGCAACGCACCTGAGACCATCATAGTTCCCCCGAGAATAATTTGCCAGGTTACCTTTTCTTTCAAAAAAATAATAGAAAGAACAATGGCTATGATTATTGATAAACGTTCTGTGGTCATAACACAAGCATTCTTTTCTATATCTTTCCACTCATGAAACCTACCCCGATAGAACACCACCGACCAGGTAATTGCCAAAATCAACACTGCTTGAATAGCAAAGTCTAAACTTGTTCTTTTAGCCGCCTTAGTAAATATTCTAGGCTGGGGTTTTTTCGGGGCTTCGAATACCAGTGGATAAAAATTATTTATTAAATTTCTTCAGTTGTGTTCTAATGTAAATTCCTGCGGGACTTAGCATGTTTAATGGCCAGCTCCCATTAGCGGAAGCGCCTGGAAGCAGCAGCGCAGTGGTTTCTTTTTTATCGGTTAAGTTCCAGTTGGCGGAACTTAACTTGTGCTTTTCCATCCACATGAACCATGTATCTGTTTTTTGAACATCAAAAACACCATCCCCCGTTGCTTCTCCTACACCCCATTCCGTTACGAAAATTGGTAACCCTAAACTCAGAGCCTCATCTGCCCTGCGCATCAACGCTTCTTGATGATTTGGTTCCGAAGCATAAAAATGAAAAGAGTAAACAATATTTTGGAAACCAGTAAGCGGTTCTTTGGCAACGAGGTCAATATCTTGGTCCCAGTGTGGGCTACCCACCACTATTATATTTTCTGGATCATTCTTGCGGATCTCGGCTACAACCACATCGGCATAATCTTTCACAACCTTCCATTCGACTCTTTCAGGTTCGTTCCATATCTCATAAATTACGTTCGGTACGCCGGCATATTTCTTGCTAATCTTACTAAAAAAAGCCTTTGCACGATCAACATTTACATTTGCGTGGTGGTCATGCCAGTCAATCAGTACATATATTCCCTGCCTGATTGCTTCATCGATCACAGGGATAATTAATTTCTCCTGCCCTTCAGGATCTTTTAGATATCCGCCAGCTGGCTCCACAGCCATAGATACTCGCAATAGGTTGATATTGAAATCTGTTTTCAGCCAACGCAGCACCTCGGGGTTATAATATTTGCTTCCACCCCAAATACTCCATGAAAGGCTTATGCCCCTTAGTTGTGGCGGCTCGCCATTTCGGTCAACCATTTTTCCTCCCGATACTTTCAACGCGCCATGCCGAATTACCGGACTGGAGGTCTGTGATGTAACTGAGAAAGCAGTCCCAATTAAAAGCAGGGTTATGCAAGTAAATCTGCTCGCGTAACAAAATAATCTATTCATCTTTCAAAGTATTGTAAAATTTGATGCAATTAAACTAAAATAAAGCATTTAATCTTATTCTATTGCTAAAAAATAGGGACACAAATGTTAAGAGATCTATCAGGGAATTTTTGTTTAAGTCGATCGATCGTCAGCCGTAACATTTAAAACATCAACAAAAATAATCTGGCACCAAGCATAATTTGACCAAATGCAGACAAAACATTAATATTGTGATATGGATTCAAATCGCTTCATTCCGATCGAAGAACAGTTTAAGGTCATGGCAGATACTGCTCCGGTACTGATCTGGATATCAGGAACTGATAAGCTCTGCTATTTTTTCAACCAGGGATGGCTTGGCTTTACGGGACGAACAATGGAACAGGAGTATGACAACGGTTGGGCAGAAGGCGTCCATCCAGAAGATTTTGATCGCTGCTTTGAGATTTACAACTCCAGTTTCGATGCACGGAAGCCGTTCAGGATGGAATATCGCCTAAAAAGATATGATGGGATTTACCGCTGGCTACTTGATAACGGCGTGCCAAGGTACGCCGCGGACGGTAGTTTTGCAGGATATATTGGCTCTTGCATCGATATCGATGAGCTGCTAACCACCCAGCGTGTAGCCGAACATTACATCAGTGCTGAAGCACTCAAGAAAGAAAAGGCGCTCAATCAGGAATTGCTTCGCTCCAATGACCAGCTCAGCAAAGCCAAAAAAGGGCTTTTGGATCTTAACGACCAGCTGGAATTGATCGTAGAAAAGCGTACGTCGGAACTTTCCCAAAGCGAATCACGCTTCCGTTACCTCATCCAAGGGGCACCAGTGGCAATTAGTACCCTTAAAGGTCGGGAACTTGTTATCGAATCCGCCAATGAATTGATGCTCAAGGTTTGGGGGAAATCAAGCGATATCATCGGAAAGAGGCTGATCGATGCCCTCCCCGAAATCAAAGACCAGCCCTTTCCCGAATTGCTGGACAGGGTATACACTTCGGGAGAACCCTTCTACGGAAACGAGGTATTGGCGCAGCTGGAACACGAGGGAACTCGAAAGGAATCCTATTTCAATTTCATATTCAAACCTTTACAGAATAGTAGCGGGCAGACCGATGCAATCATCGTAATAGCCACCAAAGTGTCTGAGCAGATACATGCAAGGAAAAAACTTGAATCAATTGGCAAACGCATGTACAGCATGGTTATGACCGCACCCATCGCCATGACCGTACTAAGAAGCCATGAGCTATATATAGAAATTGTCAACCAGCCAATGCTCCATCGCTGGGACAAAAAAAACGAACAAGTGACCGAAAGACCTCTACTAGAAGTTTTTCCTGAACTTATGAATACCAGTTATCCAGCATTGCTTCAAGGAGTCTTTGATACAGGAATACCTGTAAAAATAGCTGAAGTCCGTTCGCCACACTTGCACCGTGAAGAATACATTGATTTTTCATATGAACCAATCCATAACAGCGACGGACTTGTGGAGGCGATCCTGGTGACCGTGAACGACATTACCGAGCAGGTGATGAACAGAAAACAATTGGAGATCAGCGAACAGCAGGCTCAGGCAATGAATGAGGAACTCACCGCTATCAACGAAGAATTGAATTCATCTAATGACGAAACCATGGCGGCTATCGAAAATCTCAAGCTCATGCAAGTCGCTCTTGAAGAAAAGATCGAACTCATTGAGGCCAACGAAAAGCAATTCAGGTTTATACTCAACGCGATTCCCCAACAGGTATGGACCGCTTCACCAGATGGAGCACTTGACTATGTCAATGAAGTGGTCTGCAATGATTTTGGATATAGCAACCAACAGATCGTTGGCCATGGTTGGAAGGAGTTTATTCATCCTGATGATCTTCCAGGATGCCTTGAAAAATGGACGAATTCACTTCAGACGGCGAGCGAATACATGGTCGAGTTCCGCCTTAAGTTTGCTGATGGCAGCTATCACTGGCACCTGGGACGCGCCTTGCCACTGACGGAAGCCAACTTGCCAACATTATGGCTGGGTACCAATACCAATATCGAAACACAAAAAAAGAACGAGCAGCAGAAGGACGAATTCATCTCCATTGCAAGCCATGAACTAAAGACACCTCTGACTAGTATAAAGGCATACACCCAGCTGATGGCACGTGCTAATAGAGACCCCAAGCTGGACGACCTGCTCAAGAAGTCTTCAGGTCAGGTGGCCAACCTGAACAAGCTGATTACCGAGCTTTTGGACGTAACCAAGATCAATGCCGGAAAGATGACCTACGATATGTCTACATTTGATTTCGGTCAGATGGTCGAAGAAAGTGTGGAAGGAATGCAGCATATCTCTTTGAGCCACGAACTGATCATCGTAGATTGTCAAAGATAGCAAGGGAATGGTTAGTTTCGCAAATACATTGAAATAGGCCTTTCGTAGCACATTCTTATTATACTGAACGGAAAGACTTAACTTAATATTAACAAAGAACAACTCGTTTATTCATTTTACAAGCCTAATATAGCTCTCGATAATTAAACTAAAATATTCCATGAAAAGGATATTGCTTTCCGTTCTAATCGGCTTAGGATTAAATGCGTCTGCGCAGCAAACTGCTCAACCATTTTTATACACCGTTAATTCCCTTACCGGCCAAGAGCCATACTGGAACCTACATTATTCCGGAAGCTATGGAGAACGTACTTCTGGTCAGTTTGGCTATGATGGCATAGGCCAACAGTTTGGTGTCAAGGGCTATCTTGGCAACCGCTTTACTTTGTATGCAACAGCATCGGTAGGCTTCGCTAATAGAGGTGGAGTGGCTTCTGCCCAACAAGCAGAAGTGCTACGTGATCTAATTGGCGGTGGAAAGATCTCTGAAGGATTCAGGCTTGGTGTCGGCGTAGGGGCAAGTCGCGATTGGTCGAATGTGAAGTCTGCCATCAGCAGGATCGTTTTGTCTTTTGATCAATCTAAATGGCGGGCGACGGGTAATCTCAGGTTTGAGAAAGCGTTCGACAGCGAAAGAGATAAACTCGACTTCATAAGTAGCTTAGGTTTTCAGTGCCGCTTGTCACCGGCCTTGTTTGTAGGCCTGGAAGCAGTCGGTCAGGACCTGGAAGGATTTTGGGAGGCAGATGAAGCAGAAGGCGGCGCAAAACTAATGGTTGGCCCTTCTTTGAACATTTCCCCATCAAATTCGAAGCTGTCATTTTCGTTATCAGGCGGACCAGTGTTCTACGCCACAAGAAGTAACATCATACCTTCCGATGCAATCCGCGAACTTGGTGCTACCACCAACGGATATTCGTTTAGGGCATTGGTTAATTTTAATCTTTTCAAATAACTAGAAATGAAACAAGTATTTCTTTTAATCACTATAACTTTTATTTGGGTTGGACGAACCTCCGCTCAGTGGCCGGGAAAAACAGATCAAGCGAGTCAGATCTTACTTCCCAATGGATGGAAATTAAGTCCGGCAGGCCGCTCGATTCCACTAGGAGACTTGCCGCTAAACCTCCAGCTGAGTCCATCAGGCAGTTTTTTGGCAATAACTAATAATGGACAAAGTACACAATCACTGCAATTGGTTGATCCAAAAACAGAGCGAATATTGGACGAACGCGCATTGTCCAAATCCTGGTATGGATTGGCGTTTAGCAAGAATGAACAGCATTTATATGCCTCAGGTGGAAATGACAACTGGATCCTTGATTTTAAAATCAAGAATAGGTTGCTTGGCACTTGTGACACTATAAAACTCGGGCCCGTATGGCCAAAAGGTAAGATTAGTCCGGCCGGTATCGTGGTTAACAAATCTAATAGCAAGCTTTACACAGTAACAAAAGAAGACAGCACCCTTTACATCATTAATCCTGGGGAGAAAAAGATTCTCCATAAAGTTCAGCTCCCTGCCATAGCGTACAGCTGTGTGCTCTCCGTGGATGAAAGCAAACTTTATGTTTCCTTATGGGGAGGCAAAGGTGTAGCAGTAGTTAATCTCGGTACTAATAAAATCGTAAAAATCATCCCCGTAGGCGATCACCCTAACGAGTTGCTGCTCAACAATAAAGGAAATATTCTTTTTGTTGCCAATGCCAATGACAACACGGTATCGGTGATAAACACAATAGCTGGAAAGGTAACAGAAACTATTGCAACAACTCTTTACGCCACTCAGCTGACAGGATCTACGACTAATGGTCTAGCCTTAAGTGCCAATGAAAAAAGCTTGTACATTGCGAATGCCGACAACAATTGCTTGGCGGTATTTGATGTAAGTAAACCAGGTAGCAGTTTGAGTCAAGGCTTTATTCCGGTTGGTTGGTACCCTACCAGTGTTAAAACATTTGGAAACAAAATATTTGTCAGCAATGGCAAAGGCAATACGTCACTTCCAAATCCTAAAGGACCGCAGCCAATTTCTAAGGTCGATAATAGCGGCTATCACATGGGAAGCACAGCTAATAATAGACTAGAATATATCGCGGGTCTCTTTAAGGGTAGCTTATCATTCATCACTGTTCCAAAACCAGAGGAGTTGAAGACTTACACCAAACAGGTATACGCCAATACGCCTTTCAATGATAAAAAAACCATTGTTGCTGACGGAGAAGCTGGAAACCCAATACCTCGTAGAGCAGGAGAGAAGTCCCCTATCAAACATGTTTTCTATATTATCAAAGAAAACCGAACCTATGATCAGGTTTTAGGCGACCTAACCAATGGCAATGGGGATTCTTCATTATGCCTGTTTGGCAGAAAGATTACACCAAACCAGCATGCACTTGCAGAGAATTTCGTACTGCTAGATAATTTTTATGTTGATGCCGAGGTAAGCGCAGATGGGCACAATTGGAGTATGGCAGCGTATGCCACAGATGTAGTTGAAAAATCTTGGCCCACAAGCTATGGTGCTCGTGGTGGCTCTACAACTTTCGAGGGCGGCCGGCCAGTGACCTATCCGAAGGGTGGATTTATTTGGGACTATTGCCTGCGGGCAGGAGTCTCATACCGAAGTTACGGTGAATTTGGTTCCTATGCCAAAGCTAACATCAAGTCACTGCAAGGGCATATGTGCCCGAACTCTCCAGGATTTGACATGGACATTACCGACCAAGTGAGGGCAGATGCCTGGGAACACGACTTCGATTCGCTGTTGAATACTGGTTCGGTTCCACAATTTAATACAATCAGGATCTCTAACGATCATACCAGCGGTCAGAAAAAAGGTAAAGTGTCACCTCAGGCCGCTGTGGCGGATAATGATCTTGCGGTTGGCCGAATCATTGAACACCTTTCGCATAGTCCAGTTTGGAAAGAATCGGTAGTATTTATTCTGGAAGATGATGCGCAAAACGGTCCCGACCATGTCGATGCGCACCGTTCACCGGCCTATGTAATTGGCCCATATGTCAAAAGAAATGCTGCAGTCCATACCATGTACTCTACATCAGGTTTCTTAAGAACAATGGAGCTGATACTCGGACTACCACCAATGAGCCAATATGATGCAGGTGCAATGCCGCTGTTTGAATGTTTTACTAATAAGCCAGATTTTACGCCATTTACATTGAAACAACCAATGATAAACCTGGATACTCGAAATGTGGCAGTAAATGAAAGCAGTCGGCGGTCAGAGCTTTTTAACTTTGCGAAGGAAGATTCTGCCCCTGATCTAGACCTAAATGAAGTAGTCTGGAAATCGGTCAAGGGCGAGCATAGCATCATGCCTGCGCCTAAGCGAAGTGCATTTGTGATTTTGGAAAAGAAAAAGAAAGATGACGATGATTAATGAGCTTTGGCTTACACAGTCACAAAAATCGCTTCAAAGTAACACCCCTAAACCCGTACTATTTGGTAATCTCAATGCAGACTATGTGGTCAGGAATACCTATTGACATTATAGCGGTATTTTGATAAACTTTTAATGGGCTTGTCCCGTTCCCGTCGGGCATGTAATTAAAACTCGGACGATAGATTTTAACCTGTTTCGCCTTTGCTTTAAGCGCAAGTTGAATCGTGAGTTCAGGGTTGTTGATGTCCCGGTAGTCGTTGTTCTTTGAACCTCCCTCTGAACCATTAACTCCTCGCCAGATCAATAACAGTAGCCTGCGGTCGCTCTTTTGAAACAATTGGTACTGGATATCTCCCAGGTTTCCTGTTAATGAGAATTCAAGAGTTTCGGGCTCGAAGTCGCTATTGGTGTCACGCATCAGGGAAATGAAATTTTTTAATGCTGTGTATTGCAGACGCGGCGAACCATCTGTATTGAGTAAGCCAAAGTCCTCCGAATTATTGATGAGCTGATAAAAATAGATTTTAGGAATGTCTGCCTTTAATCGTGATAATACCAAACGGGGGGCATATTTTGCAGCTGTTCTTTCCGATACAGCAGGATGTCCATCGGCCCCCTCGCTCATTTTATAACCTGATTCAGTTTCTATGATGGGCTGATCCGCCGAAATTGTTTTATAACGCGATATCGCCTCATTGAACCCGATTCCCCATCCTCCTCCTACCGGGCTTTCGGGATAAAGACCACTATAGGCATGAAGGTTACCCATGTCCATTTGTGTAGCAGCATTTTTGCATACCGCAGCAAAATCAAGCACACTATTTCTGGTATTGGCAAAAGATGGCCCAAGTAAGGGAATAGATTTGGTAACTGGATTTTCCTTAAACATACTTTTGAACCTTATTACATAGTTACACAATTTCAGCCAGTCCCTATTCCAGCCGATGTCGCGTTCATTGGCGGGCTCTAGAAATTCGACAACGGATTTACCTGGAATGAGCTGATTGAGCCTGATGGTTTCATTTCGACCTTGCTCCAGTTCATTGCCGTTATCACCACCAATCAGCAACAACCTAATTCCGTAATCATGAGCCAAATTCATGTACCTGGCATTTATTTTCTCATTGCCAAAGTGATCGCGGATATGTTTTGTGCCCAGCTCAATCAGTCTCGGCTTGATGATGTCCTGGTAATGCAGGTCATATACCGATCCCAGGTAATTCAAATGCGTATTCACACCAACTGCATCCGCCGCCAAATTGCTTTTAACGGCCTTTAATGATTTAAATTTTAAAGTCGTTTCACCTTGAGCCTGACTATTTAGCGGTATGCTGCAAAAAAAAAGAAAAATGACGCGGATAATTTTTAGCATAAAAAAGACTGGTTGGAATCTACTTCTCTCTAAAGCTAATCAATATTATTATTTTACAATTTCATATCTTGCTTCAATACCTTATACGATCTCATAATTGCCGTACTGGGCCACTAGAATGGTTAGATAAATTTTATAAGCAGTCCAACGACGGCAGCTACCCCGATAATATATGGTTCCTGTAATTTCTTGATGTAAACCAATGCCCCTAATGCTGTTATTGCAATTAAGGCTGTCCAAATATCGTTAATAGAGCGTATCCCTATGACAATAACCGAACCGACGAGCGCTCCAATTACGGCAGCTGTTATTCCTTCTACAAAAGCCTTTATGCTGACGTTTTTGGCAATCTTCTTAAACGAAGGCGCAAGGGCTACCGTAAAAATATAGCAAGGGAGAAAAGTGGACAGTGCGGCAACACAAGCTCCAGGAAAGCCCGCAATAAGGTAACCAATAAAGCCTACAGTAATGACAACAGGACCTGGAGTAATCATTGCGACCGCCACAGAGTCGACAAACTGGTGCTCTGTTAGCCATCCAAATTCCTTAACTACCCCACCATGCAGGAATGGTACAATAGCCAGCCCACTCCCGAAAACAAATGCCCCCGCTTTAGCAAAGAACCATCCAATTCCTTGTAAGGTATTTCCATCATAGTTCCAAAACCCTAACCCAACCAATAACCCTACTGAAAGTGAACTCGGTTTCTTGATCAATTTCGGTGGTGCCTTGATCATCATATATGTTATTCCGCAGCTAATAAATAGCAGGATCTCCTCCCTTTCTGTAACGACGGTAATGACAATACCAGTAATATAAAAGAGCCAGAGGAGCCATTTTGATCTCATGGCTGACCATTCCAGTTTACTGATGGATTTAATGGTCAATCTATAAGCGCTCATAGCAATGATTCCAATCACTGCAGCACCTACTCCATAGAAAACAGCCTGCATCCAGGCAAGGCCGCCATAAAGTTGATAGGCCATTCCAAGTACGACAACCATAATAAATGAAGGGAGTACAAAGGCAATTCCGGCCAGCGTCGCACCCAAAAGACCATGATGTACAAAACCGATGTAGATGCCAAGTTGCGCTGCTAGAGGCCCGGGTGCTAACTGAGCAAGTGCCAGTCCCTCGTTATATTCTTCATCAGTTAACCACTTTTTGTTCTCTACCAAATCACGGTACATATAACCCACAAGCGCTACAGGACCACCGAATCCCCAAGTACCCAATTTTAGGAAATAAATACTAAGCACCCTTAAACTGTATGATGATTGTGAATGAGTGTAAATTTGGTTTGCTTTGCTAGTGATATTTTTATTCATGAGTCAAATCTTTTGTCCTACAATACTCGACATTAGAAATCCTCTGAAATTGTACGGATTTAACTGTTATGTATTCTTTTTACCTTTTTGCATCGCTTTTCTAAAAACTGATGGATTTTCGCCCAGCTGCTTTTTAAATATTCTATTGAAATGGCTTTGGTCAGAGAAACCTGTCAGGTATGCTATTTCGGTTAGTGAATAGGTCGAGGATTCCATCAGACTTACTGCTTTCTCGATACGCATCTTCCGGATATATTCGCCAAAAGAGAGGTTGTCGAAATATTTCGAGAACTCTCTTGAAAGGTAGGCTGGATTAATGTCCAACGAATCCGATGCCTGTTGTAGGCTTATGCTCATATTAGTGTCCGTTTGGTCCTGGATCATTTCTTTCAGTTCCCTTGTCCATTCCGGAGCTTTTTTGAAACTGGATTTAAGGTAACGGTTATATACATCAAGCAATAAATGCTCTACCGGGGACTGGGTGTGCTTTTGCTTCTGAAGGTGCTTTGCCCAGGTATAGAGTCCGTCGTAAACCGTCATGCCGATTTCTAACAAATCATGATCATTCGAGATGTTTCTGGAAAGGCCAAGGAAGATCGCAGACAGTCCGGCTGCCTGTGGGGCAAAGTCGAGCCGGTCTGTATCTGCACCACGGATTATTGCCGCCATTCGGTCGAGGGCTATATCCTTCAGCCTATGCTTCTTTAAGAAATAGTCAAAAGTACACTGATCATTATAATGGCTGTATTCGACCCCAGGAAGGTCAAAGGGAATAGCTCCAATTTTTTCAGCTGTAGAAATCACCTGTTCAAAAGGAACATAGATGATTTGTGCACCCGGATCTATGAACCGCTTTATAAGCCAAGGGCAGGCGATACGGTCAATCTTTGGTCTATCACGGGTAATCCATTTCATTTTATGTCGTATAACTTACTCGCTAAAGTTAGTGAATGGCCACCATTTTATATTTATGTTTTAGAATTTCAGTTGTATAAACACCGATACAAGTCTCGAGCTATTTTACGAATAAAAATAACTGCTGACAACAATAAAAAAGCTCATAAAGAGGACCTAGTTTTAATAGAACCGTTATAGCTGACCTGTCTATAAAAAAAGAAATATTGAAAACAATATAATTAATGAAGCAAGAAGAACTATCCGAATTAACAGATCAAGAACTCTTAGAGGAAGCAAAAAAGATAAAATCAGCTTCCATGATTATTGCTGTATTTATTGGAGTAATGATTGAAATTGTAACTTACTGTATCGTAAAAAACACATTTGGATTTCTTTCGCTAATCACTTTTTTTTGCATATTGTGGCAATTAAAAATTCAAAAAACAATGAGGACTTGGAGAAACTTTTAAAGGAACGAAATTTGAAGTAATAACTTTAAAATAGGTAGGTACGGGACTTGAAAAAGTCGGCCAAACTGAAGTCGAGGCCAAAACCCAACAGCGAATAAAACCACACGCCAACACCAAAAAATCAAAGCAAATTTTTATAACTTTTGACTTTAAAAAGGGTATATGACAAGACCGGCGCAGTAAAAAAAAGTGAGATCAATTGAAATCACGGCTATCAACTTCAGCAAGTCTTCAGAATTAAGTTGGATATTTACGTTATGAAGTTGCTAATCGTTGAAGATGAGGAAAGCCTTAGAAGGAGCATCTTGCAGTATTTAACCGCAGAGGGAAATGTTTGTGATTGCTCAGCAACGTTTGATCAAGCTATTGAGAAAATCAATCTATACGACTATGACTGCATTCTTTTGGACCTCGGCCTGCCAGATGGCGATGGGCTAGAGCTACTCAGATTGCTGAAAAAATTGAAACGAAAGGATGGGGTTTTAATCATCTCTGCAAGGGACTCAATAGAACACCGTGTTGAAGGCTTAAGTCTTGGAGCAGATGATTATCTGGTAAAGCCATTCCATCTCTCCGAATTAAATGCAAGGACGACATCTATCGTTCGCAGGAGAAGTTTTAGCGGAAATGATCTGGTAATTTTTAATGAAATTGAGATTGATGTTGTTTCTAAAGAGGTCAGGGTCAACACAGTCCTGATTTATCTGACAAAGAAAGAATTTGATATTCTCCTCTATTTTGTGACCAATAAATCTAAGGTAATCTCAAAATCAGCTGCAGCGGTACACGTTTGGGGAGAAGATGCAGATATGGCAGACAGTTTTGACTTTATCTATACCCACATCAAGAATATAAGAAAGAAGTTGACGGATGGAGGCTCCAAAGACTATTTTCATTCTATTTACGGCATCGGCTATAAGTTTCAGTAAAGGTGAAGTTGTTAACCGGTTATAACAGAGTTTTAATCCTCGTAAGTACTATAGGACTTATTTGTATAGGTTTTCTTTTTTACCATACCCTGAGCTTTTATTTAAATAAACAGATCGACAATAATTTGGTGGAAGAGCTCATGGAGTTAAAGAATTCTACCGATATTAGAAATATTAAACCTGTACATGACCTTTATGATGGACTTGTGATCAAATATAGAAAAGTCGATCATCCAGACACCAGAAAACAATTCGCTGACACCTTTTTTTACAATCCAAAAAAGAAAAGAAGGGAAACTGCCAGGTACCTAAGAACTGGTGTAACCTATGAGGTATCACATTACGAAGTAACCATATTTACCTCAAAAGTGGAGTGGCAGGATCAGATTAAAAGTATTATCTTTATCATAATTTCATCCCTACTCCTATTACTAATTGTACTACTTCTGATTAATAGGTTTATGACGAGGAGATTGTGGAGCCCTTTTTGGCAAATCCTGGAAAATATTAAAACCTTTAACTTAGATCAGGATAAATCATTTGCATCTGTCGCCAGTCCAGTTCAGGAATTTCAGGAACTCAATCAAGCCATACTTGATATTTCGGCTCGTGTAAGGTCTGACTTCAGGGAAGTGAGGCTCTTCACTGAAAACGCTTCGCACGAGATGATGACCCCTCTAGCTGTGATTAATTCAAAACTTGATACGATGCTGCAATCAGACCGACTTGGAAAGGAAGAAAGTGAAACATTAATCGACCTTTATAAGGCAACTTCCCGTTTGACAAAACTCAATCAGTCATTACTTTTGCTGGTAAAAATCGACAACAACATAATTGGGGAACAGGAAAATGTCGAGGTAACCTCTTTACTGGTTGAAAGGATTAATTATTTTCAGGAGTTGGCCCAAAAAAGAAACCTCAGCGTGATGACTACCCTTAATCCGGTGATCCTTAAAACAAACAAATACCTGTTTGAAATTTTGATCAACAACTTGCTTAGCAATTCAATAAGGCATAATTACGAGAATGGAAACATAGAGATAATTCTATCAGCGCATGGCATGATCTTCAAAAATACAGGTATAGCCCAGGCTTTGGATCAGCATAAAATCTTCGACCGCTTCTTTAAAGACAGCAATTCTGAAGGTACAGGTCTTGGCTTGGCGATTTTAAAGCAAATATCGAATCAACAGTATTTTGGATTTAGTTATACTTATTCTCGTAATCAGCATTGCTTTGAAATTTCTTTCCCAATAACACCTCTCGACACCGGATTATCGCCTTAACATAATTTAACAAATAACTTCATAATGTCTCCAGAATTGAGCCTGATATTGTAGTTATAACTGGCGTTGGTCTACTCATTTATTATCTTTCGGCACTTCAAATTACTATCAATATATTCTTAAAGACTATGAAACTACTATTGATCACATTATTCTATTTAATTCTTCCTTCCCTCACTTGGATGAACAATTTCGAGGATGCGCTAAAAGAAGCGGGGAAATCTCACAAACAAATTTTAATCAACTTCTCTGGTTCGGATTGGTGCGGCCCCTGCATCAGGTTGAGAAAGGAAATTCTTGAAACTCCAGTGTTCGAGAAATATGCAACAACGCAACTCGTCTTGGTACGAGCAGATTTCCCGAGGCAAAAGAAAAACAGGCTATCTGCTGATCAAACTGAAAGAAACGAGTCCCTTGCCGAACGTTACAACCCTGATGGAAAGTTTCCCTTTACAGTTTTGACAGATGAAAATGGTAAAGTAATTAGAAGCTGGGATGGATTTCCAGATAAGAGTCCGGAAGGGTTCGTTCAGGAAATAGCAAAGGCACTACCGCTGACCAAATAAATGAGCATGACTTCATCGTACAGGGAAATTGTGAAGCTGATGGGCAACCGTTTTGAAATAACGGCGGTTAGCGACGACCAGGTTTTGGCGAAAACCGCAATTTCGGAGGCAATTGATGAAGTGAGACGAGTTGAAGAACTGTTAAGCACATTTAAAGAAACGAGTCAGGTGAACGAGATCAACCGTTCTGCAGGGATTGCTCACGTAAAAGTTAATCAAGAAGTAATTGAATTAATTACTCGTTCTCTTAAAATATCTACAATAACTCAGGGGGCTTTTGACATTACTTACGGCTCAATCGACAAGAGTCTATGGAATTTTGATGTACATATGAAGGCTTTGCCTGAAAAGGAAACCGCATTAAAATCAGTAGGTCTGATCAACTATGAAAATGTGATCATTGACAGACAGGAAAGTACCGTTATGTTGAAACACAAAGGAATGCGAATCGGATTCGGAGGAATTGGAAAAGGATATGCTGCAGATCGGGCGAAGCAGGTTATGATGGGTCGAGGAATTGAAAGTGGAATTGTAAACGCAGCCGGTGATTTGATAACCTGGGGTTTGCAGCCTAGCGGCAAGCCATGGACAATTGGTATTGCAGACCCTAATAGTAAGCAGCGTGCTTTCTCTGCATTGAGTATTAGCAATATGGCCATAGCAACATCAGGAAATTATGAAAAATACGCATTAATCGACGGGAAGAGATATTCGCATACTATCAATCCGAAAACAGGCCTACCTGTTTCGGGCATCAAGAGCGTCAGCATTATTTGTCCCAGTGCCGAACTAGCTGATGCCCTCGCCACACCTATTGTAATCATGGGCGCTAAGGTAGGCCTGGACCTAATCAATCAATTGAGAAACGTTGCATGCGTCATTATTGATGACGATAATGAAATTTATACATCGAAAAATATTAATATAAAATACTGATATGAAACCTTCAAAAAAAACAGTGACTTTGCTCGGCTTAGCGCTAACTTTCATGACGCTTTTTAGTGCATGCAGTACCGTAAAGCCCTATCAGAAAAGTAAGCTGAATGATTCGGAGATGACCCTTTCGTCCAGAAAAGTTCAGAAATTCGAACAAAGTTTCCAACTATATCGAGAAGGTGCTTCAGGTGCAAACGGAGGTAAAAGCGGCGGCGGCTGCGGTTGTAATTAATCCGGAATCATGAGAAAGATATATTTACATGTAATCGTTATGTTTCTGGGCGTTTTGGGCGCGCATGGACAGATCAAACAGAAAATAAATACGGGCGACAGCATTAGTAGTTATCAAAGCCGTAAATTAAAAATCGATGAGGTCAATTTAGTTTCTGCATATTATAACCAGAATGGGAACAACTCCGCCGTAACGGGTGGGATTGGTACAGAAAAATTAACTGATTTTGCCAACGCCATCGATCTTCAAATGTCGAAGATCAATAAGTTTGGTAAGAAAAACACCTTCCTTTTTGAACTGGGAATTGATCACTATTCTTCCGCATCCTCTGACAAAATAGATCCAACTACTATTTCTTCGGCTTCTAGTGCTGACACGAGAATATACCCATCCTTGAACTGGACACATTCCAATCAGTCGACAGGAAATTCATTTGGATTTACTGGGTCCTATTCTGGAGAATACGATTACCAGTCGATGGGAGCTGGATTCAACCTGACTAGGTTATCCAAAAATAAGAACACACAATTCGACTTCAAACTTCAGGCATTTTTGGATACCTGGACAGTGATCCTTCCAATTGAACTAAGAACGGGAAGTTCGCGACAGCGGTCAGAAGAATACAGTCCACGTAATTCTTTTAGTTCGTCGTTCTCCTTGTCGCAGGTGATTAATGATAAACTTCAGGCGGTATTTATTGTGGAACCTTCCTATCAGAAGGGCTTGCTTGCCACAAGGTACCAGCGCAACTACTTTACAGATGGTTCTCTTCAGGCGGAAACCCTACCTAACAAACGCTCAAAATTGCCTATCGCTTTACGATTAAATTATTTCGCTACTGACCACATTCTGCTTAGAACCTTTTATCGTTACTATATGGACAACTGGGGAATCAGGGCGCATACTGCAGAGCTTGAAGTACCTGTAAAGTTGAGTTCCTTTATTTCCATTAGCCCATTTTATCGTTACAATAAGCAAACCGGTACCCGGTATTTTGCAGGCTATGGCGCCCATACGCCAGGTACAACCTATTTTACGAGTGATTACGATCTATCGACGCTAAACAGCGACTTCTATGGCGCCGGAATCCGACTCTCACCACCAAAGGGGGTGTTAGGATGGCAGCGTTTGAGTATGCTGGAGCTCAGATATGGACATTACACCAGATCAACCGGACTGGCCTCTAATATCGTGTCACTTAATTTGACTTTAAAATAAGATGGGAAACCTCAATTCGTTTAGCGACCCTAAATGGCTGGTCTTTCTAATAATGCCTTTCACGACCGGATCAGTTACTGCCCTTAAGCACATTACCCATCGTGAAAAACCTGATCACTCTGTCTGTAGACGGGGGAGCAGGATTTGTAATTTTATCAACAAAATTGTCCTACGCATTGTACCCTCAACTTAAAATGTTAATATTAGGAAGGAATTCAACCGCGTTTAACCTAATGCCATCCTATCAAAATGGAAAGGCAGGGCTCTAATTAAGTGGGAACTTTTGATTATAGTACATTATTTAATCAATTATAACATCAATCATGATCAGGAAATTACTTTTTGTTTTAGCTATTTTACTATTAATAATCCAGTTATTCACGCCAGAGAAAAATATTGCGACTACAGTTTCTACAAATGCAATTGAAAAACATTATACCATTCCTGAGGACATTAAGGGACTGCTTAAAACCAGTTGTTACGATTGCCATTCCAACAATACCGTATATCCTTGGTACAGTAAAGTCCAGCCTTTTGCATGGTGGCTAGATAATCACGTAAAAGATGGCAAGCAAGAAATAAACTTTGATGAATTCAATAGTTATACTGCTAAAAAGAAAAAACACAAGCTTGATGAAGTTGTGGAAATGATTGAGCAAGATGAAATGCCATTGCGTTCGTATACATTAATACATACAAAAGCTGTGTTATCTCCTCAGGAGAAAAACAGAATAATCGCTTGGGCAAAAGATCTCCAGAAAACCATCAAGTAGGGTCATGGAGGCAAAACATGATTCTGCAGAAAAACACTTCGTTACGCGTATAGGTTGGCTCAGGGCGTCAGTATTGGGGGCAAATGATGGTATCCTCTCCACTACGAGTATCGTAATTGGGGTCGCAGCGGCTTCCACAGATAGAGATACTATTATACTAGCCGCTCTGGCAGGACTCATCGCGGGCGCCATGTCGATGGCGGCTGGAGAATATGTTTCTGTAAGTTCTCAGGCAGACTCCGAAAATTCAGATTTAAAAAGAGAACAACAAGAACTATCGGAAATGCCAGAGTCAGAATTAGCCGAACTGGCAGAGATTTATGTATCTCGTGGGCTGGATGCGGAGCTTGCGCATCAGGTGGCAATACAACTGAGTAAACACAATGCCCTTGAGGCGCATGCAAGAGATGAACTTGGGATCAATGAAATTACCTCAGCCAGGCCCTTACAAGCCGCGCTGGCTTCTTTTGGATCGTTTATTTTTGGAGCGTTATTGCCATTAGTGGTTTCAATTTTGGCACCTTTAGCCTACATGGTGTATATTCAGTATGTGCTCTCAATTATTTTTTTAATGCTTCTTGGGGCGATCGCTGCTCAAACAGGTGGTTCATACCTCAAAACTGCCGTATTGAGAATCGCTTTTTGGGGGACCGCAGCAATGGCAATAACGGCAGTTGTTGGTCATTTATTTGGGACTAGCATTGCTTGAGCTGTATTACGAAGTAAGTTTTATATATTTATTCTCCTGTCACAGTAAACTATAATCAACTGCATGATAGTAATTATCAGCTAACTATATCAAATACTTACTGCAAACTCCCTTAAATCTGCTTTGGTCATAATCGTTTTCTTTTCATAATGTTCCAAATGGAAGTTTTCTAGCTTCTGTAAAAGGTACTGCAACGTAAATTTCTCGGCTATAGTTAGCTTTCCGGTAATCATTTTACCGACGTGATTCATGTCAACAAACACCTGATATAGCAGCTCCTTCCCTTCATTTGTAATGGCAATGTGCTTGCTCCTCTTATCCTTCACATCGTCCCATTGACGAACCAGTCCCGATGCCACGAGGCGCCTGATTACTTCCGTGCCAGAAGTTTTTTCCTGTAGGTTGTGCGCAATCAGTTCGCTTTTCGACAAGTGAGTGTGAGTTAGCAGGGTAGCCAATGCGGTAAAATCCTCGGCTGTTTGCAAAGGTGTGCCATCAAGTGCCTTTTTAATGTAAGACTTCGCATAACGGCTCATCAATACAAACAACCGTGCGATGTTGTTATCCAGCTGATAAGCAATCTCTAAAGCATGGCTATCATTGTCGCCGAATCTCGATTCTGCATTAACAGAACTGCCTGAATTGTCTCCGACCGTATTCAGCAAAAACCCTGTAAAGTCGCCGAGAGAAATTTCGCGACCATGGTTTTCTTCTTCCATTTGATGGACAAGGTCTACTAATTTATGAATGAGTTGGTAAGATTTCATATGAGTTAAGATTTTTCTACATGAGCTGCACTCTGCTTTTTAAATTTAGCATATGCAACTTTGTAATTTTGCTGGGTATCGCCATCTGGCTTAAAACCCTTTAGATAATTAATCGCTCTGAGCAACGTTATTTTGTAACCTGGAAGTTCTGGTGCCTTAATCGAAAGCATGTCGGCTATTTCTGTTCCGAGTAAATACCGCATGAGTCCCAATATATCGTCCGCAGTAGCCGAGCTTTTGTTAACCTTTAAAATATGGTCCGTGAGCGACTGAGTCAATTCCTTTCCAGGGGTAGAAGCACAAAACTGACGGTCTTTAATAGAACGATCCAGTATCTGGGCTATCTTGGTGTTTTCTGGTATAAGATCCTTATCCAGGCCAATCAAATAACCAATAACCGCCCATACATGCATAAACGCTGTCTGCTCCTGCGGACTTACTTTGAAGCCAAGCATCCGAAGTCCACGCATCACGATTAGCGAAAATGAAAGGTTGGTTCCTGCCATATCTTCCTGATTAATGGGGAGACCCCAAGAGTCATCCCATTTGTTACTTTGAAGCGTATAGTGACGAACAGCAGCATGCATGATTCGTATTTTAAGGATTTCTTGGCAAGCATTTCCATGTTTACTAAATGCATCAGGGGCCATCACTTCCCAAACGAAAATTGCAGTATCATATAATCTTTTCGTAGTCTGTTTTCTTATCAATTCGGATAGATAGAGCACCATCGCCCCGTTAGCTGCAGTATAGCAATACGGGAGGGATAACAGACCGAGCAAACTCATGATCATTTCAGCATGCACAGCAAAGAAAACCGAGCCGGCTTTCATTAGCTTAGGATCGGCCCATTGAGGTAGATCGCTGGCTTGAGTGATAAAATCAACATCTGGATATGCTGCCTTAAACAATGCAAAATGTTCTGGGTCTGCCTTAGTACTTAACCACTGTTGCAGCTGAAGCTTCTTTGCGTTGTCCGCAAATACATTCTTGATGAACTCATCCACTGGAGGATCACCCAATGATCTTTTACCGTTGAGCAATTCGTCCTTATAAACCTTAGCTTGATTCATCATTGTTTCATCTCGTTTATAATAGCTTCAGCAGCTAATCTTCCGCTTTTCATTGCAGCATTTATGGAGCCATTCATGAGATGATCGCCACATACAAAACACTGGGGATTTAAACGCATAGTTTTTAAGTTATTCGTAACCTTGTCATCATTGGGCAACGCGTAATCAATATGGTAGGTTTTTAGGTGCTTCCAGTAGACTGCCTCCGGAAACCAGAATTTAAGCTCGTCAATTGCGCTTGACTGGAGTTTAGTTTGATCCTTCTGACTGTGATCACCAATGAGCGAAAGTGATATCAAGGAGTCGCCGCTTTTAGAATAAGCAGGAGAAATTTGATTCATGACCGCAATATTGTTAACCAGTCTGCCGGGCATCGCATTCAAAGCAATTAATGGCATTTCAAATGGCCTTTTATCTGAAGTAAAATACATGTTGGTAACCGAATGATAATTCGCGGCTCTTTTTTCAAATGGAAAAGGAATTGCAGATTCTTCGGTGGCAATTAGTACAAAATCCGCCTGATAACTGGTTCCGTCATCGGCACTAACGATTCCGCCTTCAACTCCGGTCACCCGTTTACGGAACAGAATGTCATTCGGAGATAATCCTTCTGCCAGTTGCAAGGGTATCTGTCCCATACCTGCGGCAGGGATGGCTGCATTCCCCTCACTAAACATCTTGAATACAAATTCGAACATCCTGCTTGAGGTACTCAACCTGTCTTCCAAAAATATTCCAGTCATAAAGGGCCTAAAGAATTGGCTGATTATCTTTTCACTGAAGCCTTGATTTTCAAGATAGGCTATGGTCGTAGTTTCGGTTGTTGAGAATATTGCCTCAATAGATTTAAGGCGCAGTTTAATCTTTAATTTCAACATCCTCAACTTATCGGCAAACGTACCTGCCGGCGAGCGCAATGTTTCCATCAAGGAAGCTGGCTTCCTCATGGGATCACCGATAACTGTGTTACCGTCAGCTCCAAGGATTAGTGCGCCTGGATCAAACGTACAAAGGTTCAATGCTTTATAATCTAAAAACCGTTTTGTTTCCGGGTAAGCTGTAAGTAACACCTGGAACCCCCTATCCATCAAAAAACCATTAAATGCGTCGGTACGAACCCTACCACCTACTACATCAGCGGCTTCTAGCAAAAGCATCGACTTGCCAACCGCCTTTAAAACCTTTGCCGCTGTCAGACCTGCCAAACCAGCACCTACAATAATAACCTCAGCATCTTTTTCCATTGTTATCTAGATTGTTAGTGACCCGGGCGCCATTTCAGGTTTAGCGTAGGCTAGCCTTCCCAGAGATTCTGGAAGAAAATAGGCATCCAAGCCAGCCACTGTAACTGTTTCCGCAATAATGTGGTCCACCGTTCCATCGGCTCCTATCAATGCATCATTAGTTAAAATCTGAACGATCTCCGCTATGATAATTGTGGTTCCGTTGATTTCCATATCAATTACTTCGCGCAACTCCAGGCCAATGCGGATGGTAGACTCTGCTACAAAAGGAGCTTGAAAAGACTCCATATAATGCGCTTTGAAACCGCAACTATCAAACTCAGAAACCCCAGAGGGATAACTGGCACTTGTTTGATGTGCTTGCATATACCAGGAAGGGAGTACGTTGTTAAGCGTAAACTGCCCTGTAGATTTAATGTTACGAAGGGTATCATTATGCTCTCGTTGGGGCCGCATTACCAAACCCAAAAGCGGCGGATTTGCACCCAGATGAAATACGGAGCTGACTACACAAAGATTCGTAATGCCCTGATCATTAACTGTTCCTAAAAGATTTAAAGAACGATAACCAATCAGGCTGTTAATCAAACTCGTTCTATACGCTTTATCTAACTGGTAGATCTGTTCACTGCTAATGCTGATCATCTCAACTCGGCTTTAGATTACCCATTCCTCCATCAATACCGATTACTTGACCGGTCATCCAACTGCTATCGTCGGACAACAAAAAAGCAATTGCGTTGCTGATGTCTTCTGGCTGTCCATAACGACCTAAAGGATGTCTTTTAGCAGATGCTTCCTGCTTGTCAGCCGAGCTCAATAGCTTTTCGGCCATAGGGGTATTCGTCAACGACGGCGCAACTACATTTACCCTTATTTTTTGGGAAGCTAGTTCAGCTGCCAAGCTCAATCCCATTCCTTCAACTGCCCCTTTTGCAGCAGCCACACTTGCGTGGTAGGGCATTCCAATTTTGGCGGCAACAGAGCTGATTAGTACAATAGAAGAACCTGCGGCGTTTTTAATTGACTTAAGCGCATGTTGGATTACTCTCGCTGCTCCCAAAACACTTAACTGATAGTCGTTTAAAAAGTCGTCTACGCTGAGCCGGTTAAAGGGTTTTAGGGTGATACTTCCGACGGCGTACACCAGCCCTTGCAATTGCTCGGGAAGAAAGGCCTCAACAGCATCAAGATCTCCAGTTACATCAGCCTGCAGATATTTTACATCGTTTGGCCATTCTTCCGAAGCGGATCTGCAAATCACATATACATTCGCTTTATGCGCATGTAATAGCTGTACCAATGAAAGACCTATACCTGAACTTCCTCCAACAATCAGGATATTTTTTCCTTCAAAATTCATGAGCCTATATATTTAAGAAATTCATTCCTGGTTTCAGTTTCTGAGAATTTGCCACTGTACGCAGCGGTAAGTGTTGTACTACCTGAATCCCTGATTCCGCGACTTGATACACAATGGTGATGTGCATCTACAATCACAGCAACATCTTCTGTTCCCAAAGCCTCTTTAAGCATGTTGGCGATCTGCATAGTCAGTCTTTCCTGTACCTGAGGTCGTTGAGAACAAAACTGGACGATCCTATTCAATTTGGAGAGTCCGATCACTTTTCCGTTGCTGATATAGGCAACGTGTGCTTTACCAACGATTGGAACAAAATGGTGTTCACAATTGCTGAATACAGAAATATTCCTTTCCACAAGCATCTGATTGTATTTAAAAGGATTATTAAACAACGTTGGGACAGGTTTATTCTCTGGATTGAGGCCACTAAATATTTCTTTCACATACATTTTAGCTACCCGCTTGGGTGTGTCTTTTAAACTGTCGTCTTCAAGATCCATACCCAATATTTCCATTATGCTGCTAAAGTGTTGTGCGATGAGGTTAATTTTCCTATCATCATCCAACACAAATGCATCCGCACGCATCGGGGTATCGAAAGACGAGCTATGGTGTTCCATTTCGATATCACTAATAGCCTGTTCAATGTTTAAAATACTTATTGTGTTATTATTTATCATGAGATTTTTTATAGTCGAAAGACAAATCGTTCAAATGTAATACAATATCGTATTACATTAATAATAATTATGCAATATTGTATATATTCAATGGTGTCCTTTGGAATAAATAAGTTTCAAGCAGAATGAACAATTAATGAAACAAACACATTTAATACTTGTTATTTCCGGCATCAACATTATCTGTTATCTAAAACTAGATTTTGAGTTTCAAAATTTCAATCTGCAGGAACTTTTAGCTTAGGTAGCAACAGATCACGAGGTTACAATTACCTGTAAACACAGGTCGCCTTTGAATAGGATCTTTCCATTGATTTTGCAATTGTATCAAAATGCTTGCAATCAACATCATAGGTCAGTAACAATACACGGTCTTATTAACTCTAACTGCTGTATGCTCAGAATTTTAGACTACCACAAAAAGTATCAGAATCTTCCAGTTTTAACCGTTCCAGAACTGAATCTACCAAATGGCATATTCTCTCTCAAAGGAACAAATGGCAGCGGCAAAAGCACCTTATTGAAGTCATTAGCAGGTATCCTTCATTTCCATGGGAATGTGCTCTTAAATGAAAAGTTCAGCCTAAAAAAAGATGCTATAGCCTATCGCACTAGGGTAAACTTTGCTCCTGCTGAACCTATATACCCAGAATTTTTAACGGGATATGAAATGGTTAAAATGTTTGCCTCAGCTAAATCCAGTCATTCGAACCAAGCAGAGAAATATATTTCCGAAATGATGATGGGTAGTTACATTGACGATGAACTTGGAAGCTATTCAAGCGGAATGCTTAAAAAATTGTCCCTCGTATTGGCGTTTCTTGGTCATCCATTATTGATTCTTCTTGATGAGCCACTGATAACCATTGATACCGAATCCCTACAAATTTTGTATAGTTGGATAAAAGAAAGACATCAGGTTGAAGGTTGCAGTTTTATAATTGCCTCTCACCAAATACTTGAAGCAGAGAGGCTAAAAATAACAGCAGGGTTGATTGTTTCAGATCAAACGGTACAATTTATCTAATGAGGCATGGATATCACAAGAGTTCTTTTAAAAGTATTATCCTGGCGTTTTTACAGAGAAAATTCAGGCTTTCTATTATTCAGCTATGTATCTGTAATAAGCTACTGCTTCTTCATAAAAACTGCTGGGGTTTACCCTCCTGAACAATCTGTATTTTATCACTTGATGCTCATGATGACCTTCATCGTTAGTCCAATAGTCATGCTGCTGGTTTTTGTGCTCTTTTTTTTCTACACCATAAAAAGCTGGAGATATGTGATTAAACAGCTAAAGGATGAAACGAATCAGTTTCTATTTTACAGTTTCAACGCGAGCAGTAAAGAAAAGCAATTCATAAGTTTATTCTTCATGCAATTGGTGATCTCTTTACCCTTGGTTGGTTACTGGCTTTTTGCGACAATTTTAGGTGTTCTTTTTAAAGCCAATCTTATACCGCTGATCACCTTAATCTATATCCTGATTTTAATTATCATTAGTGCTTTGATTTACCTGCACCAACTAAACAAAGTTCAAGTGCCTGAAAAAAAATCTATAGTTGGGAAGTTAACTGGACACTGGAAGAAACCGTATCCTTCACTGTTTCTTTATTACTTGGGAAGAAAACTTCAACTCTCCCTGACACTAACTAAATTATGCTCACTATTAGTGATCATTGGAATATATAACGGATTCAAGGAGGATGTCGATGATGAGAGAATAATGGGTATTATTATGCTTGGAGTGGCAATAACCCACAGTTTCATAATTTACAAAGACCATCATTTTAAAGAGACTTATCTCAGATTTTCGCGTAATATGCCCTATCATCCACTGCATATTATAGTAAATTTCATCATCATGTTTGTATTTATTCTCTTACCTGAACTGATTTGGCTTTTAACAACAACCAATCTGGAAGTTGCGATCAAAATCACACTACTTTCTCTGAGCATATCCCTACTATTTAGGTCTTTAGTCTATCTAACCGGATTACAAATCTATAGATACCTGATTTGGACATTCTGTTTGTTTGTCTTACAGTTTTACACGATCATGTTCGACCAGCTTTGGCTGCTATTTGCATTCAACACTGTTGCGGGGTTTACGATATTCTACACACACTACTTTAGACCAAACCATACTATCAGTTATTCATAGCGATCCGTATAATTGGTATTGGTGAGTTGAAAAATAAACTATTAGAACCAAAGGCAGTCTATCAGCTAATAAACAATCATTTACCATTTTGAGCTCAAGAATATGGGGGTTTGTCTCAATGAAGTCTTCAATAAACCTTTGATCTTTATCATTATAGAAATAGACCATAAAGATTTGAAAGTTTCGTTGATTAATATAAACAAGTCTATAATTTTTAATCCTGTTCATGAAAGCTTTCGGGTTCTTGGCGGAGAACTCGACTCCATAATTTGCATCAAATCTCGCTAATGAAGCTTCATCGAAATTTAGGAAAGCGGAAAAGTTAAGTACCTATTTGAAGATATTTAAAATCCAACAGGAAATCTGAGAGTCGAGGGAATATATCAAACTGCGCTCCCAGAAGAAAAATTAGTGTACACTAGCCCGCTATCATCCGTTTTCAATAGCCCAATAACGCCGTTATAGACACTTGCAACTTAAGACTAGACGATATCGCAGTAGAAAACACAAATTATACGCTAACGATTGATTTTTCTAAGCAGGATGGAGAAGTAGAATCAGAAGTCCATCAAGGCAATCTCCTAATGACGTAATAGCGATTCGACTTATTGAAATTTGGGGGCACCAGAGGAGCTATAATAATTACTGTTTTAAAGATTAACGATGGCATTTTCAGCGGAGGAAGTAAAATCTTTATTAAGTGAAACATTTTACACGGAACTTTCAACACTCAGAAGCAAAGGTGAGTTTAATAAACCAAGGGGTTTTGAGGAGCAATTACAGCATTACTTCCAAAATGAAGGATAAATTTGTCTTGTTATGTCTTGGAAATACAGAAAATTTTCTAAAAGAAAACCCCTTTACTGTTTGTCAATTGGCCTATCGTGAAAATCTTCCGAGGAGCTACCAGTACCATCTTCATGGGTATTGTCAACATCCTTGTCTGAGGATCCGACATAGCCATCATCTTTTAATGAATCTGCACCTTGAGTCCCCGTATTGTCTAACCCATCTCTGGGACCTTTAGGTTGAAAAGGATCTGGTTTTTTCTTCGTTTCCATAACTTACTATTTTAATGATTAACAAACTACAATGCCGGTAGTTTTTAAAAACTACCCCAAGACTTACAACGAACAGTGGAGGGATGATTACTTCCCAGTATTGGGGTCACTCTTAAAAATCCTTATCGCACAACCCCCACCTGGTGCAAGTTTTACTGTTAACAATTCACCTTTCTTTATCATCTTCTCAAGCATAACCAAATGATTTGGTTGTTCTGCTGAGTCTTCTGCATCCATATAAATCTCCGCTCTATACTCCCCCTTCTCCAAAAAATTTAAAGGAATATCGATTGATCTGCCTGAGCTACTATTTATAGTCCCAACATACCATTCATTCTTATGCTTCCTTGCAATAGTTAAAAAACCATCGAGTTCTGCATTTATCACTTTGGTTTCCTCCCAAACTGTCGGTACCTTTTGAATAAAATCGAAACCTGGCTCACCTTCGTAGGCTTGCGGATAGTCTGCAACCATATTTAAATAACTTTCTAGCACGACGTACATTGCCAACATATGCGTCCTCGTCCCAACCATTGTAGGCCTGATGTACTTAGGCTTAAAATCGCTTGGCTTAACTGCTCTAAAACCTCCCAAATGGTAATCACTAGCCCCCGCAATCATTCTTGTAAACGCAATATCCAGGTCATGATCAGGAGTAATCGGATTTACCAACCACTTGTTCTGCTCGTAATTAAACGTACCTTCTCGGGTAAATTCATTCGGATACGTTCTATTTAAACCTGTTGGCTTAAACGCGCCGTGAAACTGAATAAAAAGATGATGAGCTGCAGCACGTTCCAGAATCTCTTCCTGAATATTTACCATCTCCTGATCACTGCGATCCAGAAAATCGACCATCATTCCTTTAATACCCCACTTTTCGAACTGTGTAAAAGCAGCTTCCAACTGTGGATATAAGGCTTTCCAATTTATCCAAACATGAATAGCTACACCTTTACTTTTTGCGTAGTCACAGATTCGCTGCATATCCAGAGAGGCTACGGTTTTTGTAACATCAGAATAAGTGCCCTGGTCCGCGTAACTCGCCCAGTTATTTGGATACCAGGCAAATCCTCCATACCCAATTACAGAGTGATACTCAATATTATTCCGCGCACAAAAATCAATATAGTACTTATTGGTTTCAAAGTTTACACCGGGTGCAAAAGTCGAATCAGGAACCACATCTCCATTCCACCAATGGAAGGACGTTTTTCCAGGCTTCAACCAGGAAAGGTCCTTTAGCTTTGTGGGTTCATTTAGATTGGTCAGGATGTTCGACTCTAAGAATGTACCTGGCCTATCGCTAATCATAACCACTCGCCAAGGCGTATGATGCGGCAGAACTGCTTTTACCGTAATATCCTTCTCACCCGGTAGCGGAGTAAGCTGGCTTCTCAAAATACCATTTTCTTTTACCAAATACATTCCAGAATAGTTTCTCAAGCTAGCCTCTGTGATGGCAACATATACTTTTTCGGGATATTCAAACAGCGCAGGTAAATCCATTAAATTATTGTCAGGAAGCCTATCCAAAGTCATCTTTTGATATAACCCTTCGTGGCTGCTTTTATAATCTCTTCCGAACAAAAGTGTCCTGACTTTTGGATTTCCAACAAGGTGAAAGCTGCTCCGTTCTTCTTTAAGGACATAGTCAGCCCAATTGTCCTGCTTTGGAAACTCATACCGGAATGCCAGGCCATCGTTAAATAACCGTACAACGATATTGATTTGCCTTCCTAGACTGGATTGTTCCTTTAACGGGAGCGTAAGCTGATTAAACCGACTGGTAATGTTCCGGGCTCTACCAATAGGCAATTCATACTGCTCTTCCTTTGAAATAGAAGTAGTTTTTAATAACGAAAGGTTAGCAGCAAAGCGACCTCCATCCTTGAAGTCCATAGCTAGCTCTGAATCGGCAATGAGGATCTTGCCCTTGTAAGCAACGGTATAGCTCGGCCCTTCTTTCTTTAACAGGAAAGAAAACACTATTCTACCGTCTGGCGACTTCAAATAAGCTTTCTTTTGGGCAACAAGAGAAAGCGACGAACAAGTTAAAACGATCACTAAGATCTGGCTGACTATCCTCATATCTGACTTACTTCAATCCACTTGCCATCCTCTTTGATCAAGTCGATCAAATCATCTAATGCTCGTGTAGAATTCACATTTTTCTTAACCACTTCTCTCCCACGATAAAGTGTAATCTTATCAGGCCCCGTACCTACATACCCATAATCGGCATCAGCCATCTCGCCTGGACCGTTTACAATACAACCCATAATTCCAATCTTAATTCCTTTTAAATGATCTGTCCTTGAACGAATGAGTTGAGTCGTTTCCTGAAGGTCAAAAAGCGTACGTCCACAACTCGGACAAGATATATACTCTGTTTTCGAGATCCTGGTGCGTGTAGCCTGCAAAATCCCAAAACTTGTAGAATTTACTAAAGACAATCCGACTGCAGTATCTGCTTTAACCCATATTCCATCACCTAAGCCATCTGTAAATAGCGCGCCAACATCGGTTGCAGAGTAAAGCATTAAATCATCAGCATTCAAACCCACGTACGATCTTTTGATGATCACAGGAATTTCAACGCCACTTCTAATCAACGAAACGAAGAAAGCTCTTTGAGCAGCCATGCCGTGAATCGCATCAGTCTCCAAAACAATTACAACTGATGAATCTAAATGAGCAAAATCTATATTACAAGCCTCATCGGTGTTAATCCTTACCAAATTCAACTGCTCGTCTTTAATTCCAGCAATCAGATATTCGCTAAAAGAAAACAGCGGGTGACAGTTGTTCTTGTCTACCAAACCAGCCCAGGTAGTAGCGTTATAAATCTGCTTTAAATTACCGGGGAAAGAAAACGATGGTAGATTGTCTCCAAGGTAAACCAGGTCGCAAGCCTGATCGGCTATATTATATTTATCAAGTCCCGCACTATACTTGTACCCTACAGCACCTAAAAAGTAAGGATTTTTCAGATTTTCTAATGATACATCCAGCATCACTACAGGATGATAATGTCCACCAATATGTCCTACCGGAACAGTATGCCTTCTCGAATATTCATATGGACTATAAGGCAAGTCAAGCACTTTTATGGATTCAACCTTAGCAGAAACCTCAGTACCTAAAGCCAGGGCACGCTGCTCATATCTTAAAGCCAGCGCTTTTGCCACCGGTGCTTCAAACTCAGGATCTTCTGTTAGAGACACTCTGATCGTATCTCCCAGACCATCTTCCAGCAAAGTCCCTATACCAACAGCAGATTTAATACGACCGTCTTCTCCATCACCAGCTTCAGTCACGCCTAAATGCAAAGGATAATTCATCCCCTCCTTCACCATGGTTTCTACCAGTAACCTATACGCCTGAACCATCACCTGCGTATTACTTGCCTTCATCGAAATCACCAGGTTGTAGTAATTCTGGTCTTCGCACATGCGGATGAACTCCATAGCAGACTCGACCATTCCCCTGGGGGTATCACCATAGTGACTCATAATCCGGTCAGACAATGATCCATGGTTCGTACCAATTCTCATTGCCGTTCCATATTCCTTACAGATCTTTACAAGAGGGGTAAACTTCTTATAAATCCTATCAAGCTCTGCCTGATAAGCAGCCTGCGTATAATCAATGTTCTCAAAACGCTTTTTATCGGCGTAATTTCCAGGATTAACTCGAACTTTCTCCACGATCCTTGCCGCTGATTCTGCCGCATTCGGTGTAAAGTGGATATCGGCAACCAATGGCACATTATAGCCACGGTAGCGAAGTTCTTTCTTAATGTTAGCTAAGTTCTCAGCTTCTTTTACACTGGGCGCAGTGATGCGGACGTACTCACACCCAGATTCAACCATTCTAATGGTCTGCTCTACCGTTCCTATGGTATCCATGGTATCAGTAGTGGTCATTGATTGTATCCTGATTGGATTCAACCCTCCCATTGGGATATCACCGATTTGAACTTCCCTCGTCAAAAACCTTGAATAACTAGTTAAACTGTTACTATACCCTTCCATTGTGTGTTGATGTGGCACAAAGATAAAAATTAAATTAATCTATCCTTTATCACCAATGTATTTGCAATAATATCATGAAAGCATTGCTGCTTTTTATTAAGAAAACTATAGAGGTAGCCGAAAAACACGGGAGCTACAGACAAAGCTTTTGCCGCATTCCTGCCAAAAGAAACATCTATTTTAATGGGATTTCCCATCAAGTCGGTCACCTTGATATTCATCAATCGCTTTCCCCAGGTGGCTTGTTTTTCGGAGGCTTCCGCAACACTACTATAAATAAACTTTGCCAGAGGTATCAATGGAATCCCTGCCAGAGCTAGCCCAATACGCTGTACTTTCTCCTCCACAAAAACAAAAGCAATTAATACAAGAAGTACGTATCCAATAGTCAGTAAAAAATAATCAATAACAGAAGCCAGCAAACGCTGATCAAAAGAAGCGAAATATTGAGGCGCAGTTTGCTGGTAGGTAAAACCAAGAAGCTCACGTAGTTCCGGGAACTCGTGAGCTTCTTTATAATCATCCATACCGGGCTTTCTAATAAATGTAGAGGTTCGAATCTTTAGGTCCTTTAATGCCGCAAGTTCAAATGGCCCTTCAGGCTTTCCGTTTATTACAACAGTATAGTCAACATCATTGTCATGCATTGCTTCGTCTTACTAATATCTCTTCACCTCAAAGTTACTCAATCCACCGTTTAAACTGATGAATATCTTTTTTGTCGAAGTACTATAGTTAGACGTTTCATAAATGCCATCTTTCAATTTGATAAAACCTTCAAAGTCTTTAGACGACAATCCGCTTTTTGTGGTGATTCTACAACCAGAGTTTGTTGGTACACTTAGCTTTACATCAGCAACACCAGTCTTTATTCGAACATCAGCGATAGGCAAAATATCACCAAACTTAATGTCAAGAGCCGCAGCGCCACCATCGAAGTTGAATTCACGGACTTGATAAGGGCTAAGGTCAAAGTTTATTTCGCCGGCACCCATGTTAAGGTGCATCTCCCATATCGGTTTAGTATTCAGGTGTATATTGACATCATTTCCCCCTTCACCCATGTTCCAGTTCTTTTTATTGTTCATCTTGAAGGTCACCGTCCTCAAGCTATCCTGCAAATTATTCATCAAAGAGAATGCAGCACCTTTGTTTTTAACGGCAGCGGTGAACAAACTATCTGTCTCTCCTTCTAAAGTGTAGGATGTTCCTCCGCCACTGATATTTAAGACGGTTTTCTTTCCTGCAGCATCATCGAATGGAAGATCGAACGACTGCATTTTAACATCTCCTCCGTCATCATCGTTATCAAACTCCATGCTGAAATTCTTTTCCTTTTCCGATTGAGGCACCTGCGTTCCCCGGTAAAAAAGAACACCAAGCATGACCACCAAAACGCCGATTGATATGTATCCGCCAACTTGTGATTTACTTTTGGAGAAGAGGATATTTACCCCAGCAATAATTAAAAAGATAGGCCAGAAACGCCATACACTGCCCCAATAAAATTCTATAACATTAAAGTTTTCCAAAAGAAGTACGCTACCTATAAAAAGCAGTACAATACCCCACATTATTCTATCTAATTTCATCGTTATATATCTTTTTTGGTAAATCTGTCGTCTACTTTAGGCGCCTCCTCAACAGGTGTAGCTGGAATTATAGGTTCCTCTGCAGGCTTTTCTGTAAACGCAGCCCCAGTCTCCTGTTGCTTTTTCCATTCCTCCCAGGCATTTTTATTCTTAGCTTTTAGTAAAAAACTTACGCCAACCGCAACAAAGACCAATGGCCACATTTTACTTGCGTTAAACCAAAAAGGTATGATGTTAAACTCATTCATCAAGAAATAAATTCCTATGACCAATAGAACAAGCCCTGCCACCGTTTTTCCGGTCTCCGTACTTTTCTTTATTGGCCTGAACTCTGCGTCATCTCTTCCCGTTTTAAAGGGATCAGCATTCATTGACGGTGACGTCCACCCTTGTGAATTTGACTTGTTTTCAAATGGATTCGTAAAACCTTTATTATACTCATTAAATTTAGCGAAACGCTTAGCAGGATCGTTATTTACGGGAACCACAATCCACATCACGATGTAAACCAATACACCCGTACCCACTAAGAAAATCGTCGACAATACAAATAACAACCTGATTATCGTTACATCAACCTCCATGTACTCAGCGATTCCGGACGATACTCCTCCGATCACTTTTTCGTACTCATTTCTAAATAATCTCTTTTCCATTATCTTCCCTCCTTGATTAAAACTGTACTGGTTTGATCGTTATCTCATCAACATTTGCACTACTGCTTAAGTTTAAGACACTCCAAATAGTTTCGGCAATATCTTCCGGCTTTACAAAACGTCCTTCTGGAATTGAAGTCCCTTCCCATGAGGATGTTAGTGTTGAACCCGGCAAAATGGCTGTAACCTTAACGTTGTATTTTGATAACTCATCCCGAAATACATTACTAAGACTAAACATTGCAGCTTTAGTTACACTATAGCTCCCGGCATTTTCAGCAATTTGTTTACTAGCAACAGAGCAGATGTTAAAAACATGTCCAAACCGCTGTTCACGCATCATTTTACCGAAAAATTTTCCGCAGTAATAGCTAGCATTCAAATTGATATGCAGCATTTGTTCAAATTGTTCGTCACGCTCATTTAACAAACTCCCTGTCAAAAAACTCCCAGTGTTGTTAACCAATACATCAACTTCAAGCATCCTGCTTTTGACGGCTTCGCAAAAGGCGTAAACTTCTGCTTTTACCGCCATATCCGCTTTGAATACAAACACCTGAATACCCATGATTTCCAAATCCATCTTCAACTGAAAAAGTGCTTCTTCATCTCTTGCACAGATGCTTAGGTTGTATCCCTTTGCGGCTAATTTGAGTGCGATAGCCCTGCCGATCCCTCTTGTCCCTCCAGTGATTACTGCGTTCATATGGTTATTAAGTTTAGAAAGCAATAATACAAAAAACGACCACAGCCAAAAACTTTGAGAACAAAGTTTTGTTAGAAAAGTCTATAAGGTCATTCAAGTTTTTATTGTTTCTTTGTAATAATATTGCTCAAGTACCTATAGCTAAATTTTTCAAGAATGAATTTCACCAACTTTGGCAAATACCTACTTCTTCTAAAGGCGGTATTTAGACGACCGGAAAAGTTTAAGATTTACATGAAAGCCATATTCACTCAAATGAATTTCATTGGTGTAGGCTCCCTGGGTTTAATTGCAATCATCTCCACCTTCATTGGTGCAGTAATGACGCTACAAATTGCCTTTCAGTTGGTAAGTGACTTTATTCCAAAAACTATTATTGGCTCAGTAAACAGAGATTCAAGTATATTAGAGTTAAGTCCCACCATTACAGCTATCGTACTGGCAGGCAAGATCGGCTCTGCCATCTCTTCAGAGATTGGAACGATGAGGGTAAGTGAGCAAATCGATGCCCTGGAGATCATGGGCATCAATTCTCCTGGCTACCTAATCCTTCCTAAAATCATCGCCGGTATTACCATGGTTCCATTATTGGTAATCATGTCTATGTTCTTAAGCATTGCAGGTGGGTATCTTGGGGGTACACTTTCGGGTGCAGTATCTCCTTCTGAATATATTGAAGGTATCACTACAGATTTCAATCCTTACACCATTGTTGTTGCTTTAACAAAAGCTTTCGTTTTCGGATTCATCATCACTTCAGTTCCTGCTTATGAAGGCTTTTACGTAAAAGGTGGCGCATTAGAGGTGGCTCAGGCAAGTACAAGAGCAGTTGTAGTAAGTTGCATTTCTATCCTTGTTTGTGATTACCTTGTAACCCAGTTATTACTATGATCGAGATTCAAGACATTCGCAAATCCTTCGGTGATAACGACGTACTTAAAGGCATCTCCGGAACGTTCGAAGCTGGTGTAACTAACCTGATCATCGGTGGTTCAGGATCCGGTAAATCAACCCTTCTAAAATGCATGGTTGGCCTCCACCGTCCTGAAGACGGAATCGTAAATTATGACGGTCGTGAGTTTACCAGCATGAATTTCGAAGAAAAGATCGAGATCCGAAAAGAAATTGGAATGCTCTTCCAGGGTTCGGCCCTGTTTGATTCCATGACAGTTGAAGACAATATCATGTTTCCCTTGAATATGTTTACCGAGCAAAGCGTTAGCGAGAAACTGGATCGTGCCAACTTTTGTTTGGAACGGGTAAACCTCGAAGGTAAAAACAAACTGTACCCTGCTGAATTATCTGGGGGGATGAAAAAGCGGGTAGGCATAGCTCGAGCAATTGCCATGAATCCAAAATATTTGTTTGTCGATGAGCCCAATTCAGGACTTGATCCAAAAACATCTATCGTGATTGATGAACTGATCAAAGAGCTTACCGAAGAATACAATACCACCACAATTGTAGTAACACATGATATGAACTCAGTAATGGGTATTGGGGATTACATCCTTTTCTTGCACGAAGGAAAGAAATTTTGGGAAGGCTCTAATAAAGAAATTGCCCACACTGATGTTGAAGAACTAAACGACTTTGTTTTCGCTAGCCGCTTTATGAAAGCAGCGAAAGGAAAATTTTAACACACCACAATTTATGATAAGCCTGTTAACACCCACGCATTGGAAAGATTACGAACTGATTGACTGCGGGGATTTTGAAAAGCTGGAACGCTTTGGAAATCTTGTTTTATCCAGACCAGAGCCTCAGGCAGTTTGGAAAAAGACGCTTTCCGAGCATGATTGGAAGAAGCAAACCCACATCAAATTTAAAGGGCGCTCCGCAACTTCAGGCGAATGGTTAAAAAGCTCAGCCCATCTTCCAGATCGTTGGAATGTTGCATACTCAAACGATGAAGTAACCATCAATTTGAGGCTTGGCTTAACTTCCTTTAAACATGTGGGCGTATTTCCAGAGCAGGCAGTAAACTGGGATTATATCTCCTCATCCATAAAGAAATTCAAATGTTCCAGTCCCAAGGTCCTCAACCTCTTCGCCTATACTGGAGCTGCTTCACTCATAGCAAAAGCAGCCGGAGCCGATACCACCCATGTGGATTCCATAAAACAAGTAGTGAACTGGGCCAATGAGAATCAGGAATTATCGAAACTAAAGGATGTGCGCTGGGTAGTGGAAGACGCCCTTAAATTTGTAAAAAGAGAGCTTAAAAGAGGCAAAAAGTACAATGGAATCATTTTAGATCCACCTGCTTTCGGTCATGGTCCAAATGGAGAAAAATGGAAATTGGAAGACCACATTCAGGAAATGATGCATGATGTAGTGCAATTGTTGGATGAGGAAGAACACTTCTTAATCCTCAACACCTATTCTCTTGGTTTCTCATCAGTAATAGTAGAAAACCTAATTAAAACCTCTTACCCACAGGTGCAGAACCTGGAAACTGGTGAGCTTTATTTACAAGCTACCTCTGGTATTAAATTGCCTTTAGGGGTGTTTGGTAAATTCAATAAGTTTTTATAAACTGAACCACTTTTAAATTCGTTATAGGAGTGTTATACTTGTAGCAATTTATTAAACTGCCATCAAACTGTTTTGATGCACTATTTTACCAAAAAAAACAAATCTTAAAATGAAGTTACCTCAACTAGCAGCGATGCTTATGGTCGGAATTATCTCTATCGGCTTATCTACCAGTTGCACATCAGAGACCAAAAAGACAAGTGGTAAGGATTCTATCACTGTGAAAGGCGATTCAACAGCTGTACCTCAAGTTGGAACAACCCGAGACCCAGTTGACACCGCTAAATATAACGCCAAAATCAAACGACTGGCCAATGGTGATACCACAGGAAGGTGGCCGGTAAAAAACCAACCCTATCCATTGGCAGGTGCAATTCTTCCATTTAAGAGAATCGTTGTTTATTATGGGAACCTGCACTCTAAAAAAATGGGTGCTCTTGGAGAATATGCTCCAAAAGAAATGTGGAGTCGCTTAAACAAAGAGATCAAGCATTGGGAAAAAGCAGATCCTTCAACTCCTGTTCAGGCTGGTGTACATTATATCGCAGCAGTGGCGAGTGGTACTCCTGGAAAAGACGGAAAATACATTAATCGCATGGGTAACAATCAGATTGACTCAGTGATGAAAATTGCCAAGATGCATAATGCCATTGTTTTTCTTGACCTTCAAGTGGCCTTAAGCAACCTAAAAGCTGAGTTACCAAGGATAGAAAAATACCTTCAGCTGCCAAACGTACACTTAGGTATTGATCCCGAATTTTCTATGAAAGACGGAACTCTTCCGGGCAAAAAAATCGGAACTTATGACGCTGCTGACGTAAATTATTGCGCAGAATACTTGACTAATCTTGTTAAGAAATATAACCTGCCCCCAAAGGTTTTTGTGGTACACCGTTTCACTAAAAAGATGCTAACGAACTACAAAAGCATTAAATTGCGTCCAGAAGTTCAAATTGTAATTCATATGGATGGATGGGGTGAGCCTGATTTAAAAATTGGTACTTACCGTCATTTTATCTTCTCTGAACCGGTTCAATTTACAGGATTTAAATTGTTCTACAAAAACGATTTGAAGAAAGCACCAAACCGTTTGATGACTCCAGAGGAGCTGTTAAAACTTAAGCCTGCTCCGATCTATATTCAATATCAGTAAGAATTATTTAAGTATATTTTCCAAGAATACATACACGGCCTCGAACGCAGTAACTATGAAGTCGGGTTGTGCTTTGAGTGAGGCCGCCATGCTTCCGCAGTGAGGCCGCGGTGAGGCCGCCTTTTGCTTAGGCAAAAGGCGGCCTCACCGCGCTTTGAGTGTTCATTCAGGGTGGGTACACCCAGACTAGTAATCGAGCCAATAATCACTTTGTAGTATTAGTAGTTGAATTCTGCGTTACTGAAGGGGTTATCAAGCTTAGTACTTTGTCGCTTTCCATTAACAATCGCATGTATCATATTGATTTGTGAATCGTGCTGCTCGTACAATATATCATTCTGAATGCTAAACTTCTTAACTGGCGCAACGGCATCCGATTCAAAATAACACCAGGCAGCCTCCTCTTCAATTTCGTAACCTATAAACCGAAGTGGTAAAATCAGGCCATTGGCGCTCACTTTTAAATGACTGTTTATATAAGCGGCAATGCACTCATTTACCTTTTTTCTATCTTTCGGTTTCAAAATATTTACGCTGATCTTATATTTTTTATCGATCGCCTTCTCCAGATCGTCAAAAAAAATCCGGGTGCTTACCTGTACCACCCGGGTCTTTTGAACTTGCTCAATTTCCGTAACGCTCACGTAAAACGGGTGAAAGAAGGAAAGCCAAATGAATAACAAGCGTGGTAACATAGTTGAATAGCTATTAGAATTTGTGGATATAGATTCCAATCTTTGAACAAAATTACGAATAATACCCCAATGCAGGATTTCTCTTTGTACTTTGACCTCGGCTTCCACCATATTTTGGATTGGAATGGTTACGATCATATCCTGTTTGTGATCGCTCTGTGTGGGATATATACCCTTAAAGATTGGAAGAAAGTATTAGTATTGATTACGGCATTCACCATTGGGCACAGCATAACTCTAGCTTTTAGTGTGCTAAACATCGTTCATTTCAACAAGCAGATCATTGAGTTTCTAATCCCTGTAACCATCCTAATTACTGCAGTTATTAATATCTTAAGCAAGAAAACAAAGCCTAAAAGCTTAAATTTAAAGTATATACTGGCGCTGGCCTTTGGTTTTATTCATGGCATGGGGTTTTCAAACTATTTAAAAAGTCTTTTAGGAAAAAGTACTAACATTGTATCCGAATTGTTCGCTTTTAACATTGGTTTAGAGGTTGGGCAGGTGATAATTGTGATCGCCACACTAATCCTTGCCTTTATTTTAGTTTCAATTGTAAAAATTAGGCTATGGGACTGGACATTCTTCCTGTCTTCAGCTATATTTGGTATCTCGTTTATCATGGCGGCTGAGCGGCTTCCGGCACTTTTATAAAACTTATGAAGAAATACCTACTTTTTTTAACCGCCTTGCTGATCGGCTCAGGTGCATATGCGCAGCTATTGACTAATCCAGGATCGAATCATGGAAATAAGTTTGAACAACTGGGGACGATCTTGTCAACCCCAAACTCATACAGAACAGCATCTGGTGCACCAGGTTCTGCCTATTGGCAGCAGCGGGCTGATTATGTAATCAATGCAGAACTTGACGAGAAAAAATTGTTGCTTACAGGATCAGAGACGATTACCTATTCCAACAATTCACCAGATCCTCTTAGTTACTTGTGGGTACAATTGGACGAAAATCAACATAAGGCCACTAGCGATAATATGCTGACCGAAACCAGCAAGATGACGGATAAGATGACGTCTAAGGCATTATCAGGTATCCTGAATGCAGAAAATGATCTGGGGGTTAAAATCGTAAAACTAACTGATGATGCTGGAAAATCTATTCCATATGTGATTAACAATACCATGATGCGCATTGACTTGCCGACGGTGTTAAGACCCGGACAGAAGTACGTGTTGAAGATTTCCTGGAACTATAAAATATCAGACCGTACTACAGTTGGTGGCAGAGGGGGGTACGAGTATTTCGCAGAGGACGATAATTACCTGTTCACCATGACCCAATGGTTCCCTCGCATGGCGGTATATTCTGACTTTCAAGGTTGGCAAAACAAACAATTCGAAGGTCGTGGTGAGTTCGCACTGGCATTTGGAAATTACAAAGTTAATATGACTGTTCCAGCCGATCATGTGGTTGGAGGTACAGGAGAATGTCAAAACTATTCTCAAGTGTTGAGTGCTGTCAGTATGAAAAGATGGAATGAAGCGCAATCCGCAAAAACACCTATTGAGATTGTAAATCTCGCTGAGGTTAAAAATGCGATGGGCAAGCACTCTACTGCAAAAAAGACCTGGACATATGTTGCAGAAAACGTTCGGGACTTTGCATGGGTTTCTTCAAGGAGGATTGTTTGGGATGCTCTTGCAACTTATGTAGATGGTAAGAAAATCATGGCCATGTCTTACTATGGTCCTGAAGCTTATCCGTTATACAACAAGTATTCAACGAAAGTAGTTGCGCACACATTAAAAGTTTATTCAAAGCATACTATTGCGTATCCCTACCCTGTCGCAATCTCGGTAGAGGCATCAAACGGCATGGAATATCCGATGATATGTTTCAACTACGGTCGCGCAGAGAAAGATGGAACCTATACTGAAGCTATCAAATTGGGTATGATCGGCGTAATCATCCATGAGGTTGGGCATAACTTTTTCCCGATGATCGTGAATTCGGACGAGCGCCAGTGGACTTGGATGGATGAGGGATTAAATACTTTTTGCCAGTTTCTGGCAGAGCAGGAATGGGATAACAATTACCCATCCGGAAGAGGACCGGCGCATAAGATTGTCGATTACATGAAGATGCCTAAAGACCAGTTGGAGCCTATTATGACCAACTCCGAGCAAATCGTAAACTTTGGTCCGAATGCCTATGCTAAACCTGCTACGGCACTAAATATCTTAAGGGAAACGGTGATGGGGCGTGAGCTTTTTGATTATTCTTTTAAAGAATATGCGAAGCGATGGGCCTTTAAACACCCTACTCCAGCAGATTTCTTTAGAACTATGGAAGATGCTTCGGCGGTTGATTTGGACTGGTTCTGGAGGGGATGGTTTTTTGGTACGGATCCGGTAGACATTTCACTGGATAGCGTGAAATCTTATAGGATGAACAGCATGAAGGCTGCCACAGAAAATGTTAATAAGAAAGCTACTTATGAACGAGACAACAAATACATTGGCAAAGAGCGCAACAGAGCTTCAGGGATTAAATTTGCTGTAGAACAAGATACTTCTCTTCTTGACTTTTACAATAAATTTGAGCGTTTCGAGGTGGCTAAAACGGCTGATCAGGAGTTTCAAACCTACTACAACGGATTATCTGATGCTGAGAAAAAGCTTTACGAAAGCAAGAAAAACTTCTACGAACTTAGCTTTTCAAACCTTGGAGGTTTGGTGATGCCTTTGATTCTGGAATGGACTTATACAGATGGAACTAAGGAAATTGACAGAGTACCAGCATACATTTGGAGAAAAAACGAGAATAGGGTAACAAAAGTTTTCGCGAAAGACAAGCAAGTGGCATCGGTTCAACTTGATCCTTACCGCGAGACCGCAGATATTGATGAGAACAACAATGCGTGGCCAAGAAAGCTGAGTCCCTCAAGATTTGATTTGTTTAAACAGCAAACGCCGCCTAGAGGAGCATCTGCTGGCGGAAATCCAATGCAACAGTCGAGAAAGAACTAGGTTATTGGTCGTTAGAAAAACCTTGTTAATAAAAAAAACCTTGAGGTATTAAAAGAACGTCATGCTGAGTTTATTTCAGCATGACGTTCTTATCAAAACACAACTCGTTTCAAAACATAAACATTGTTCAAAACACAACGATGTTTTCTCTACACTACTTCGCGGTCATTTGATTGAGTTGATGTTTCAGGGCATCAATCTGGGCTTGTTGCTCTTTAATCGCTGCCACTAAGACTGGGATCAGACTTTCACTTGATACCTCATCATACCGAATAGTTTTAGTACTGCCTTTTCCCGCTGGGAAAGTTTTAAAAGCCTCAAAAACCAGTTCAGGATGTTGCAATTTGAAATCTTGGGTTAGGAAACCATGCTGTATGCTGTCGGACAACTTTAGATCTTTCAGCATAGCGCTATTATACTTAAAAGTCACTGGTTTTAGTGTTGTCAGGTACATCAGTGGATTATTAATTTCTGCAACACCTGTTTTTAAATGCTTTTCTTCGATCTTTTGAGCGCTTAATGAAAATGCGCATAGCGTTACTAAGAGTCCTGTAACAAGACCCTTTTTTTGAATAGGATTTATCATAATTTTTGCTCGTTTAATGAATATTAATTGTAATTAGATTTCCAATTAACACTCAGGGGGCAAATACACGGAGGATAAATAGTGAGTGACTGCACCTTGTAGATAGTGCGTATGAATAGTTCTGGAAGGCAAATCAACGTAGATTAGGTCCACATCATAAACCAATTCATCAAAAGGTGATTTTACTTCCTTAGTTTCTTGTTCCTTTTCGCTTTTGTTTTCAGATTGGTCTTCTGAAGGTGTCCAGGCTGTTTTAACCTGTTCTTTAGATTGGCTGAAGAGTATGGTGCATTTTACCGACAGGAATGACAGCAATAATAGAATACCTACAAATCTCTTAAGCGTCTGCATATTAAAATAGTTTGGTCTGCCCCTTATCATCAATGTCAATGTCGCCAGGATTTGTAATCTCTAGTTTAATATCCTTAATAGGTGGTGTCTCTGCTTTTGGCTGGTCGACCGGCTTGTCAGACTTCCAAGCTTTCTTCTCATTAACAATTTCAGGAGCGTTTAGTTCTATGCCAGCAGGTTTTAGTTCTTCTGCTATCTGATCTTCATCAGTATTTTCTTCTTGAGTAGATTCCTCATCCTCCAGAGCGGCAGATATAACAACCTTCTGTTCAATTATCGGATCAATCTCCCCGTTATTTGAGATACTGATATTTTTAACTTCATGCTGACTTAAACGATTTCCATTGGCTTTGATACCTTTGACATCAATAAAATCGGCCAGAACAACCTCAATGGTCTCCGGAATTAACGTCTTTCCCTTCAAAAGTTCTACGGTAAGAACTGCCGCAGGATTGCTGGTCAGGTATATAAATTTAGACCCTGCTTCTTCACTGATCAAGCCGCCCTTTCTACCAACCGCTATAGCTTCAAACACGAATCTTTTAACGAAGTAGTTCTTTGCTTTGCCTTCATATTGAACCAATGCGAACGGTTTCTCCGGATCGTACTTTTGGATCAATATCAGGTCCGCGTCGAAGTGATTACTCAACTCAAAAGTACTTAACTCATACCATCCATCTTTGTGCACCTGTAGAATCTTATCGTCACCATCAAACTCTCCAAGATATTTACCGCGACTGTCAACATTAAGCCTTCTAAGCAATTCATCGTACCAAATCTTCAAGCCGGACAATGTTGACACGCCTTTGCTTTTAAAAAGAACCTTTTTAAGGGGATACTTGGAAACAATGTTTCCTTGAGACGCCCGACCCTTAATGGCGATCTCTGCATAATCAAGATCGAATTGTAGTTTCTTAAGCTTAGCATGTGGCTTTAACTGAACGGTGATAACTTCAGCTTCCCCATTCGGATTTGCAGTAAAATACAATACTTTAGATCCTTTGCTGCCTTTTGTTAAGTCGTATTCTTTGTCGCGGGTTACCCCCACAACAGCAAAACGTTTTACGTAAGAAACTCCGGTACCTCCATCTTTATAAACCAGGTTATAAATCGTTCGCTCATCGCCTTTCTTAAAAACCTGCGCGTGGAGGATTCCTTTACCCACAAAAGTCTTATCAGCGACCTTTGTGATGATGCATTTTCCGTCTTCCCTAAACACAATGACCTCATCGATATCCGAGCAGTCGGCGACAAATTCATCCTTCCTTAATCCCGTTCCAATGAATCCATCCTCTCGGTTCATGAATAGTTTCACATTGGCCAGCGCCACTTTAGAAGCTTCCACCCTATCGAATAGGCGAATTTCCGTTTTGCGCTCGCGACCTTTCCCGTACTTATCTTTCAGTTTTTGAAACCAGGCAATGGCATAGTCGGTTAGGTGTCTTAAATGATTTTTAACCACTTTAATCTCATCGGCCAATGCTTTCATTTGGTCATCTGCCTTTTTAACGTCAAAGCGGGTGATGCTACTCATCGGTTTATCGATCAGCCTCTTTAAATCTTCTGGTTGAATGTCCCGGTATAATATCTCTCTGAAAGGAGCGAACAATCGGTTCAATACCTCCACTACCATTTCAAAATTGTTGGAATTCTCGTATTCAGGGTGCTTATACATGCCCTCCTGAATAAATATTTTCAGCAATGAGCTGAAGAATATCTTTTCCTGTAACTCATGAAGTTTGATTTCCAATTCCAATTTTAACAGTCCTTTGGTATGAACTGTATTCTGAATCAGGATGTCATTTACACTCAGAAACTGCGGTTTATCATCTCTGATTACGCAGGTATTAGGAGAGATTGAAACCTCACAGGAGGTAAATGCATACAAGGCATCAATGGTAACATCGGGAGAAATACCAGGTGCAAGGTGAATTACAATCTCAACATTTGCCGCGGTGTTGTCTTCGATCTTCTTGATCTTAATCTTACCCTTATCGTTTGCAGACAGTACACTATCAATCACAGAGCCTGTTGTAGTACTATAAGGTACCTCTGTGATCACCAAAGTTCTTTTGTCTTTTTCGGTAATCTTTGCGCGTACCCTAATACGTCCACCCCTCATACCCTCGTTGTAAGCAGAGAAATCTGCCGCACCACCAGTAAAGAAATCTGGAAGAATATTTGGTCGCACACCCTTTAATGATTCGATGGAAGCATCGAGCAATTCGATAAAATTGTGCGGCATTACTTTAGTAGCCAAGCCTACGGCAATACCTTCCGCACCTTGCGCCAATAGCAAAGGAAACTTTACTGGAAGGGTTATTGGCTCATTATTTCTACCATCGTAACTCAGTTGCCAAACCGTAGTATCAGGATTGAAAACCACTTCGTTCGCAAACTTGGAAAGTCTTGCTTCAATATACCGCGGTGCTGCGGCATTATCACCAGTAACAGGATCTCCCCAGTTACCTTGCATATCAATCAATAGTTCTTTTTGTCCGATCTGAACCATGGCATCACCGATAGATGCATCACCGTGAGGGTGATATTTCATGGTATTTCCGATTACGTTTGCCGCCTTGTTAAACCTTCCATCATCCATTTCTTTTAGGGAATGCATAATGCGGCGTTGCACTGGCTTCAGGCCATCATTGATGTGGGGTACAGCGCGATCAAGAATTACATAGGAAGCGTAATCGAGGAACCAGTTTTCGTAAAGCCCATTGATAGGGATTACAGTATGCGTACTTTCTTCGTTTACGTTGTCTTCTATTTCGTCACTCATCAAAAATGGTTTGGATTCCGTAAATATAAGGGTTTGAAACCTTATTTGCCAAGCCGCTCTTCAACGAATGTAAATGGTAACAGGTTCTTAATACTGCTAACTTTCACAACCTCACCGCCGATGCAGTAGAAGAGAACTTCAATCTCTTTTTTCTGCTTTTGTTCAAATTCTGCCATCACCTGCAGACATGCCCCACAGGAGGTAATCGGGTTCATAATCTTAAAATTATTTGTTTGCGCCGTGATCGCCATTTTCTCAATAATTACTGTTGGTTTGGAAGCACCAATCCCAAATAGCGCCACACGTTCGGCACATAATCCTGAAGGGTAAGCTACATTTTCCTGATTACTGCCTGTTACAATAGAACCATCATTAAGCTGAACAGCTGCACCTACCCTAAACTGTGAATATGGCGAGTAAGATGTGTCTAAAGCGCGCACAGCATGTTCGCAAAGCACTTTATCTGCAGACTCTAGCTCTGAAATATCACTAAAGTTTTTGTAACTAATCGTGAAGGTTTTTTGCTCCATATTTAAACATACGTAAAAAAGGATTGTTGTATACCTGATGGCATGGTTTTAGTTGTTATGCAAAAAGTTTTACTTTTCAAAATCGCTTAGGTTGAATAAATATATACGTAAAAGTTTAAAGGTTATACTTTGGATAGTCGCAAGTATTATCCTGTTGGTGGTATTGGTAGCCGTGTCGCTTAATATTCCAGCTGTACAAAACTTTGTTAAGGACAAGGCAATAACCTACTTGAAAAAGAAAACGAAGACAGAAGTTCGTCTGGAAAGCATCAAAATAGCGCTCCCCAAGGACGTGGTTTTGAACGGCTTCTACATCGAAGACTTAAAAGGAGACACCCTACTGTATGCACAGCGTTTGGCGGTGGACATTAGCCTGCTAAAACTTCTTAGCAATAAAGTAGAAATAAATAGCATTTCACTAGAAAAAATCAGGGCTAATGTAACCAGGATAGACCCTGATACATCTTTTAACTTCTCATTTTTAGTGGATGCTTTTATGACCGAGCAAAAGAAGCCGGATGAGATTGTGGCAAAAGATACTACTTCCACCCTTAAATTTTCAATTGATAAAGTCAGTTTCCAAGACATAGGCATCGTTTATCGTGACGATGTTGCAGGGAATGACCTAAGGCTAAACCTGGGGGAGTTTAAAGCTAAGCTGAAAGAGTTTGATCTGGCAAACCAACATTATGTAATAAATACGCTCTCACTTAAGAATACTGCCGTTAAATACCTGCAGCAAAAACCGCTTACTGTACTAGCTGCCAACCTTAAAAAAAGCATCGATACTGCAAATACGGAATCGGGGAAATTACCGCTCGTGGAGATCAATGACTTTGCCTTCAACAACATTAACATCAATTTTGATGATCAAACTTCTGGGACTGCGGCTGACGTAAAACTAAATAGTTTGCAGCTTACAAAGCTTTTTATCGATTTAACGAACAGCAATTATAAGGTTGGAGAAGGAAAGATTAACAATACCCTTCTAAACTTTAGCGCACCCGGTAATAAAACAAATGTAAACTTGAATGAGTTCTCATTAACGGAGCTGATTGCCGATGTTAAAAACGGTAAGTATAGTTTAAATGAAACTGTTTTAAACAAGTCAAATGTTGTCGTTGCAATGAGTCCCGTCAAAGGGGCTACATCTTCAAAAAACACGGACACAGCTGTCAAGTCAGCCACTTTGTCTCTGACAGTAAATAAGTTAAGTCTCGCCCAAAATAATATTCAGTTTGACAACACCACTGCTAAACCTACAAAAGGCATGGACTTCAATCATTTAAAGATTGGAAGTTTAGGTCTGGTAGCCGAAGCGCTAGGCTATAGCGATACATCTATCAGCGTGAATGTAAGGTCAGGCAGCTTTAAGGAGAAGAGCGGTTTCCAACTTACCAAATTGCAGGGAAATGTAGTTTATTCGGATAAGGCCATTAAAGTTCAGGGCTTTGAAGCCCGGACGCCGAATACGTTCATTCAAAATAATACAACGCTTAGCTACACAATGCTTGAGGACCTTACAAAGCATCCGGAACGGGTTAAAATAGCTATGTCGGTCAACAACACAACTATTGGTTTAAAGGATGTGGCATATTTTAGTGATGCTGTACCTGCAAATTACCGCAATGAAAAAGTCAAAGTGAGTGCCAGCCTGAGTGGCTACATGAATAATCTATCTATTCCTAAACTACAGGTTACTGGCTTAAAAAGCACCTTCATAGACGTTAGCGGTACAGTAAAAGGTTTGCCAGACATAAACAAAACCTATCTCGATCTTAATATTAAAAGATTTTCATTAACCAAAAGGGATCTACTAATTGTTATTCCACGAAAGGCCCTACCTGCATCGATCGAATTACCCAATGTTATTGCAGCAAATGGAAAATTCAAAGGTTCAATGACTAATTTCCAAACTGCCTTTAACATCAGGACCGACATGGGAGCGGCCAAATTAGTAGCCAATATGAAAGGTGCTAAAGGTAGAGAGCGGTATGCTGCCAATATAAGCCTGAATAACTTCAATGTTGGGCGTTTACTTAAAATGCAACCGAAGCTGGGCAGGATCACTGCGAAAGCAACAGTTAGTGGGATGGGCCTGGATGCTAAAAAAGCTTCAGCGAAGGTTAGCGCTCAAGTAGTCAGCGCCTATTATAACAAATATACATTTAGGGATCTAATGCTTAGTGGAACTTATGCTGCTGAAAAGCTTAACTTAAAAAGCAGCATGGCAGATACTAACGCTAACTTTAGCTTAATTGCTGCGGTGAATATGGCGGGTAAATATCCTGCAGTGAAAGCAGATTTAAACCTTAAACAAGTTGACCTGCAGCAACTGAACTTTAGTCCGACTGAATTCAGAATCGCTGGCTTGGTAAATGCTGATATTAAAACTGCAGATCCTGATTATCTGAACGGAGATGTGAGCATCAGGGGTTTACAACTAGTTAAAGAAGGTCAGAAATTCAACCTCGATACCGTAGACATACATTCTGAAGCCACTGCAGAACAAAACTTATTGACGCTTAAATCTGAAGTTTTAAGTGCCAAAATAGATGGTAAATATCAACTAACAAATCTTGGAAGCGCTGTTATCAACCAAATTAATAAATACTATCAATTCGGTGTCGTCACGAAGATCCCAGATCAGCGTGTTAGGTTTAGCATGAACTTTTATAACCCTAAATTCCTAAGCAACTTTGTTCCATCCTTGAAAACCTTCGCCCCTGCTAACATTAATGGTTTGCTGGATACACAAAAAGACAGTTTACTAATGAGGGCTTCTTTTCCTCAGGTCGTCTACGGCGATTACAAAGTCGATACTACTTTGCTAAACATCAACAATAGCAATCAAAAGTTAAACTATAAGCTTACGATCAAAAGTGTTCAAAGCCCGTCGATCGCATTATTTAACTCGGAAATCAGTGGAGATGCAGCCAACAACTTGCTTGGATTAAATGTGTTTTTAAGAGACAATCAGCGAAAAAACAAATATGTTTTAGGTGGCACATTTAAAAGTATAAACAAAGATTTTCAGTTTAGCTTTGACCCTAACAAGTTGCTGTTAGACTACCAAAAATGGATGGTTTCTCCAGATAATTACTTACAGTTCGGGCAATCGGGAATTCTGGCGCATGAGTTTAATCTTAGTCAGGGCAATCAGATGTTAAGAATCAATAGTACAGACAATACACCAAACTCGCCGGTGAAAGTTGAATTGAAAGATTTTAGAATTGAAACCCTTACTAAGTTTGCTAAACAAGATAGTGCATTAGCTGGCGGTATTATCAATGGAACAGTAGATGTGAAGGACCTGGTGGGCAGTCCAAAGTTTGAAGCAAACATGACTGTAGACCAATTAAGGTATCAAAAAGATCAGCTTGGAACCCTGAGAATAGCAGTAAACAACAACACGGCCAATGCATTTGAAACAAACATTGCGTTGACTGGCGTACATGAACTTAGAGTGAATGGTTTTTATTATACCAATACGGAGAATGCATTAGATTTAACTGTAAACATAGATAAGATTGACCTAAAAGCTTTAGAGAGCCTATCGATGGGCCAGATTAGGAATGGGTCGGGTACCGTTACTGGCCAGCTAAGCGTGAAGGGATCTACAGCGGCACCAAGAGTTCTTGGAGATGTGAAGTTCAATCAGGCTGCCTTTACTGCTACATACGTTGGATCATATTTTAGAATGCCAAATGAGACCATTAGCTTTACTAATCAGGGGATAAATTTTAACGACTTTAACATCCTGGATTCATTGGGGAAAAAGGCTACTATCAGTGGTGGTGTACTTACAACTGACTATACGAACTTCAAGTTCAATATGAATATTGCCACTGATAATTTCAGGGCATTGAATTCTACATCTGCAGACAATGACATGATCTATGGTACTGTTTTTCTGACCAGTGACATCAAAGTTCGAGGCAACTTAAATCAGCCAAATGTTGATATGAACCTGAAGGTTGAGAAAGGTACGAAGTTCTTTTTTGCCATGCCACTAAGTGACCCTTCGGTTATTGATCAGGAAGGGATTGTTCAGTTCATTGATGCGGACGCTGCCCCTTATAATGGTCAAAAAGCATTAAAGGCCGACAGCATAAGTAGATCACCAATCAAAGGAATAAGTTTAAGTGCTAATCTGTTGATTGACCACGAAGCAGAACTGAACGTAGTTGTGGATCCATCAAATGGTGACGCCCTGAAAATAAGAGGAGATGCGAACCTGATTGCAACCATGGATCCGAGTGGCAAGACTAGCTTAACCGGTCGGTACGAAGTTAATGACGGATCCTACAATTTATCTGTAGGTCCACTTAAAAAAGCGTTCAAGTTTGTTAAAGGAAGCACCATTGTGTGGACAGGAGATCCGATGTCGGCCAACGTCAACCTCACTGCGCTATATGAGGTGAATGCGGCACCTATAGATCTGTTAAACGATCCACAAGACAATACCTTGAAAACGAAACTTCCCTTCCAGGTGTACCTCATTATGAAAGATGAGTTATTAAAGCCAACAATCTCCTTCCGTATAGATTTACCTGAAAACGAACGTGGTGCCAATCAGGGTCGGGTATATACAAAGCTTCAGCAGATCAATCAGGATACAAATGATTTAAATAAACAGGTTTTCGCATTGCTTGCTCTAGGCAGATTCATTGCAGACAATCCATTCCAAAGCCTTGCAGGCGGCGGTGGCGGTATTTCTTCATTGGCAAGATCTAGTGTGAGTAAATTGCTGACTGAGCAATTGAATAACCTTGCCTCAGACTTAATTACTGGTGTTGAATTGAACTTCGGCGTAAATACTTCTGAAGATTACTCGACAGGATCTTTAGAACAGAAAACTAATCTGGAAGTCGGATTGTCTAAAAAACTACTGAACGACAGGCTGACTGTAACAGTAGGTAGTTCATTCGGCCTGGAAGGCCCTCCTACTCAAAACCAAAACTCCACAAATATTGCGGGTAATGTAAATGTTGAATACGCATTATCTCAAGATGGAAGATATCGTTTGAGAGCCTATAGACGGAACCAGAACGAAGGAGTTGTAGAAGGCCAGATAATCGAGACTGGAGTTGGATTTGCCTTGGTGGTCGACTATAATAAGTTCAAAGAGATCTTTCAAAAGAAAGAGTCGAAAGCGCAGAGAAAGGCCAGAAAAGAGAAGAATAAGCAACGGGAGCAGGAGAATAAGAATAAAGAAGCACAAGACCAGAAATTAAAAAATGAAGAACCAGACTAGACTTTTAACATTCATCTTTCTATGCCTTGTTGTAGCCGGTTGTAGTAGTACAAGGGGTCTTAAGCCTGGGCAGATTTTATATACAGGAGCAGATGTTAAGATTAACCCTGACACTTCTTCAAGGATAGATGATGAAAAGTTCGTAAGAAACACGCTTAAAGCAAAAACTAGACCTAACCCGAACAAGTCCATTTTAGGCTTTAAGTATAAGCTGTTTTTTTACAACCTAGCTGGAGAGCCTAAGAAACCAAAAGGTTTTAAGCATTGGCTTAGAACGAAGTTAGGCGAACCCCCAGTACTTCTATCAGAGGTTAAAATTAAGTATAATAACGACGTATTGACCAGTTATTTGATTAGCCAGGGTTATTTGCAATCCGTTGTTACTGGCGATACTATAGTAAAAGGCATGAAGGGAAAAGCTGTTTATACGGCGCTAACCGGACAGAGGTACAAAATAAATAGTATTAGCTTCCCGAAAGACAGCGGCAACCTGGCAAATATTATCAACCAGAACAAAGACAAATCGCTATTGAAAGTTGGTGATTTCTATGATCTGGATACCTATAAAAATGAGCGTATCAGAATAGATAACGATCTGAAAGAACTAGGTTACTTCTATTTCAGTCCTGATTATTTAATTCTACAGGTGGATAGTACTATTGGAAAAAATCTGGTAGATATACGTGTGAGGGTAAAAAACATCGCCCCAGATGCGAGCCTGAAACCCTTTACTATAAAGAACATTAACATCTATCCCAATTATAGTTTACGCCGGGATAGCACGCTTAGAAAGCTTGATCCTATCCTTTTTCATGACTTCAATATTTATGATGATAGGAACACGTTTAAACCGGGGGTATTTGATAGATTGGTTTTCTTTAAAAAGAATGAGCTTTACAATAGAAGAGACCACAACTTATCCCTGAATAGGATGGTGAGTATTGGTGCTTTCCAAAATGTAAAAGTAGAGTTTCTTCCCCTGGATAGTTTTAAAAACGACCAACTTGATCTGAACATTTTTCTCAGCCCCCTTAAAAAGAACTCATTATCGTTTGGCGTGACTGGAACCAGTAAGTCGAACAATTTTGTAGGATCTGAACTGAAGTTAACACAAACTACCAGGAACCTATTTAGAGGCGCGGAGATTTTAGAGATTAGCGCAAGTGGGGGCTTTGAGACACAGGTTAGCGGAAAATCTGCACAGAACCTAAACTCTTACTCATTAACTGGAGAAGCTAAGTTAACCTTCCCAAGGTTTATCGTCCCTTTCATTAACCCAGGTTCTACCAATGGATTTATCCCTAAAACAATAACTTCTATTTCTTACCAATTACTAAACCGGGGTTCTTTGTATACTTTAAATAGCTTTAAGGGAGAATTTGGCTACAGCTTTAAAGAGAACCAATACAAAGAACACATCTTTAATCCAATATCAATTAATTATGTACAGCCGAGCATCAAACAGAAGGATACGGTTGCTTTATTTGATTCAATCCCCGGTTTAAGATATACCCTACAAAGGCAGTTGATTATTGGTAGTAATTATAATTTTACCTATACCAATCAAATGGATCAGTCGAGAAGGAATAACATGTATTTCAACGGATCGATTGAAACAGGCGGTAACGTTTGGGGCTTATTTACACCAAAAGACAATCAAGGCAGAAGATCTCTATTCGATGTTCCATTAAATCAATTTGTAAGACTGGAAGCAGATTTTCGGGATTACTTCAAGGTTAACCGAGGAGTTACCTGGGCCAACCGTTTAAACTTGGGATATGGCTATGCCTATGGCAGCAGTAGCTCCCTCCCATTTGTCAGACAATTTTTCGCAGGGGGTAGTAATGACATCCGTGCTTTTAAAGCAAGGTCGCTAGGCCCTGGTATTTTTAAGGTATCAGATACCGTAAGATTCGCAGATCAGGGTGGAGATATAAAGCTAATGTTAAACACAGAGCTTAGGTTTAAAATTGTTAGTGTTTTATATGGAGCCATATTTGCAGATGCAGGTAACGTGTGGTTAAGAAAAGAAGATCCAGCAAGACCTGGTTCAGAATTTAAAGCTAAAAACATTTTAAACGAACTAGCTGTTGGTACTGGAGCTGGTTTAAGGGTTGATGCGTCCATTTTTGTAATCAGACTTGATGTTGCCTTTCCCGTTAGAAAACCATACTTACCTGAAGGACAACGATGGGTATTTGATCAAGTATCTTTTGGAAGCAGTTCGTGGCGAAAAGAAAACTTAATTTACAACATCGGTATTGGTTACCCTTTCTAGACATTTTTATGACGGCATTACAAAAAACGAAGACCTTCTTTATATCACTGTATAACTTATTTATTGCGGCCGGAAAGGGCTTCATAGAAGATAGGGTAATGAAGCTCAGCGCTGCGCTCGCCTATTACACCATCTTTTCACTAACCCCTTTGATTATAATCGTCATCTCAGGAGCAACACTTTTCTTGGGAGATAAATTGAATCCAGGGTCACAGTTATTTTCTGAAATCAGCCAGATGGTCGGTTCAGATGCCGCCGCACAATTGAAGTCATTTGTTGATCAATCCAATCTAAGAGATAAAGGTACTTTTGGGCTCATAGTGGGGATAGGCACGCTTATTATCGGTGCTACTGCAATATTTATAGAAATACAGGATAGCATAAATATGATCTGGAAGGTAAAAGCTGTACCTAAAAAAGGGTGGTTGAAAATGCTCACCAATCGCCTGCTATCCTTTTCATTAATCGCTTCATTAGGCTTCCTGCTGTTAGTGTCGCTAATATTAAACAGCTTGGTAGTAGGTATTGGAGACAAGCTTTCAGGACTTTCTGAAAAAGTGGGTGTGGAGAGGGTTTCTGAACTGTTTATGTTAATCGTCACTAATGCCTTAACCCTGGCCGTAGTTACCGCAATATTTACGATTATTTTTAAGGTATTACCTGATGTAGACTTGAAATGGAAACCAGCGATTATGGGTGCATTGTTTACTGCTGTGCTATTCAGCCTAGGTAAGTACGTAATCGGCATTTATATCGAAAAAGGAAATCCGGGTTCCGCATTTGGGGCAGCCAGTTCCATAATCGTAATTCTGGTTTGGATTTACTATACCTCCATTATCTTATACTTCGGGGCAGAATTTACACAGGTATACACAGAAAAATATCATAAAGAAGGTATGAGGCCCAGTAAATACGCAGTGTATACTAGAATTATTATCGATGAGAGGGAAGTTAAAGTACTGCCTCCCCAACATCCTGAAGAGACCAATGCTAATGCTGATAAGCCTGACAAAACTTAAGCAGATTCAGCCAGGTTTTCCTCGTCAACCACGTCATGCATTACGGCTGCAGTGCCTGCATCTTCCGTTGCTGAAACAAGTTCTTCAACTGTATCTTTTTCTACCCTGAGATTCCTGATGATGTGTTGCTGCCTGTCTGGAGTGTTTTTACCCATATAATATTCAAGCAAGTTCTTTATGGTCTGGTCTTTCAAAATAACTGGATCCAATCTGATGTCCTTACCAATAAATAAGCCAAATTCATCTGGAGAAATTTCCCCTAGTCCCTTAAATCGTGTAATCTCAGGCTTGTTTCCGAGCTTTTCAATCGCTCTTTTACGCTCATCATCGCTGTAACAATAAACGGTTTCTTTCTTGTTACGCACCCTAAACAATGGCGTTTGAAGGATGTAGACGTGCCCTGCACGCACAAGATCAGGGAAAAACTGCAGAAAGAAAGTCATCATTAGTAACCGGATATGCATGCCGTCAACATCTGCATCTGTAGCAATTACAATGTTGTTATAATGCAAACCTTCCAGGCCATCCTCAATGTTTAACGCATGCTGTAGTAAGTTAAACTCTTCATTCTCGTAAACAACTTTTTTGGTCAGCTCATAACAATTCAACGGCTTTCCTTTTAAGCTGAATACTGCCTGACAATCCACATCCCGGGATTTGGTGATTGACCCTGATGCTGAATCACCCTCTGTGATAAATAGCGTGGTCTCATATCGCTTGTCGTGTGTAGTATTGAAATGAACCTTACAGTCTCTCAGTTTTTTGTTATGCAATGAGGCTTTTTTAGCTCTGTCATTCGCCAGCTTTTTAATACCTGCGATGTCCTTACGTTCCCGCTCTGACTGCATAATCCTTTTCAACAAGGCATCGGCAACATTACCATGTTTGTGCAGGTAGTCATCAAGTTCCTTTTTAACGAAATCGTTGATGAATGTTCTTACAGATGGACCATCTGGGCCCATATTTTGTGAACCGAGTTTTGTCTTGGTTTGCGATTCAAACACTGGCTCCTGTACGCGTACAGATACGGCAGCAATGATTGAAGCCCGAACATCTGAAGCATCGAATTCTTTCTTGTAAAACTCTCTTATCGTTTTAACCACAGCCTCTCTAAAAGCGGCCTGGTGTGTACCCCCCTGAGTGGTATGCTGACCATTAACAAAAGAATGGTAGTCTTCACCATACTGCTGCCCATGAGTCATTGCGACCTCAATATCATTACCTATCAGATGAATGATTGGATAACGCAGCTCTTCAGGCTTGTTGAACTTGGAAAGCAAGTCATAAAGACCCCTTTCAGAAAAGTATTTTTGGTTATTGAAATTTACCGTAAGTCCAGTATTCAGGAACACATAGTTCCAGATCATGCTTTCTACAAAATCAGCGATGTAATGGTAGTTCCTAAAAATGCTTTCATCAGGATAAAAAGTGATGGAAGTACCGTTACGCTGCGTAGTATCCAGAATATCATAGTCCTGAATGATTTCGCCTCTTGAAAACTCTACTTTCTTGGTTTTTCCATCACGGTAAGCCTGTACAACAAAATTGGTGGATAATGCATTTACAGCTTTTGTACCTACCCCGTTCAGACCTACAGATTTCTGAAAGGCATTACTATCGTATTTACCCCCTGTGTTGATCTTAGAAACGCAATCTATAACCTTCCCTAAAGGGATGCCACGACCGTAGTCACGAACGTTAACTTTAGCATCTGAAACAGTAATGTCTATGATTCTGCCTGATCCCATCACGAATTCATCAATTGAATTGTCGACGATTTCCTTTAGCAGTACATAAATCCCATCATCCTGCGCAGAACCATCACCAAGTTTGCCAATATACATACCAGGACGCAATCTAATGTGTTCTTTCCAGTCGAGAGATCGAATACTATCGTCGTTATAAATTGGTTCTGCCATGATGTTTGAGTGTTTTACAAAACTAACCGAATATCCTTTGCTATCAACCACAAAGTTTCAACAAATACACATTTTCGTGTATATTCAACAAATCAAAACTGACTTGATGGAAAGCAAAAAACAACTCTCCTTATTCGACCTGTCGATGATCGTGGTGAGCCTTGTTATTGGTATGGGAATTTTCAGAACCCCTGTAAATGTTGCTAAAGCAGCACAGATTCCAGAACTGTTTTTTCTAGCATGGATCGCAGGTGGGTTTATCGCTTTATGTGGAGCGTTATCCTATGCGGAGATTGGTTCCAGGTTTCCTGTTACTGGAGGATATTACAAGATCTTCTCTGAGTTTTATCATCCTTCCATAGCTTTTGCGATCAACTGCATCATTGTGGTATCCAATGCTGGCTCTGTTGCTGGGGTGTCTATCATCGGAGCTGAGTATTTTAGCAAAGTGATCTTACCTGCGGAAATGCAAACTGAAACTTTTAGAATTATCATTGCAGCGGTTACCATTGTGTTATTTTACTTTCTGAACTTGCTGGGTCTAAGGGTGAGTTCTAAAGCACAGAATGTGCTCTCTATCATCAAGATGGGGATGGTACTTACCTTGATTGGATCTGTGTTTTTTGGTGCAAATGCCGGGACTGCTGTTCCCATGTTTAAAACTTCCTCCGGACTTGCCCCAACCTGGGTTGATTATGGAAAAGCCCTGGGTGTTTGCTTAATTGCTATTTCTTTCACATTTGGTGGCTATCAACAAACAATCAATTTTGGTGGCGAGATTAAGAATGCGAAGAAGATATTACCTAAAGGAATTATAATCGGCCTTGCCATCATTATCACTTTGTACATGGCGATCAATTATGCTTATGTAAAAGTGATCGGCTTTGAGCAACTGAAGTCTGCAGAAAGCATTGCAGCTATACTTGCAGGAAAAATATTTGGTCCGATGGGCTTTACGCTACTTTCTGGCTTAATCTACCTATCTGTACTAGGCTATGTCAACGTTAACCTGCTAAGTAATCCAAGAGCCATGTATGCCATGGGCGAAGAAAAGGCACTCCCAACCTTTTTCACTAAAAAGAGCAAGAAAACAGACGTTATGTATGTGAGTTTAACTGTGTTCGCACTAATTGCGATCCTGACATTGTTCTATGCGCAAACATTTGATAGGATCCTAAACTATACGATATTTTTAGATTGCATAGGGATGGCAACTTCAGTAGGGACGATTTTCTTTCTTAGGAAAAGAACAGCAAATATTGACAAGAGCACTATTTTTACCATGAAACTCTATCCGTTATTGCCATTAATATTTATAGCTGCCTACCTTTTTGTAGCAATCAGTATTTACAACGACGATCCTGAGGCCGCCACTAATGGACTCTTGATCTTTGCGGCATTCATCCTGATCTATTTTATAAACAAAATTTTAAATAGCCGCAAAAGCAACACGAACTATCCATAATTGGGATCAGTTTGGGAATGATGGGCTGGTACTGAGCTCATAAGCAAAAACCGAAACTAATCCGTACCTTTGTCGCCGAGCTGTTTAAAGCTCATTTTATTCATTAAACATAAGAACATTGTTATTCGAAGAATTAAACCTGATTGAGCCAATTTTAAAAGCGCTACAGTCAGAAGGTTACACACAACCTACCCCCATACAAGAACAATCCATCCCTAGTATATTACAAAACAGAGATCTTTTAGGCTGTGCCCAGACAGGTACAGGCAAGACTGCTGCTTTTGCGATCCCGATGTTACAGCTATTGAGCAAGCCACATCTAAATACTAAAGTCCATAAATCAATTAAAGCATTGGTGCTGACTCCAACCCGTGAGCTAGCTATCCAAATTGAGGAAAGCTTTAAGGCTTATGGAAAAAACTTACCAATCCGTCATTTGGTAATTTTTGGTGGCGTCGGCCAGAAAAGTCAAACAGATGCTTTGCATCGAGGAGTAGACATTTTGGTGGCAACTCCAGGAAGACTTTTAGACTTGATGAATCAGGGTTTTATCAACCTCCGCGATGTTGAGATCTTTGTTCTTGATGAAGCCGACAGGATGTTGGACATGGGATTTATCCATGATGTAAAAAAGGTAATTGCAAAATTGCCAGCTCAAAGACAAACTTTATTCTTTTCGGCGACTATGCCTAAGGAGATTCAAACTTTGGCTAACACCATTCTTACCAACCCTGTTAAAGTGGAAGTTACCCCGGTATCTTCTACAGCAGAGAAGATACAACAAGAAATTTTCTATGTAGATAAGAACGATAAAAAGAACTTACTAATCCATATTCTGGGCGATAAATCCATTCAGACGGCGCTAGTATTTACCCGTACCAAACATGGAGCAGATCGTATCGTTAAAGATCTGATCAAAGTAGGTGTTAAAGCGGAAGCCATTCACGGGAATAAATCTCAAAATGCGAGACAGCGTGCATTGACCAACTTCAAAGCGAAGATCACACGTATTCTTGTGGCTACGGACATTGCTGCACGTGGAATCGACGTTGATGAACTGACTCATGTAATTAACTATGAACTACCGAATGTTCCGGAAACTTATGTTCACAGAATTGGTAGAACTGGCCGCGCAGGCCTTAGTGGTATAGCACTATCTTTCTGTGATGGTGAAGAAAAAGAGTTTCTTGATGATATTGAAAAACTGATTGGATTAAAACTACCTGTTACGGAAGACCATCCTTTTGCCATGAGCTGGCAGAGCCTTTTAAGTGGCGCTGCTGCGGCGAAAGCCAATGGAAAAGCTAAGCCTCAGAGAGGTGCAAGACCTGAACGTAGCGGTGCGCCAAAATCGAGTGCTCCAAGATCAGATAGAGCTGACCGCCAACCTAACCTTAGTGGAGCGAAAAGAACGCCGAGCAGTGGTAGCAGGAGGTGGAGTGGAAAGAAGACTTCCAGCTAAGGTTGATAAAATAAGCCATTCTATTCCAAGGCTGAAGACTTTTGCTCCCTGAAAAAGGAAGCAAAAGTCTTCGAGGCCTTTCCATAGAAGACATATTTTACTCTAGCGGGAATGTTAGGGAAAAATTGAAAGGGAAGGGATTTTTAACTTTAGCTGCTTCCCTTTTTTGCCAAGAAAATTATGTTTTCTCAGAGAAGGCCTAGCGTCATTGCGCTTCTTCAGCGCAATTATGCAGACTTCGGAGAGAATGCTTAATTTTACCTTTAAGTTTTGCGTATCCGGATTATATGCATCCAGTGCATCACCTTCATTAAAGGATAAGTTGGATCCAGTTCAAACCAACGGGATGCAAAATTCGGACTATTAGGCTTTTTATGATGATTGTTCTGAAACAATTCACCCATCATCAGAAAGTCTAAAGGAATTGAATTTTTGCTATGGTCATTATTGTCGTGATTAGAATACCCATATTTGTGGCCGCACCAGTTAACAATTGCGCCATGCAATGGACCCATAAGGAAGTGAATAGGCAACAAAAGGAACATCCACCAGGCAGTTGCGAAGGTGACATAGAACCAAATGTAAAAACCTATAAAAATCATCCGTGTGACCCAGGAGTCTCCAATTTTATCAATAATTGGCCATGATGGATAATTATCCCTAAACTGCTCCTCCGGTTCGTGATTAAACTTAGCGTAGTTTAAATAGATATTCTTAGTCTGTATCATCATTCCCCATACGTCCTTTACAAAGTGTGGCGAATGCGGATCTTTCTCTGTATCACTAAAAGCATGGTGCATACGGTGAAGTATCGCGTAAGCTCTTGGATTTAAGAATGAAGATCCCTGAGATAGAAATGTAATGGTGTAAAAAAACTTCTCCCAAAAGCCATTCATTTTAAACATTTTATGAGAAGCATATCGATGAAGGAAGAAAGTTTGAGAGAATAGGGAAAGGAACCAGTGTGTTAAAAAAAATAGTAAAATAATCATATATATATAACGCAGAATTTATGTGTTTAGATGTTTCTATCTACCAAAATCGTCTTGAACCCTTACAATATCGCTCTCATCTGATGGCTTATCAAGATCAGTGTGCTGCCAGATTTCAGAAACAATTCCCCAGTCATCCAATCCAATTAGACGGTGTCTTTCTCCTTGCTTTAATTTGATTGAAGCTCCCGGAGCAAGCTTTTGCAAAGCACCCTCTTCGTCGGTTTCGCTTGTTATCACACCAACTGTGCCATTTACTACTCTCCATACCTCAGCACGACGGTGATGGTATTGCCAGGATAGACGAGTATTTGGAGCAACAATAAGAATTTTAGGACTCAATTTTCCGGAAATTCTTAGGTCTTCAACATTCAATCCCTCAAAATAGATATTCGCAAACTGTTGAGCCTGATCTTCATCAATAACAAAGAATCCTCCCCATGGACGAGTTTCATCGCGGTTTACAACATTAAATCCTTCAATCTTTAAACGTTGTGCCACGCCGTCAAATATTTCTTTTTTCTGATCTGCCATTTATATAGGTATTATTTAATTCCCAAACTTAGGTAAAACTGCTATAGGTTTCATAACTGCTTTTAAAAAAATTGAAGATTAGGCATTTCTAGAAAGCTTATCAATTTTTAGTAAATCTCCATTAAGATGATGAATGAGACCATTTAACAACGATATGTTTTTATTGTCCGACGGAACTTCTTCCATACAAAAACTCGAATACTTGTCAAAGAAGTCGTCATATATGTGATCCGGAACGTCAATAACTTTCAAATCCAGCTGACAGGTAGCGTGGTAAAGGAGCTGGGCTATCGAAAGATAGACAGCATTTAGAGTGGTCACCATCTCGCCGTAATTTCTGCTCTCCCAATCAATAATGTAGGCGTAGAAATAATCTGATGCGAGTTCATTGAATTCTTCATTCTCCATAACCTCCAACTCATCCAGACCATTAATTAGGTAATAAGTTGTCATACAGGTGATCACACGATCTACAGATACTAAAAGCAACTGCACAACAGGATCATTTACGTTTTCCAGAAGTTCGAAGTCATCCGCATCAATGGACTCAGGATCCACTAAATCTTTAAGATCCATTAGATCTCCCTCAAAAGCCAATATAAAGGCGTTTTTAGAAAGCTCATTGACTACAAAACCTAGCGTATGAGGTACAGAACCGATAATGGCTTCTTCCACTTTATAGAACATTTTAATGAAAAAGGGTTTTGATAGCAATCAAAACCCTTTAAACGAGACAATAAATTTATTATTTGGACAATTGAGCATTAATACGTCTTACGATGTAGTCAATGTCAAATGGCTTGCTAATGTAGTCGTTGGCACCCGCGTCAAGGCTAATCTGTTTGTTTTGATCGTTAGCAGACATTACAATGATCGGAATATGTTTTGTAAATAAATCATTTTTTAAATCTTTACATATGCTGGCACCGTCTCCATCTGGTAGCATCACATCCAGTATAAATAAATCAGGAACAGAGTCCTTTAATTTAGTCTTTAATTCGGCAAATGTTGACGAGAGTTGTAATTCATAACCTTCATCTTTGAGCAAAACTCCAATAATGTATCTGATATCTTCGTCATCTTCAAGTACATGTATTCTTTTAATCATAATTTGATTTGGCTTTATGTGGATTAGTTATAGTTACTAGCAACAACTTTGCCATTATTTCGCATTTATCCAGGCGGTGATATCGTCAATCAATAGAGAAGAAACATTACCAGGCTTTAAATATTGTTCTCTTGAACCCTTTTCAGTTTGAGTACTTAATAAGTGGTTTAGGTCAAGGTAAGATTTCAATGTAACATTCTTGCGTTGACCAAAAGCCGCTTTCCATAGATCAAAATCTGCCATAGAAACTTGAAAGTCATTCCCCCCTTGTGCAATAAACATCCGCTGTTTCAATTTTTTGGCCATTTCGACCTGGTTATAGTTATTCAGATCAACCCAGTAGGATGCTGGCAAACCAAGTATTAGCGAGTCTGACTTAATAGTAGTTCCCAAGGTCGTTAGTTTTGACTTTGCAAATTCTACTTGTGCATCCGTCATTACCTGCTTACCTGCCGCAGTAGTATCTTTTGTTAAAGCATAAATATAGTTGTTCTGCTCAACAATCAGATCAGTTAGCTTTCTTGCAGGAGCAGCTAATAAAAGTACCCCATTTAAATCTGGGGCGAAACTAGCAATTCTAGGAGCCAGCATACCACCCAAACTGTGTCCCATCAAATACAATTGCTTTTTATTTACTCCGGGAATAGTTCTCGCTAACGCAATCGCTGCGAGTGCATCATCCAATACTTCTTCCTTTACGGTGAAAGTACCTATGAATTCATTAGGATAAACAATGGTTCTTTTAACATAGCGTATCGATGCAATTCCTTTTACAGCCAATCCAGCCGCCAAATCTTTAAATGGCTTATTCGGACCAACAGTTTCATCCATATCGCTTGGACCTGATCCATGAACCAAAACCACCAAAGGGTAATTAACTGCCTTTTTTGGTGTGGTAAGAATGCCTACAAGCTTATGCTTTTCGGTAGTAACATAAATTTCCTTTTCGCTATATAATGTAGTATCCGCATAGGAAGGCTTAATGTAATCCATCGAAGGAGATTTCGGTTGTAAGAACAAGCCCACAATCTTTTCAGTTTTATTGTAAGCAATTGTAAAATTTTGACCGTCGTTTGCAAATTTGCCCTCAACTGAAAGCACAAAAAGATCTCCCTGTGATTTGCTGCTCAAAATATTTACGGTCTGAAGCTTACCTAATTTTTCGGATATTGAAGTCCACATCTCCTGAAGCTTTGCTGCAGGCACTTTAGCTTGAAAGCTGGCATCGAAATATACGTATGCTTCTGTGTATTTTTCTTCCGACATCAGTGCAAAGAAGTCTTCAGTTTTCCCAAAAAGATTTAGCATTCCCTGAGAAAAAGCAGATGTAGTGGAAAGTAGAATAAAGAATAAAAGAATGGTCTTCTTCATGAATAAGTTTGAATGGTTAGCTATTAAAAATTAACTGTAACAAAGTTAGCAAAATTTAATAAGTATATTCCGGCATCAATTATCCAAATAGCGCGTGACGCCCCCCAAAGTATGAAATTTAATATTGATCAGCAGTCTTTAACGGATTTGAATATTTTCAGTTCTGCATCCAACGCTGAAGCTATAGTCGGTATATTCAAATTCACGAAAACGATAGGCGGCAAAGAGATGATCTATGAAATGATGAAAAACCCTTCGTCGGACATAAAATTTCTTTCGAACCGAGTAGCCGCGATCTCCTGGTTTTTAAAAGGACACATTATTTTAGAACTAAGCAACAATCAGCTCGATTTGATTGAGCATTACCTAAAACACAACAAGCGTCACCTAAAAGGAAATATTCTAGATGCTACAGTAGATTTTATACAGAATAAGTTCTCAGCGGGGGCAGATTACTACATTGTGGAAAGCGGGCTCAAAAATTTTTTAAAGCTGGCTCAATTTCTTGAGGAATATCTTCAGGTAGTCAGTGATACCGACTCCCCCGAAGGGTTGAAATTACAAGCAAAACGAATGGTAGAGATTCTTGCATTGCCTGCAATAAGGAAGATGATCTCTATTAAACCGCAAAAACTTAGATTTTATCACTTAAGTAGGTTGGACGGTGTGTTTAGAAAACAACATAAAAAAGAAATGACCGAACTATTGAGATTGGTTTACGAGCTGGACGTTTACGAAGCGCTAGCCTATCTAACCATGCACAAAGGTTTAAGCCTGCCTAGCTACTCGGAGAGTGACTGCGCGAACCTATCAATTAAGGAACTTTATCACCCTGGAATTATTAATGCAGTAACAAATAATGTAGAAATTCAGGAGCACAACAATATGACCTTTTTGACAGGATCAAATATGGCCGGGAAGTCGTCATTTTTGAAAGCAACAGGTTTATGCGTATATCTGGCTCACATTGGTTTTCCTGTTTTTGCTAAATCGATGCGCACGACGATTTTTAACGGGATGATCACCACAATCAATCTTCCTGATAACATCAACGATGGCTTGAGTCACTATTACACAGAAGTCAGACGCGTGAAAGAAACTGCCCTACAATTAAGAGATGGAGGAAGAGTGTTCGTGATCTTCGATGAACTGTTTCGAGGTACAAATGTGAAAGATGCTTTTGACGCCTCACTACTGATCATGAATGAACTGACCCAAGTAAAAAGCTCGGTTTTTTTGATTTCTACCCACATAGTTGAGCTTGCCGAAGAGCTAAAGACGCATAAAAACGTATCCTTTAAATACATGGACACTTTCTTTGAACACGACCGGCCCGTCTTTACCTACAAATTGATGGATGGGATTTCTAAAGAAAGACTAGGTATGTATATAGTTAAAAATGAAGGGATTGTGGAAATAATTCAGGAAGCTGCAAGAAATCATTAAGCACAAAAAAGCGGGAACATTCCACAGAACACTCCCGCCTCACAAATAATACTCGTGTCTATTTGGTATTTTTCTTTTCTGTAACCTCAGTACGGATTTCCTGAGCAAGGTTTTTCAAATCCTGCATCCCTTTTCTTACTCTGGTTCCAGCTGCACCGTTTCCAGAATTGTAAAATTTAGCTGCATCTGCTTCAACCGATGCTACCAGCTCTTTAAGTTTTGTGAAATTTTCCATGTTTATTTTTTTATAAGTGTGTCGAATATAGGTTTTTATCATTGAAACAAGCACTTCTTGCTAAAAAGTATTTTTTTTAATAAAGTCTAGCCGGCCATTTACTCTCGAGCTTAGGCTACGATGGAATCCAAAATGGGTGTAAGCAGCAGGCCGGATTGCGTATTGGGTGAGGTCCTAAAAGTAATGATAGATATCAAACAATTGACAATCCGGGCTTTTTGCAATTTTAATTTATCCAAATAGAAAAAAGGCAATAATCAAGGTGACAATAACATTGAATCCCTGAGCAATTAAGAACGCGTAAAACGGTTTCTTGCTATTCTTTCCAAAAAGATCTTTAAAGTTGGTTTCCAGCCCTATGCTAGTGAATGCCAAAGCGAACCACAGACCTTGCAAATTCTTTAAACTCCCTTTCACCGCAGAAGAAACTTCTGCTGGAACAAAAAATGAAAATACTAACGAAGCCACGATAAATCCGATAACAAATTTTGGAAAGCGTTCCCAAATCACTTTCAAGGTAGGTTTCGCTGCTTCTTCCTCCCCCATTGGATGTTTCTTATAAGTCCAGTACACTGAAATGGCGAAAGCCGCAATTCCAAGCAATACATTTTGAGAAAACTTCACAATCGTACTGATCTTCAAGGCCTCCTCACCAACCAAAGTACCCGAAGCGACTACCGCACCGGTTGTATCTATGCTACCCCCTAACCATGCTCCGGTTACTGCCTGAGGAAAATGAAAGTAGGCGGCGATATAGGGCATGAAAATCATCATTGGTATCGCGGTTATGAGCACCATGGAAATAACGTAAGAAAGTTTCTTGGAATCCCCCTTTATCGCACCAGACGTCGCAATTGCCGCCGATACACCACAGATAGACACCGCACTGGATATCATCATTGTGAGCTCATCATCTACTTTTAACTTTCTACAAAGCCAAAATGCAAAATACCATACCGACAGCACCACCACAAGGGCTTGAATCAGCCCCAAAGATCCTGCCTTCAGAATATCAGAGAAGATTACTGTAGTTCCCAGTAATACCAATCCAATCTTTACAAACAACTCGGTGGACAATGCTAACTTAAACCATTCCGGTAGTTTCATAAAGTTTCCAATGATCAGGCCTATCGTCAAACTAAAAATCACAGCCTCCAGGTTCAATGCTTTAATTTGGGCATTGCCAGCAAGCACTAGAGCTACCATGGTCAATAGATAAACCACAGGAAATGTCCTTAAGTTAGCAGCTACAGATTTCCCTGTTAAAAGGGTACCTAAAGTAGAAATCACGAGTACAAAAAGGAATTGCAAGCCTATAATTTGTAAATTACTCGTAGAGCATACAGTTGTTGATAGCTCTGCTCCCGTTTTCCAACTAAAAGAAGGTACAGGTAAAATAAGACCAATAAAGGCCAAAAGGATGATGAGTCCACCAAGGATGACGACTACCCAGTCCTCATGAATAGTTAACTTTTTTTGTACTGACATTATTAAATTTTATGTGGTTTATGTGTTAGTTCAATAGAAAAGATATCAATAAGCGCTTGTCTGGCGGCATGGTATCCGCACATTCCATGTACACCACCACCAGGAGGAGAAGACGAAGAGCAAATGTATAATCCTTTCGCGGAAGTTCGGTACGGTGAGCGCCTCAGTGCTGGCCTCGTAAAAAGCTGACCCAGATCAATTACCCCACCATTAATATCTCCACCAATATAGTTTGGATTATAAGCCTCGACTTCAGCCGTGTTCATTGAATGTTTCGCCAATATAAGTTCTTTAAAGCCGGGTGCAAATCGTTCCACCTGTTGCTCTATGATAGCTGTCATGTCTTTAGTAGATCCATTAGGTACATGGCAGTATGCCCAGGCAGTATGTTTTCCCTCAGGCGCACGCGTATCGTCAAAAAGACTTTGCTGAGCAAGTAATACATAGGGCTTTTCCGAATGCTGACCTTGCCAGGTTATTTTCTCCGACAATGAAATCTCTTCAATCGTATTGCCAAGATGAACGGTTCCAGCTTTTCGTGTCTCTAATGCAGTGAAGGGTATAGGGCCATTAAGCGCCCAGTCGATTTTGAAAACTCCCATACCATATCGGTAACGCTCCAGTTGCCATTTATATAGCGACGAAAACTTGTGCCCCGCAATTTGTAACAGCTGTTTCGGCGTAACATCAAAAAGCACGGTCTTGGCAGATGGAAGATCACTTAGACTTTTAACAAATTGCCCGGTTTGGATCCGCCCTCCCAGAGAAATGAAATACGAAGCTAAGGAATTGGCAATCTCTTTAGATCCCCCCTGAGGAATTGGCCAACCTTTAATATGTCCGGCCGTCATCAAGACAAGCGCAACCGCTGAGGTACTCAGGTTTGACAATGGCTGTATCGCATGTGCGGCCATGCCTGCCCACAGTCCCTTTGCTTCTTTAGTTTTAAAACGCTTTGCAAAATAACTTGCAGAGGTTAATGCCTTAAAACCAAATTGTGCCATTGCAATTGGATGTTTAGGAAAATGAAGTGGAGAAAGCACATCTGAAGCGATTAAGGGCCAGTCTCTCACTACCGGACTAAAAATATCCAGGTAAGCTTGCTCATCAGCCCCGAGTAGCCTCGCAGTTTCTTCTACAGAACTTGTAAGTACCGCTGCGGTGCCATCGTCAAACGGGTGGGCTGCGGCTAAGTCTGGTTGTATATAAATAAGCCCATGATCAGATAAAGGTAAAGTCTCAAAAAAAGGAGATCCTAATGCAAGTGGATGAATGGCTGAACATACATCGTGTACAAATCCAGGAAGTGTAAATTCAGCGGAAGTAAGTCCGCCCCCAATTACATCTTTACCTTCAATAAGTAACACAGATAACCCCTCTTGTCTTAAAGTAATAGCTGCCGCAAGCCCATTCGGGCCGGAGCCAACAACTATAGCATCGTATTCCGTATTATTCATTTATAAAAAATTGTTTTGCCATCGTGAAGATATACAATTTGTTTTAGCATTAATATTTTCCTAAACTGAAGGAACTTTCAGAGGTAAACCTATTTTCTTTCAAGTTTATCCATTATCAATAAGCTTTCCGGTAATCAAAGAACAACCATATCCGTCAGGGTTGCTAATAGCTAAACCAGAAAGTCGTACATTCACAACTGGCTTGGGATAACAGTTTTAGCGAGCCATTTAAACATGAATACAAAGATCGCAATGCTGACCATCGTCGGCTTCACCCTATTGTCTTTTACCAATTGTAGCTTTGTAAAAAATCTTAACCAATATGACCACGCAGCGGTAGTTACCGCTCACCCCGGAGCTACAACAGTTGGTTTGAACATTTTGAAAGGTGGTGGTAATGCCATTGATGCTACCATTGCTGTACAATTTGCTTTGGCGGTGGTTTACCCGAATGCTGGAAATATCGGTGGGGGTGGATTTATTGTCTATCGAGACAACAAAGGCATTTCGAACACCCTCGATTATCGTGAAAAAGCGCCAACAAACGTCTCCAAAGATATGTACCTGGACGAAAAAGGAAATGCCATAACTGATAAAAGTTTATTTGGGGCATTGGCATCCGGGGTTCCTGGTAGCGTAGACGGCATGGTACAAGCGCATACTAAGTATGGCAAGCTCGATTGGAAGAAGGACCTACAACCGGCGATCGACCTGGCAGAGAAGGGATTTCCCATCACTCCGCAACAGGCTGATGAACTTAATAGTCGCAAAGCCGATTTTCAAAAATACAACCAACTACCTGTTGCCTTTGTTAAAGAGGCACAGTGGAAATCAGGAGACCTACTGAAACAACCGGAGCTGGCAAAAACTTTAAAACTAATTCGTGATAAAGGTAGAGCCGGGTTTTACGAAGGCCCAATAGCCGCCGCCATAGTTTCCGCAATGAAGTACACGAAAGGTGTCATCTCCAAAGAAGACTTGAAAAATTATCATGCCGTTTGGAGAAAACCAGTAACCGGAATGTACCAGAATTATAAAGTTATTTCCATGCCACCTCCATCGAGTGGTGGGATAGCATTGCTGACTATGTTGAAACAGGTTAGTAAATACCCGCTAAAACGTTGGGGTTTTCAGTCCGACTCCACTGTCCAGCTAATAGTGGAAGCAGAACGCCGAGCTTATGCAGATAGGGCAACCTATTTGGGCGATCCTGATTATGTGAAAGTTCGCGAAAAAGAATTATTGGATTCGAATTACATCTTTTCCAGACTAGCTGATATGAGTTTTGACAAAGCTACTCCTAGTTCCCAGGTAAATCCGGGGAAAGTACCCGGTTACGAAAGCGAAGAGACCACACATTTCTCAATCGTTGACGGAGAAGGCAACGCAGTTTCTGCTACGACTACTTTAAATGGTTCCTATGGTTCTATGGTAGTGGTTGCAGGCGCTGGCTTTATTCTCAATAATGAGATGGATGATTTTTCAGTGAAGCCGGGCACACCTAATGTATACGGACTGGTGGGTGGGGCGGCAAACGCCATATCACCTGGTAAAAGAATGCTCAGCTCCATGACGCCAACGATCATCGAAAAGGATGGTAAGCTGGTCATGGTAGTAGGAACACCTGGTGGTTCAACGATCATTACCTCGGTTTTCCAAAGCGTCTTAAACGTTTTTGCTTTTGGCAAAAACATGCAGGAGGCAGTTTCTGCACCCCGCTTCCACCACCAGTGGTTACCCGACGAAGTATATGTGGAGACAGGTGCAATCTCAGAAGCCACCAGAAAAAGATTAACTTTGAAAGGTTATAAAATTGTTCAGAGAAGTGCAATTGGTCGTGTTGATGCGATCTTAGTGAAGCCTAATGGCAAGTTGGAGATAGGTGCCGATCCAAGAGGAAATGACACGGGAGGGGGATACTAGGTTCCCAATTTTTAAATAACAAACATAAAAATGGGTAAATACGCTTTAGTAACTGGGGCAAGTAAAGGTATAGGTCGTGAAGTTGCCATTCAACTTGCTAAACGAGGATATGATTTACTGCTAATAGCAAGGTCTGAAAACGAACTTCAGGAATTATCGGAGCATCTGAACTCCACCTATCACGTGAGTAGTTTCTATTTGGCGGCAGATCTGTCAACACCGGGAATGGCCGCGAAGGTCTCAGAATGGGCCAACAGTAAAACAACTTCCCTATCGGTTTTAATCAACAATGCAGGTTTCGGACTTTGGGGAAGTTTTGATGCTTTGCCAATTCATGCACAGATGGAAATGTTACAGCTCAACATCAATGCGGTGTTGGAGCTTACCCATCACTTATTACCTGGATTGAAAACACAGAAAGAAGCTTACATTCTAAACGTTGCGAGTACCGCCGCTTATCAAGCTATGCCATCCATGGCGCTTTATGCAGCAAGTAAGTCTTTTGTGCTTTCCTACAGCAGAGCGATTAGATACGAACTTAAAAATACGAATGTAGCAGTAAGCTGTCTTTCTCCAGGTCCTACCGCAACAGGATTTGGTAGTCGCGCAGGTCTGGATGCCTTCGCAGAATTGGCAGAAAAGTTCAATATGCCAGCTTCAGTCGTAGCGGAAATTGGAGTAAAAGGAATGTTTAAGAAGAAGCCTGAAATCATTGCAGGATTCTTAAATAAGATATCTGCTTATGGGGCCACATTTCTTCCAAAAGCACTTATCGAGCGCATTAGCGCAAATTTGTACCGATTATAAATGACTCACAAACAAGTAATAAACATCGTGTAGCGACATCGCTACCTTTCTTAATTTGGTTAAAAAATGGTTTCGTATGATAGACCTGATAACTAAAATTGTAGAGCCAGAAGCTATAATAAATTTCCAACTACTATTTAGAAAGCGTACTATTGTTTAATAATCCCTAACGATGAGAAAAACTCTAGAATATACCAAAATAGCTATTTGTGTTATTCCTATGTCGATAATAATGTTAAGCACATTATTTATTGCCACATTATCTTTATTGGCAGTGACTTCTGATAAAAAATAATAAATCTTAAATTATTTCCGTAGAACATTGGTAAATTGTTTAAAGCCGTCTTGATGTTATCCTGAAGTCGGTTAATAGACAATATTTCACGTAAAAAAGTTTTAGTAAAATGGAAGATAGATCTTTCAAATGTGAAGTAACAGCTTCTCAAAAAGATCTTCTTTGATAAAAGGCTTAGATATGTAATCGTTCATACCAGCTAATTTACATTTCTCTCGTTCCTCTGCAGAAACAGATGCTGTCATCGCAATTATAGGTGTAAAAAGATTAAGTTGCTTTCTAATACGAATAGTAGTTTCCCTCCCATCAATTTCGGGCATCTGGATATCCATGATTATCAAATCAAATTCTTTAGTAGTAAGCAATTCTAAAGCCGTAAAACCATTGTCACAAACGGTAGATATCACTCCAACATTGTCGAGCGTCTTAACTATTACTTTTTGGTTGATTAGGTTATCCTCAACAATAAGTACCCTTCTATCTTTTAATAAAGCAAATTTTTCACAGTCCGTAACTTCCCAAGTACCGGCCGTCGATGACAGGAATGGTAATTCAATGGAAAAACAGCTTCCAGCGCCAAGCCGACTTTCTACAGTGATAGATCCATCGTGCATCTCAACCAATTGCTTTACAATAGCCAGTCCCAAACCTGTACCTCCAAATTTTCTTGAAATGTCAATACTGGTTTGTGCAAAGCTCTGAAAAATATAACCTATTCGATCTTCAGGGATTCCGATCCCACTATCCGTGATCTTAAAAATTACTTTAAGAAAGGGCGAACTAAAACTACATGCAGTGATACTTATACCAACTGAGCCATGTTCTGTAAACTTAACCGCATTAGAAAGAATATTTACCAATATTTGATACAATCTCAGAGGATCCCCTATCACAAACAATGGAACCTTATGGTCTATCTGCCTGCTTAGCTTTAGATTCTTCTGAATTGATTTTGCCCTTATTGCGTCAAAAGCCTGATCAACAATATCGTTTATTTTGAAAGGTATATGTTCAAGCTCCATCATGCCTGCCTCAATCTTTGAAAAATCAAGAATATCATTGATCAATACCATCATATTTAATGATGATTGCTGTATAATTTTTAAATAATCGCGCTGCTCCAGATTAAGATCCGTACCATTAAGCAAATCAGTCATGCCCATTATTCCATTCATGGGTGTTCTTATTTCATGACTAATATTCGCCATAAACAGCTCTTGGGTAAGTCGGGCATGTTCAGCCTCTTCACGCGATTTCTTTAGACCATTTTCATGAAAAATTCTTTCAGTAATATCCCTACTGATATTTGCACAAGCAAAAACATCACCATCAGAATTCTTAATGGGATATTTTCTGGTAAAATAATAATGTTCTTTCCCATCAATAGTCACGGTTTCTTCTGTTTCTTTATATTCAGGATCTGGATTATTCCTCAAACTTGGATTATTAAAATGTAGCTTCTTTGTGGTTTGCAATTGCAAAAACTGTTTTCCAATAATTTGATCCGCCTCAAGTGCAACAAATGATTTAAAAGCGTTATTCGCATAGAGTATTGCACCGTATTTATTGGCTATGTACATACTTGTGGTAGTATTATCCAGAAGGAATGCCATCAAAAGCTCCTTTTCCCGATTTGCCTTTTCTTCAGCCTGTAACGCTAAATCATCTTTTCTGCTTTTATCTTCCGCTACTATGAACACACCACCAGCGGCTATCAGCAACAATATAGCAACTACGGCAATGATATTTGATTTCCTGGAGTTCTGAAATATTAATTCATTGTCAGCCAAAATGCCAGCCTTCAATAATCCTCTTAAATTGAAAAGATCAGTCCAAACATAATCCATTCGCTGTTCACCTTCATGAACAGCACTGTTTTGCAGCTGCTCTTTTTTACTCAGGTTCGAACTAATAAACCTCTTTTCAAATTCGTAGTTCTTCTTCAACCTTGACATAATAGTTACAGTACCAGAATCATCATTTATAACATATATCATTTTTATTAGCGAGGAATCTGATATGTTCTCATGCCAATTTATTTTTTCTATGAGGAAACTAGACGGTGACTCGACAAAAGTTCTAAAATACTGCTGATATGAACCTAAATTAGCACTAAACACATCTGCAAGATCTAATAATGATTGTTTTTTTAAAACTGACAATTGTGTTTGGTTGATTCGTTTCGAAGTAACGATTAACAGACAAACAGTGGTGAAGAGAAATAATAAAACAAGATAAACCGAAGTTTTCAGCAAACCTTTTAATCTCATGTGGATGAATGATTTAGTTTGGTAATTTTATAAAACTAACACTTAGTTATTTTAGAATGATTATAAATTACCTTACAACTGATGACGTTGTGTGCATAAAAAACATGTATATACTTAGGTTCATCTTTCGCTAAGTGTAAGTGGCGAGGCCGGCAAATTAGTGGCTAAAACTTAGAGGAAGGTAGTCGGCTCAAAAATCACTTGATATTACCGAAATACGCTTTTTCATAAGTAGCGTTATTAGGGTCCTTTAATAACTGGATAATAGTTGCTGGGCCCAGGTTTGCAGGTGCTTCCCAGGATCGGAGTGCCCAAACTATCTTTTTATCGGCAGTAAGCTCGATAGCCTGCACCGTGCGGCTACTTTCGCCAACCTTGCCATCCCATTGATTAAACCAGCTATTAACAAGCGTGTTGCCATTTGGCAACCGTAGGGCCACTTGTGGTGCTATCTTATAATCAGGCAACTCCTTTAAATCACAATTCCAAACCACGGCGCCGCTGTGGGTAACTTCGCGTACATAATGATCATTACTGGCTATCAATATATTACCATTCTTTATCTCCACGCCTGACCATGCGCCGGGTGCATCTATCGACATCAGTATCTTTCCATCTGTATCATACTCATTTACCTTACCCAAGTCCATATGCGCCACCAGCAAAGTACCTGCGGCAGTTAGGCGGGCATGCCTCACTTGGCCATGGGTACCACTCTTAAAAGGCAGCACAAACTCTTTCTCAACTTTATTAGTTTTTATATTGGTAATAAACACCTTCGCTGGGTTGCCATTTTGTACAAAAACTACCCTGTCGGTTCCTATCATCTGCGCGGTATGGGTTTCAAAACCTGAAGGCGCATCATAATGCCAAAGCACTTTTTTATCTTTATTGATCAAAGTAATGCCAAACTGGTGTGCAAACAATACGTTGCCGCTAGCCATCATTATGGCGTCGCTTATTTCGCCTTTTCCAGTAGTATCAATATAGCTCCAATTAATTTTACCATTGCGAACAATGTACATATTGCGTGCCTTGGCCTCACCTGCATAAAAAAAGTCATAACGTTTAAGGCCATCGCCCGGCAATGCATCCGGTGCTGATTTATTAATAGCGGCAGTTTGCGCTATGGTTGGCTGACTAAGACCGGCTATCAGTACTATTGCCAATGCGAAACGCATCAAATTGTTCACATTTTTCATTTTTCCAGTGATCAAGGTTTGGCGAATCTTGTTCTTGCTTAGGCATGCAGTTTTAAGTTTTAGCTTCATCTGTTATATTTGGTTGAAGGAGTATGGTCTTCCTTTATGCAAATTTGCAGAACGCTTTTGGTATTTTGTCGGCATTAGTATACTAGTGCAGGAAAAGTAAAAGCACACAAATCACATATAATTAGCAAATTATCTATTTTTTGACAAAATCAATGAAAAAGAAACCACTTAATTCCTCTTCGCTACTATTGTTGATCATTGGCAGCTTGTTATTTTTTGGCTGTGCCGATAAAAGAAAGGCTGTCAAACTATTACTACGCGCTACTCCCTGGCAGTTTTCGAAAGGAACAGCACTGAGTGTTCTCTCATCGAAAAAAACGAGTGCAACTTTTAAGGCGCCGTTTGACAGCAGTAGTTTTACAATCAAAATGAAGGTTAATCTGAAAGTGGGAAAGTCCCGGATCAATCTTCTAAATATTCCAGGAGTGCTGAGTGTGAATACTTTTCAATATGCCGTTAAGGATCGAACCCGCCAGAACTATCCCGCGTATCCAATGCACGATGGCTCTGTTCCAGTATTGGAAGCCGCTCTTCAGCTCCATTCTCCTACCGAACTGAAAGGCACTCGTGAGATGCCTATAGGCATTCCTTTGAATATGTTAAAAAAAATAGAAGGAGAACATGAAGTTGTACTTAATTTCTCAGGTGTTCGATGGACATTGTATGTCGACAACGAGCTTCTTGACAACGACTTCGCCTTAGGCTACCCTAAATGGGGAGAGCGAAGCACTTGGGAAATAAATCCTTCCGTAGTTGCAAATGCCGAGATCTCTTTCCCAGGAATTACGCCACAAAAAGTGGCATTAAAGAAGCCCCGTATTTCAAATGAGATTCAATATTGGACGCCTCAAGGGCATAATACCTGGGTGGGCGACGTCGCTACTTTCTATCATCAGGGACGTTATCATATATTCTATTTATTTGATCGCCGGGGCCATGGCAGCAAATTTGGAAAGGGAGGGCATTACTTTGAGCACCTCTCCACAACAGACTTCAAAACTTGGACTGAACACGATGCGGCTACCCCGATAGAGGAACAATGGGAAACATTCGGAACCGGCACCCCTTTTATCTTTGACAATAAACTTTGTCTTAGTTACGGCCTGCACACGACACGAATCTACCCTAAGGAAGAAACGACCTTACCCTTACAATGGGATTATTATAATAAACACGGATTCACAGGCTCCTTCCGCTATGATACTATTCCGGGATATCCAGCCGGATCCACTTATTCCATTAGTCAAGATGGCATCAGCAATTTCAAGAAAACTAAAATCTTATTTCACCCTTGTGAAAACCCAAGTGTTTATACAGATCCCCAAGGACGCCTACGCATGTTAGCTAATTATGGAGCAAAAGGAACCTGGGAATCTAAATCGATCGATGGAGGCTGGCGATCTATCAATGAGCGCTTTCCTCCGGGAGGAGACTGCACATTTTTCTTCCGCTGGGGAAATTATGATTACGTGATCGGTGGTTTTACCGGCTTTTGGTCAAAACCAGACAATGCATCAGAAGATAAATTTGTAGATGGGGTAAAAGCAGGGTTAGACTTTTACAATGGGATGAACGTACCTGCCGTAACTGAAATAAACGATGGCCGTTTCTTGCTGGCTGGCTGGATCCCTATGGCCGGTTGGGGGGGAGCGCTGACTATCCATGAAATGATACAATCTCCTGACGGCAGAATTGGAACTAAATGGATGAAGGAAATAATTCCTGCTACACAAAAAGAAAAATTATTGGCGAAAGAAATTAAAGAGACCCTCACTTTTAATACAGAATCCTCCTCTTTCCTACTAACATTTAATGTAGAGCCAGGTACAGCTATCGATGGGAAATTAGGTGCACTTTTTTGGGGAGCAAATGAAGAAAATAATGCCTGCGAAGTCCAATTTAGCCCTAAGGCGAAAAAAGCACAATATGGAAAAGGACAACTTCAGAATTTCTCCGGTATGGAGAAATCTTTACGTGAAGGAGGTTCTCCAAGTACTGCACGCAATTACGCTATTGAAAATTTGGCCGGTACAGATAAACCGTTTACCGTTCGCATGATCGTTAAGTACGAAGATAAATTTGGCGGCTCACAGATCGACACGGAGATTGCAGGTCAACGCACTATGATAGCTTTCCGCCCAGGCCTAAAGGTTGAGAAACTCTTGTTAAGAGCAAAAGAAACTGGTATTAAAAATGTTAAAATAGCGGCACTTAAATACTAAAGTGTGCACTTACCAACTTAAGTGTACACTTATCAAATTAAGCGTACACTTATCATTTTATCTGTACACTCCCCTCAGGTTAAGTGCAAAACCCTCTTTTCTCTAAATACCACATTGTAGGTTCGTTTCAGCAATTAAACAATGCTGCTCCTAATCATGGTAATATATATATTCAGCATTTCCCTATTTCAGGCACTAAAGAACAGCTTCAGCAGTTTATTACTAGTTGCCTCTCCTAGGTCCTGGCTTCGTGTCTCCTTCGTGTCTGCTTCGTGTCTGCTTGCGCGTGGCCCCTAGCAAACAGCCTTAAAGCACATAACTGAGCGGTATTCGAAAAGCTTCAGTACAAACTTCATATCAACCAGAATAGTTCATCTAAATAAACAGATTTGCAATGGCAAAACCGACATCTCTTATATTCCTATGAAAAAGGGTTTAATGTCCATGATGGCTATTATTACCTTCAGATAAAGGTAAAAGATCAACCTCTTTATGACTTCCCAAAAGGAAGAGACACTGAGCGATAAAAATAAAAAATTGGGCTGTTTAATTAGTCTATCTTGCACTAGATATCCGCATCGAGAAAAGGGAAGTCGTTAAAAATGAAACTGCACATAAAGAATATGGTTTCCGTCCGCTGCACCATGATAGTTAAACAAGAGCTATTTAAACTGGGCCTCCATTTTATTATTGTAGAACTAGGGGAAGTGGAAATTATGGAAAATATTTCTGCTGAGCAACGAGAGCAAGTAAAGATTGCTCTGCTTAGTTCCGGACTTGAATTAATGGATGATAAGCGATCCGTACTAATTGAAAAAATAAAAAAAATAGTTATTGAAATGGTACACCATACGGATGAACTGATCAAAATCAATTTTTCTGATTTTTTAAGCAGCAAGTTAAACCACGATTATACCTACCTGGCAAATCTCTTTTCGGAAGTACAGGGGACTACGATAGAGCAATTTGTCATCTCCCATAAAGTTGAACGGATAAAAGAGTTGATTATTTACGATGAACTCAATATAACAGAGATTGCATGGAAGATGAATTATAATAGTGTGGCACATTTATCTAATCAGTTTAAGAAAGTTACGGGGCTATCGCCATCTCATTTTAAAAAGTTGAAAGTTAAAAGAAGAAGTCCGATTGAAGAAATTGGCAATCAGGATGATAGATAGAAAATAAAACGCTGTAGAAACGTATGGTAGAGAAAGGTCATGGCTAAAATAAAAAAATCTGAAGAGGGCGCATTATTCATTGCCCAAAAAGAACTTGCATTTCAAATAGAAGAAAAGGAAAGATTGGAAGCCGAGTTATTTCTCGCCCGGAAGGAACTTGCTTTTCAGAAAGTGGAGAAAGGCAAACGTGCCGCTGAGCTTGGTATTGCAAATAAAGAGCTTGTTTTTCAGGACGAAGAGAAAGAGAAACGAGCTGATGAACTGATTATCGCGAATATAGAACTTGCTTTCCAAGATGAAGAGAAAGAAAAACGAGCCGACGAATTAGTTATTGCTATCAAAGAACTCGCCTTTCAGGATGAAGAAAAGGGAAAACGTGCAGCCGAATTGGGTATTGCAAATCTGGAACTCGCTTTTCAGGATGAAGAGAAAGAGAAACGTGCTGCCGAACTGATTATTGCCAATAAAGAATTGGTATTTCAAAATGCCGAAAAGGAGAAACGTGCTGCAGAACTGATCATTGCCAATAAAGAGTTGGTATTTCAAAATGCCGAAAAGGAGAAACGCGCTGCAGAACTAAGTATTGCGAATAAAGAATTGGTATTTCAAAACGATGAAAAGGAAAAACGTGCCAACGAGTTAATCATAGCCAACAAAGAGCTTGCCTTCCAGAATGATGAAAAAGAAAAACGAGCAGCAGAGTTATTCATTGCCAATACTGAACTTATTTTTCAAACTGGTGAAAAGGAAAAGCGTGCGGCAGAATTGGTAATTGCCGACATAGAACTCGACTTTCAGAACAAAGAGAAAGAGAAACGGGAGATTGCCAATAAAGAACTGGAAGCGTTTAGTTATTCTGCAAAATTAGCCTCTCAATATTCACTAAGTCTTATTGAAGCCAGTCTCGATCCTCTGGTTACAATCAGTACTGAAGGTAAGATTACCGACATGAACCAGGCGACGGTAAACATTACCGGTATTGCCCGCGAAAAACTGACAGGTACAGACTTTTTTGATTACTTCACAGAATCGCAAAAGGCACGTGAAGTTTATCTGAAAGTATTCGCTAAAGGTTCCGTAGCCGATTCACCACTTACTATCCGCCATAAGGACGGGAAACTTACCGATGTATTATTTAATGGATCGGTTTATAAAGATGATTGCGGAAATGTACTTGGCGTGGTGATTGTTGCCCGGGATGTTACTGAACAGAAGAAAATTGCTACAGAATTAACCGAGGCAAAGATATTTGCTGAAACAGCAACAGAAATTGCAGAAGTTGCTAAAAGAAAGGCGGAAAGTGCTACCCAAATAGCGGAAGATGCAGTGAAGGCCAAACAGCAGTTTTTGTCGAACATGAGCCACGAAATTCGTACTCCGATGAATGCCATAATCGGATTTACAAAAGTGTTATTGAAAACCGATTTATCGGTAAGGCAAGAAACTTATTTGACAGCTATAAAAGTTAGTGGTGATGCACTGATAGTACTTATTAACGACATACTTGATTTGGCGAAAGTTGATGCAGGGAAAATGTCATTCGAGAAAACGCCTTTCAAAATGGCCGCTTCCCTCTCTTCGATGCTCCATTTATTCGAGACAAAAATTCAAGAAAAGAATTTACAACTCGTCAAAGAATATGACCACAACATTCCGGAAGTTTTGGTTGGCGATCCGGTACGCCTACACCAAATTATTTTAAACCTGGTTAGTAATGCAGTAAAATTTACTGCAAAAGGAAAAATCACTGTAAGTGTACGCCTGTTATCAGACGATAATTCAGAAAAAGTAAGTATCGAGTTTGCAGTAACAGATACCGGTATCGGAATTGAAGAAGATACGCTTGATCGCATTTTTGAAAACTTTCAGCAAGCATCGAGCGGCACATCCAGGTTGTTTGGCGGAACTGGGTTGGGGCTCGCCATTGTTAAACAGTTAGTGGAATATCAGGGAGGAAAAATTAGCGTAAAAAGTAAAATTAATGAAGGTTCTACTTTTAGTTTTATACTAAGTTTTCAAAAAACTAAAGCAGAGGCGGTACTTGAAAGGGACATAGTGGAATTGGATATGGCTATCAAAAACCTGAAAGTATTGGTGGTGGAAGATATTACACTTAATCAATTACTAATGAAAACTCTTTTAGATGATTTCGGATTTGAAAGCGATATTGCTCCAAACGGGAAAATAGCCATTGAAAAATTATCCCGGCAAAACTTTAACGAGGAGAGCAAACCTTATGATATTATTTTAATGGATTTGCAAATGCCTGAGATGAATGGTTTTGAAGCTACAGAGTACATCCGCAATAAGATGAATTCTCAGATACCTATTATTGCGCTAACGGCAGATGTGACAACTGTTGATTTGGCTAAATGTAAAGCAGTTGGTATGAATGACTATCTGGCAAAGCCTGTTGACGAAAGGATATTATATAATAAAATAATGCATTTTGTAAAAAAATATGCAACTGCCATTCCTTCTTCTGAAGAATATAAAGATGTTTTGACGCCAACTGAGGCGGATGGCGGGCAACTGCTTGAAGCCAAGTGTACCAACTTAGAATATTTAAACCGCCGAACTAAGTCTAACCCGAAATTGATGATCGAAATGATTTCTCTCTATCTGGAACAAACTCCCTCCCTTTTAACAGCTATGAAACAAGGGTTGTTAAATCAAGACTGGAATTTGTTACAAGCTGCTGTACACAAGATGATTCCCTCATTTTCGATAATGGGTATTAGTGCAGATTTCGAAAATAAAGCAAAAAAGGTTCAGGAATATGCCCGAAAGATTGACAACACCGGCGAAGCAAGACCGGAGCAAATAATAAATTTTAGTGTGCTAAACGATTTGGTTTTAGAATTAGCAAAGGTATCTGAGCAAGCATGTACAGAACTAGCCAAAGAGTTACTGCTTTTAAAAAACACAAACAATGAAAAGCAATAAAAAAATAAAACTTTTTCTGGTAGATGATGATGCCGTATTTTTAAAATCTCTTGAGATAGAGTTTCTGGAACATGCTGACTTTGATATCGAAACATTTTCCACTGGTGAACTTTGCATAGAGAATTTATCTCATAATCCTGATGTGATTATCCTGGATTTTCACCTGGATGGTATTAATAAAACTGCCATGAACGGCATTGAAACACTCGATAAAATCAAGGCCTATGATCAAGATACCTCGGTTATCATGTTGTCTTCTCAGGATAAAATTGAGGTAGCCATAAGCTGTATGCATCATAAAGCTTTTGATTATATAGTAAAAAGTGAAACTGCCTTTATACGCCTGCAAAAAACTATCTCTACCATCTTCGGCTACAAAAAAATGGAAAAAGAGTTGAAGTGGTATATGGAAAGAATGTAGCCCATTTATCTTTTTCTTGAAAATGTGTGAATTACGCAACTTATTCCCAGAATTACACAACAATACGCATTAGAAAACACGCCATGTTTGTTAAGTGATAATACTGTCACACTTTCAACTACAAAATGAAAAATAACTTACTTAAAGCAGCCATGGCAATAGTCATAGTTGCGGTTATGGGAGGCTGTGCAAAAAACCACGATCTTACCCAGATCCCCACTGAAACAAAATCTTTATCAGTGGCATCAACAAATGAAGAAACCGTTTTGGCACCGCTACAAGGGATAAATCTTGGGGTTGCTGGCAATTTTGCAATCCTATCCAAAACCGGAATTACAAGTGTTTATAAATCAACGATTACTGGAGATATCGGAACTAGTCCGATTACTGGAGCAGCAATGGTAGTTAGTTGCGGAGAAGTAACAGGTAACGTATTCTCTGTTGATGCTGCAGGCCCTGCTTGTAAAACAACCAGCGCTACAATGCTTACAGCAGCCATCGGCGATATGCAAACTGCATACACTGATGCAGCCGGGCGTATAAATCCAGATTTTTTAAATTTAGGTGCCGGAACAATTGGTGGAAAAACACTTACACCAGGATTATATAAATGGACAAGTTCTGTAACCATACCAACCGATATCGCTATTGCAGGCGGACCCAATGATGTTTGGATATTTCAGGTTTCGGGAAATCTTAATATGAGCTCTGCAGTGAATGTTACATTAAGCGGCGGCGCACAAGCAAAAAATATCTACTGGCAAGTAGCTGGAGCCGTAACCTTCGGCACAACAAGCCATTTTGAAGGAAATATTTTAGGTCAAACGGGTATTCATTTGAAAACGGGAGCATCCATCAACGGAAGACTGTTGGCGCAGACTGCGGCAACTCTTCAAATGAATACGGTAACACAACCACAGTAAGCTAAGTCACATAGAATAGAAAAAACTGGCAATACACTTGTTTTATGACGGATAGTTAGTACTATCCGTCTTTTTTATGGTTGCAATTTGTCGTTTACCGGTGATTTCTTCAAAGGAGAAATCGGAGGAATTTTCGATCCTACTTTTAAATAAGTTAAAATAGCCATTGTAGAGGTAGACCGATCCTCGTAATATCCATAGTACTCAAAGCATACTCAGAGTACATTCGTTGGGATAAGGGCGGCCTTTACGCACTAATACCGCAAGGAGTATCCTAGGAGATACCTCTGAGCTCCGGTCTAGAATGAGTT